>JBJMGS010000280.1:0-33966 GCA_045807785.1 Pyrinomonadaceae bacterium
AATCCGTTAAGTAGATCAAATCAGACGACGGGAAACACGCCCACTCGCTTCACATACACGTAGCCCCAACGGATTCGCGAATCCGTTGGGGCTACGTGTATGTGAAGCGAGTGGGCGTGTTTCCCGTCGTCTGATTTGATCTACTTAACGGATTTACCGGCGGTCTTTCGTGTCGCGACGCGGGACCTGCCCTTTTTCCCGCCTGCTGAATTGGCCTTTTGCCGGATTGGTCGCACGGCTCTCTTCTTCACTGGGGGTATGAAGGTGCTGCCCGGCTGTACATTTGCGACAGCATTAGCCACCTCGGGTTGTGAGATGAGTTCACGCAGGAACGGCTTATCGGCGGAGACCACGAAGTAGCCGAGATTTTTGAAAATGTTGTGGCGGGTTTCGCCGCCGCCCACGCGCCGGTGTACACGCTCTAAGACTTCCTGCGCGATCTTTTCAGTCTGCTCAGGCACGGGCACGATCTGCGACGGGTCATCCGAGTGTAGTCTCACAACGGCGACGATAGGCTCGCTACTTGTTCCTTCATCATCGAGTTGGCGGAGCAACTCGTTATCTACCTTCGCGATTGCTTCAGACTCCATAAAGAATTTCCGTCCTGTCGGCGAAATATGCTGCCTGCATTTTACCACGGTTACGGACGCGCCGTATCAATGGGCGCGCATGGGACGTGCTGTGGGTAAAGCTTCAACGGAGAAGAACGGGAAAAAGGCTGACCCTGAATTACGCGGGTCAGCCTTGGGTTAATCTCGGCTAAGTTAAGTTGCGTTCCAGTGCGCGTCAGCTGATCACTGCTCGACGAGCGATATCTCACCGACAACCGGCTGGGCGCTGCTCTCCGGGTGCCCCGCCGGTACTATCGTCACTTGCGGCTTGGCGCTCAACTGCCCGGTCTTTGCCAAAGTTCTCGCAAGGTTGGTGATGTCGAAGCTGAAGAACTTATTCGATGACATGCCCGCCATGTCCTCGTGGTCGGTGTGGCCTGCTTCGGCATCGAAGAAGTGGATCGCCCCGACCTTCCGAGTCTTAGTCGCCTGCGCTGAAGCCGATGCCGGCAACTCCAGATAGACGTTGTAGAGGACGCCGGGCTGCAAGTCGGTCTGGAGGTTTCTCATCACCAGGAAAAGCCTGTGACCGGTCTTTAAGTTACGCACGCGCGGCCTGATGTCAGCCGCCGCCGCCCCGATCCCAGGGGTCGGCTCAAGGGTGACAGTCACAGGCGCACTGCCGAGCCGCACGGGGCCTGACAGCACGTCGGCGTGCTTCTGCGTCGCCGCCGCCGAGAGCAAAACCGGCGGGCAGCCCACCAGAGTGGCCGGAACCGGTGCGAAGCTGTCGTAGGTGTACTTCAGTCTCGCGAAGTCCCTAAAGTCCCGCACCGTGCCAACCACGCGAGCGCCGCATTCGTCGGCGAAGATGAACTGTTTGTCGAGCCATACTGAGGTGGTCGGGTTCAGACGCCCGGCGCGATTCCAACTCGCCCACAGGCGGTCGATGTTGCAGTGGTGCATCCAGAAGATCGGATCGTTTGCGGCAAACGGGACACTACCCATCCCCTGACCATTGCCGACCAGCACGTGAACCGTGCCGTGCAGTCCGCTATCAAGGGCAAGGTTGAAGCCCTGGATGGCTCCCTGTTGCGAGTAGCAGACTTGACTAAGTGCGTTAAGGTTTAATGCACCGGGACTGTTCTGGTCAATGGGCTGACCGTTGTTGGCAATCGTGTTGCGGTTCGAGCGGAAGAGTGAGTTGGTCGTCGCGGCCGGGTTGATGAATGCCGTGGGCATTCTAGGCCCGGACGGGACAGCACTGTTCGAGTAATTCCAGTAGGGAAGTGTGAATGTGGGATCGTTACTAATCTTACGCACAATGCGCTCCAGGAAGAAGACGTACATCCGATGCCAGGGGAGGAAGTAATCTTCAACATCTCCCCCGTGGTGCGCCTGGCAGGTGTTCCACATTTCAGTAGCCAAAGCCTTTTGCGGTGTGGACGAGGGATAGATGCGCGTGAGTTCCGCCGCCTTCGTCCTATCCCCACGGACGTTATGCGTGTACCACTGGAAGAGCCAGCCGGTCGGGCTGGATTCGGGGGCGGCCATCATTTGACCGACGGCGCTTCTGTACTGCGCAAGCCTCACCTGTCCTTGAGCCGACGTGACGTTGAAACGCGTGAGTTCGGTCTGAGCGGACGCATACTTCTCAAACCAGAGGGCGAAGGGAATGGTCGAAGCTCCCCAGAGGAACGAGCGGCGTGAAACGTTGGGCATTGAGGGTGCCTCCTTTTGTGTGGGACTTTAGTTGTTGCCACCGCCTTACCTGCTTACTGTCCGGCGGAGAGGTGACTACGACTCAGGCGAGGTGACGGCGTATGTCTTGTGCAAACCAACGGCTCCAGGAAGAAACATACCGAAGCCAGCAATGAACATAGCCATTAACCGGGGAAAGTATGAGCCTGACAAGGTGCTACAAAGATCACCGAAGTATTTGCCTTGTCAACGTAGGGTTAGAAAGCGGTCGGAAGAAAATAAGTGGCGGTGAAAGAAGCGCCAGTGAGAATAAGGAATGATGGCGAGCGAATACTATTACCCGAAGAGGATCGTGTCAATACAATTTTTGGTCGTGTCCTAGGTGGTTTCCAAACCAGGACACGACTCAATGTTTACACTCGGCGGCTACGACTCCTGGAATGGCAAGGTAAAGGCGGGCTGGCATGCCGCACTGGAGAAACACTGTGGTGTGAAGCGCGATGGAGACAGACGGCTCACTGTTCTAACAGTTCGACCCGACCAATCTTGGGAGCGGATGCCGTGACAGCAGAACTCGCAGGATAGACCGTCAGCGTCGTTCGCTTCCCGAGCAACTTGCGCGCGTAGAGTTTTCTTGCGACGGAAGTTATGTCGTAACTGAAGAACTGGTCGGACGCGGAGTTGCCATAGGCGGAATTAAAGAAGTTTAGAAACCCTATGAAGTGCGGGTCGTCCCTAAGCGGTTTGGCATCAACTGGCAGATCGAGATAGAGATGATAAAGGATGCCCGGCTGCACTTCAGTGTGCAAATCTCTAATGACCAGGTAAATATTTCTGCCACGCTTCAGCGTGTCTAATCGTGAGGTGAGTAGTCCTTCTTCGGGTGTTGTCGAGTTAACAGGTGTGAGGGGAATGCGCAGCGCACTATTACCAAGTGTGAACGGGCCCTCAGCCTTAGCGAACAATACGTTATCACCTGAATCTGACGCTTGACGTATGAACTCGCCACCCTGCCTATAGTTCTCATCCATCGCCAGGGGCATGGTCAGTGCTTCTCTGCTGGAGATGGCAGAGATCGTAAGGCCGGGCTGACTGATGCCCGTCCGTGAAAGAAGATAGCTGGTAACTAACAAGACCAGGAAAGAGAACAATAACTTCGGCAATTTGCTCCATGCGATGTACTCAACATTGCGTACAAAGGCAGCCTGTTCTTTCATACTGTAACTCACTATTTTGTACATGACCCCTCCCACTTCTGAGCAAGACTCGCGACCATCAGAGGATCAAGGTCGAACGTGGGATGTTAGACAAAGATATCGAGTTGTATGCTGACAGGCTGACTGACGGCGGCTCAGCCCCTTGGTCAACGAACGAGGGCGGCAGATCGTAAACGGCAAACCGTGACGGGTGACAGGCAAGACCTCCACCGGCTGTGCCTGTCACCTGTCACGGTTTATTTGTCACGGCTTCGTGACCGCTTCGTCTTCAACCTCGCCTCCCTTGCTAATCGGAACTTCGGCGGCGGTGGCGTAGGTCACGCCGCGCTCTTCGGTGTCGAGGTCTGCCGTGGGGAGCGGCGGGAGCGCCGAGGTGATGCCGGTCGGCGGCGGGTTGAAGCCCGGATAGTCTATGCGCGCGTGGTAGATGGCGACGAGCGAGGTCGCGATCGACTCGCGGATCGCCGTCAGCTCGCGCAGGGTCAGGTTGCACTCGTCGAGTTGGCCGTCGCTGACGATCGCCTCGAAGATTTTGTTGACGATGGTGCGGATGTTTTCGGGGTCGGGTCGCGCCAAACTCCGCGCCGCCGCCTCGCACGAATCCGCGAGCATCATGATGGCGGACTCCTTGAACTGCGGCTTAGGCCCCGGGTAACGGAACTCCGCCTCGTCCAACTGGTCGCCGTGGATCGAGTGCGCCTGCGCCTTGCGCAAAAAGTAGTGGAGCGTGCGCGTGCCGTGGTGCTGCGGGATGAAGTCCACGATCTTCTGCGGCAGCCCGATCTCGTGCGCGAGCTTGATGCCGTAGGTCACGTGGCTGATGATGATGCGCGCGCTGTTCGTCGGGCGCAGGCGGTCGTGCGGGTTGTCGCCCGACTGATTTTCGACGAACATCTGCGGCGCGGCGAGCTTGCCGATGTCGTGGTAGAGCGCGCCGATGCGCGTCAGCAGCGGGTTCGCGTCGATGACGCGCGCGGCGTCTTCCGCCAACTGCCCGACGGCGTGCGAGTGCTGGTTCGTCCCTGGCGCGCGAATCGCCAACTGTCCGAGCACGGGCAGGTCTGCGTTCGACAACTCCAAGAGCTTCACGTCCGTCAGAATCCCGAACAGCGACTCGTTGACGGGCAAACCGCCCGCCGTGAAGATCGTCGTCAGCACGCCGCCGACCGCCCCGCAGCCGACCGAGAGCGCCAGCGCGCCGATGGTCAGAGGCTTCTGCGCGGCGAGCAGGATGGCGAGCGCGGCGAAGGCGTTGACCGCGGCGACGAACATCCCGGAGAGCGTCACCGACTGCCGCTCGCGGTAGCGCCCCGTACCGTAGATCGCTGCCGAAGAAGAGACCATCGCGTAACAGGCGACGAGCACGCCGTTATTGGGCGCGAGCAGCCCGGCGAAGAGCGTCGTGATGAGGCCGGCGGTGAGCGCCAGTTGCACGTCCATCAGGATCGCGACGAGCAGCGTCGCCGACGCGAAGGGGATCGCGAGCGACCAGATCATCTCGTCGTTCCACGGCGTCCCGCGTGGCTGCGCGACGCTCTCCGCCACGATGACGCCGATGCGTATCAGAATCGTCTCGACGACGACCGCCGACGCGACGAGCGTGAACGCCCGCCCACGCGAGAGCACAAGCCCCGAGGACGTCAGGCTGCGGTGCTCGATGAACTTCCAAGCGCCCCAGTAGAGCGCGGCGGCGACGAAAAAAAGCCCCATGAAGTGCTGCGGCACGCGCTCGCGCTTGGAGTAGCGGCGGATCGCTTCGAACTCGGAGATCATCTTTGGCGTCACGGGCTCGCCGACGCGCGCGACGATCTGATTCCGCCTGATCTGCGTCATCACGGGCGGCGCCGCAGGGTTCTGCACGCGCGCCGTGGCGGTCGCCGTCACGTCCTCGACCTGAATGTCCGTCGGCGCGACGACGCTGGAGTTGACGATCTCGCCCTCGCGGTACTCGTTCGGCATCTGCGAGCGCGAGCGCGAGAGCAGAAGGGTGGTGATGGTGACGAGCACGACGAAGCCGACGATGAACTGCGTCGTCGGGCTCAAGCGGTTGACGACGCGCGACAGCCGCGCGAGGACGGCGTTGCGCGAGTCCGCCACGCGCGAGGTGAATTTAAGTCGGCGTCTGCGTGCGTTCATCGGAATTAACGGATCGGTGCCGCCCGTTTGTGGCGGGCGTTATTGACAGCGGCGCGTTGGCGTTTCACGCTAAGGTTTCGCGACCGCTCCCACATTCTCTTTAACAACTTTTTCGGGCTCGCCTGCCGGATGTGCAGCTTCAGCATCGCGCCCGTCTTCTGTGTCGTGCGCGCCCGGCCGGGTGGTGAGATCGCGCGCGAGGAGCGAGCCGACGGCTTCGAGCATCGGGCGCAGGGAGCGCGGGTCGGTCGCGGAGACGGCGACGCAGGTACGAGAGCCGGTCGCGCAGGTCTGGCGCAGGATCGCGTCCAACATCTCCGGCTCGACGAGGTCGGCTTTGTTGAAGACGACGAGGCGCGGGATGCTGTTCAGTTCGAGGTCGGTCAGAATCTTCTCGACCGATTCAAGCTGCTGCTCCCAGCGCGGGTTCGCGGCGTCGATGAGGTGGATGAGCACCGTGCTGTCGCTGATCTCTTCGAGCGTGGCGCGGAAGGCCGCGATCAGATCGGGCGGCAGGTCGCGGATGAAGCCCACCGTGTCGTTCAAGATCACCTCCTGCTCGTGCGGCAGGCGCAGGCGGCGCGAAGTTGGATCGAGCGTGGCGAACATGCGCTGCTCGGCGACGACCGTGCTCGCCGTGAGCGTGTTCAGCAGCGTGGACTTGCCCGCATTCGTGTAGCCGACAATCGAGATGACGGGCAGGGCGCGGCGCGTGCGCTCCTTGCGACGCAGTTGGCGGCGCGAGCGCAAGGTGTCGATCTCTTTTTCGAGCCGGCTGATGCGGTCGCGCACGCGGCGGCGGTCGGTTTCGAGTTTCGTCTCGCCCGGGCCGCGCCCACCAATGCCGCCCGCGAGTCGCGAGAAGGCGGAGTCCTGACCGGCGATGAGGCGCGGCAGCATGTATTTCAACTGCGCCAGCTCGACCTGAATCTTGCCCTCGCTCGTCTCGGCGCGTTGCGCGAAGATGTCGAGGATGAGCTGCGCGCGGTCAACCACTTTGAGATCGGTCGCCTCCGAGATCGAGCGCACCTGTGCTGGCGAGAGTTCGCGGTCGAAGACGATGAGATCGACGCCCTGACGCAGCGCGCGCACGAGCAGCTCGTCCAACTTGCCGCGCCCTAAGACGGTGCGCGGATCGACGTTCGCGCGGCGCTGGATGAGCTGGTCGAGCACGACGATGTTCGCCGAAACGGCCAGCTCGCGCAGCTCCGCCATCGACTCTTCCGCCTCCGTGACCGAGCCGGTCGTGACGCCGACGAGGATCGCGCGGTCGCGCGCCTCTGCCTGACGACCGGCGCCGCGCCGGTTGCGCGCCATCTCGTCTTCGAGCGAGTTGATCAGTTCGAGGAAATCCACGTCGAGCTGCGAGGCGACCTCGGCGTCGAGGAAGGCGAACGCCTGCCCGCCCGCGCCGTCGTCTTCGATGCGCGCGGCGGTGGTCGGCAAAAGATGTGCGGCGCGCACGACGCCGGGCAGCCCCGTGCGCGGCTCGACCTCGACCGCCGCCATCAGATCGAGCCGCAACAGGGCGAGATCGTTCAGGTCGTCCTGCGTCAACTCCTCGCCGCGCAGGTGCGTGTGGACGCAGCGCAGTCCGCGGAAGCGGTCGGCGGCGACGCGCTGGCGACCGAAGTTCGGCAGCTCGATGCCCTTGGCATTGCCGACCGTGACGTGCTCCACATAGCCCTTGCGATCGACGAGCACGCCGATCTGCCTGCCGGTCTCGTGCGACAGTTCGGAGAGCTGGCGCGCGAACTCCGGCGTGACGATTCTCTGCGGCGAAATGCGCCGCGAGTAGAGTTTCTCGATGCGGCGCAGTTGGTTGGGCTTGAGTCCCTGAGTGTTGCCGTGGACGTTACTAATGGCGCTGACCCTCCTTCATACGGGGCGACGGGCGGCGGACGACTCGCGCCAAGCGCGGACGCGACAGCCCGCCGACGGTCGTCGATCCCGCGACGTCTGACAAGTTAGAGTTTGAGCGAAGCGAGCGGCGCGGGTCGGACGCTGTAGGGCTAACGTGAGTAGTGTTACCACGCGAAAACAATCTCATGCGATGGCGCGGATTATAGCACACGGCGCGCGTCGTCAAGCACGGCGGCGCGCGCCGGGGCGAGACCGCACGCGGTTGTCAGTGCATGGTGGTTGATCTAATCTGTTGTGCGTTTCTGGAAAAGTTTGCGTGTGATTGACCCGCCGGCGGGGCTGGCGGGCTGAGGGGGTTTCTGAGGATGGGATCGGCTGGGCAGATCAAGCGGGTGAATCCGGCGGCAGCGATTCCGGGTGGCGAGGTGCTCATCGAATGCGAGGGCTTCGACACGAGCCGCTTCGGCGATTACCACGTCCTCTTCGGCGAAGAGCGCGCGCGTCTGGTCGGCGCGTCGCCGCAGCGCGTGCTCGCCGTCGTGCCCGACTCCGCCGAGGGGCGCTCGGTCGAGGTGCGTTTGGAGAGCGGCGGCGCGTTCAGTCAGCCCGCGCGCCTCGTCGTCGGCAAACTCGTCGCCGAAGATTTGCACATGGTGGCGAGCCCCGCGTTCGACCCGGAAGACGGCGCGCTCTACGTCACGCGCTCCGGCTCGCGCGGCCACCGCGAGCCGGTCTCGCTCCTTCGCATCAACGCGGACGGAGAGCTGCACGACGTGACGGGCGAGATCGTCAACCCGACGGGGCTCGCCTTCGACGAGACGGGACAGCTTTTCGTGACGAGTCGCGACGACGGGACGATTTTCCGCGTGACGAAGTTTGACGAGGCGATCCCGTTCGCGCGCAACCTCGGCGTCGCCACCGGGCTCGCCTTCGACCGCGCGGGGCGCATGTACGTGGGCGACCGTTCGGGCACGATCCACCGCGTCAACGGCATCGGCGAGTCGCGCGCGTGGGCGACGCTCGAAGCATCGGTCGCGGCCTATCACCTCGCCTTCGGCTCGGACGGTGCGCTCTACGTCGCGGCGCCCACGGTGTCGAGCCACGAGTCGATCATGAGAGTTGAAGAGGGCGGTCGCGCCGGAGTCTTCTTCCGCGGCCTGGGGCGACCGGGCGGGCTTGCCTTCGATGCGGAAGGGAACCTCTACGTCGCGGCGTCTTATCAGGGCCGGCGTGGGGTGGTGCGCATCACACGCGGCGGCGAGGCGGCGGAGCTGGTCGTGGCGGGGATGAACATCATCGGTCTCGCCTTCAGCCGCGAGGGCGCGCTCGCCGTCGCCACAAACGACGCGGTTTACTCGTTGCCGCTCGGCATCCGTGGAACGCTTCTGTAGTGAGCAGTAAGCAGTGAGCGGTGAGCAGTTTCTTATCTTAACTGCTCACCGCTTACCGCTCACTGCTCACTCTTTTGACTCGCCCACAAGCGCATGTTAGTGTGACATGCTTGCCGGGCGGGTGCTCTTTTCTACCGAGATTTACATGCCAATTCCAAATCTAGGCGAATTCATTCTCTACATGGTTGCGCTGATTTTCTCATTATCGGTGCATGAGATGCTGCACGCCTGGATGTCGAACCGCTTCGGCGATGATCTTGCTAAGCATAAGGGACGAATTTCCCTGAACCCTATCGCGCACGTCGATCCTATCGGCACACTCCTGTTCCCGGCCATCTCATTCTTTACGCACGCTCCGTTGCTCGGATGGGCACGACCGACGCCGGTCAATCCGTTAGCGTGGCGCAACAAGCGCGTGGCTAACTTCTGGGTTTCCATCGCGGGCATCCTCGGCAATCTCACCATCGCACTCGTCGCGGGCATAGTCATCGTTGCTTTGTTGCACGCCGGCGCGATCACGGTCGGGCGTGAGGAGTGGATCACCGCCGCAAACGCGAACGATGCGACGATGAAAGCCGTGGCGGCTCTGCTTGAAACGTTCTTCACGCTGAATGTGGCTCTCGCGGTCTTCAACCTGTTCCCGATCCCGCCGCTTGACGGAAGCAAGATTCTGGCGAGCATCTTGCCCGCGGGTTTCGAGTCGGCGCTAGATGCGCTCAATCAATTCGGGTATCTCCTGCTCATCGTCGCCCTCTTCACGGGTATCTTCGGCAAAATCTTTGGCGTCGTGATGCCGCTGGCCTGGTATCTGCTTGGAGTTTATTAATCGGCATGAGACGGATATTCAGCGGCGCGCAGCCGACCGGCAACTTCCACCTCGGCAACTACGTCGGCGCGCTGCGCAACTGGGTCGAGTTGCAGCACGAGTACGAGAGCCTCTTCTGTATCGTCAACCTGCACGCCATCACCCTCCCGCAAGACCCGAAGCTGTTAGCCGCAAAGACGCGCGATCTGGCACGCATCTACCTCGCCGCAGGGATCGATCCGAAGACTTCAATCGTCTTCGTCCAGTCGGACGTGCCGGAACATGCCGAGTTGTCATGGATTCTGAACTGCGTGACGCGCATTTCGGAGCTTGAGCGCATGACGCAGTTCAAGGACAAGGCGGCGAAGCAGCGCGAGGGCGTCGGCGCAGGTCTGCTCACCTACCCGGTGCTGATGGCGGCGGACATCCTGCTCTATCAGACCGATCTCGTCCCCGTCGGCCACGATCAGAAGCAGCACCTTGAACTGACGCGCGACATCGCAGAGCGTTTCAATCGCGACTACGGCGAGACGTTCCGCGTGCCCGATCCTTTCATCCCGAAGGTCGGCGCGAAGATTCAATCGCTGAGCGACGCGACGAAGAAGATGTCGAAGTCGGACGAGAACGCCGCCGGGAGCGTCTTCCTGCTGGACGACGCCGACACGGTGCGCCGCAAGTTCAAACGCGCCGTCACCGATTCCGGCACGGAGATTCGCTTCGACGTGCAGCGCCCGGCGATCACCAACCTGCTGACCATCTATCAGGTCTTGACGGGCAAGACGGCGGCGGAAGTTGAAGCGAATTTCGAGGGCAAGGGCTACGCGCAGTTGAAGTCTGAACTGGCGGAGGCGACCATCGAGTTTTTGCGCCCGCTGCAAGAGCGCGCGCGCGGCTACTCGGACGAAGAACTCGAACGCACGCTCGGAGAGGGGCGCGCGCGCGCACAGGTCATCGCCCGTGCGACGCTCGACGATGTGAAGACGCGGCTCGGTCTGGTCGGCGCGCGCCGCGCGTGAGGTGTAGTTGATGGAAGAGACACGAGAGACAACGGCGACAGCCGACGAAAGCGCGCAAGGTGAGGTGGTCGCCGCGGCGACGGCGACGGTCGATCCAGTGCTTGCGCCCGATGCGGCTGGCGACGGCGCGAACGCGGACGCGCCGCCGCAGCGGGGCGAGCCCGAAGTGGCGATGTTGAACGTCGCGGGCGCGCGCCCCGAAATCGTCTCGGAGAGCGGCGAGGGCGGCGACGAGTTAAAGCTCTACCTCGGCGACTTCGCCGGCCCGCTCGATCTCCTGCTCTACCTCATCCGGCAGGAGCAGGTGGACATCTACGACATCCCCGTCGCGCGCATCACGGACGAGTACCTGCGTTACATCCAGGCGATGAAGCAGCTCGACATCACGGTGGCGAGCGAGTTTCTGGTGATGGCGGCGCAGCTCATCGAGATCAAGTCGCGGATGCTTTTGCCGTCCGACCCGACGGCCTCCGGCGCGGACGAGGATCAGGACGATCCGCGCCGCGATCTGGTCGCGCGCCTGCTCGAACACCAGAAGTTCAAAGCCGCGGCGCAGATGCTCTGGTCGCGCGCAACCGTGGAGCAGGGGGTCTTTACGCGCGCGCCGATTGAGACGGACAAGTCGAACCCGGAGGTCGCGGTCGGCGTCTTCGATCTCCTCAAGGTCTTTCAGGAAATCCTCTCGCGCCGCAAGCAGGAAGTGCTGATGGAGATCGAGCGCGACGAGGTGACGATGACGGAGATGCTCGAACGGCTCCGCAACATGGTCATGAGCGCGGGCGAGCTGAACCTGCGGCTCTTCTTCGAGCGCGCGCAGTCGAGGCGCGAGCTGGTGCTGGCGTTCCTCTCCGTGCTCGAACTTGTGCGCTCGACGGAAGTGAGTCTCGTCCAGCGCGACACCTTTGGCGACATTGTCATGCGTGCGAACAGTTAAGCTGACGAAACAATGAGTAGAAAACGAAGAGTGAAGGGCGAAGAGGCCGCGGCGACTGTCGCCGCAGGCGAGGGGGTAGACGTGAGCACTGACGCGGTCGAAGAAACGTCAGCGGTCGAAGCATCGGGCGCGGTCAAAGACGCTCGCGCCGTCGAAGCCGCGACCGAGGGCGAGGATTTGGTCAACGCCATGGTTGACGAGGAAGACTTCGAGGACACGGCGCGCGAATCGGACGAGGTTGACGACGAGATCGTCATCCACGATGCCGACGCCGAAGACCTCGCCGAACGCATGGCGGCGCTGCAACGCGAACAGCGCGGGCGCGCCGAGTCTGCGTCGTCGGACGAAGCGGATGACGACGGCATCGCGCCGGGCGGTCAGCCGCGCAGCATGGCGGAGTTGATGGGCATCATCGAGGCGCTCGTCTTCGTCTCGGAAGAGCCGATCTCGGCGAAGACGCTCTCCGAAGTGTTGAAAGAGGAGCGCGGCTGGGTCGAGGTGGCGGTGCAGGAGCTGGCGAAGGAGTTCAACGAGCGCAACGCCGGGCTGATGCTGCGCGAGGTGGCGGGCGGCTGGCAGTTTGCCACGCGCGCAGAGCACCACGATCACGTCCGCATCTTTCTGAAGTCGCGTCCGTCGGCGAAACTCTCGCTCGCGGCGCTCGAAACGCTCGCCGTCATCGCCTACAAGCAGCCGATCACAATCCCGGAAATCTTAGAGATTCGCGGCGTACAGTCGTCATCGGCGATCAAGACGCTCCTCGACAAGCGGCTCATCGTCGCCAAGGGGCGCAAGGAAGTTGTCGGGCGACCGATGATGTACGGCACGTCGAAAGACTTCCTCTTGCAGTTCGGCATGAAAGACCTCTCGGAGCTACCGAACTTCGAGGATTTTGAAGACCTGACGGGCGGAGGGGCGTGAGGGAGCTATTAGCTATTAGCGTTTAGCTTTTGGCCAGATTGGTTAGATGGTCTTTAGCTTGGCTAACAGCTAACAGCTAACAGCTAACAGCTTGAGGAACAGCATGACGAACGAACAGCACAACAAGTTGGTCGGCGTCGGGTTCCTGATTCACGGCGGCTTTCAGCTTCTGATGGGGCTCTTGATCGCGTTGATGTTCGGCAGCTTCATGACGCTCATCCCGAACGACCCGGGCAGACCAGGGCCGCCGAAAGGCTTCTTCCTGATCTTCGCGAGCTTCTTCTTTATTATCCAAGCGGTCTTCGCGCTGCCGTCCTTCGTCGCCGCCTTCGCTGTGCTCAAGCACAAGTCCTGGGCGAGACTGAGCGGAATCATCGCCGCTGTCGTCTCCGCCATGAACTTTCCCATCGGCACGGCGGTCTGCGTCTATGCACTCTGGTTCTTCTTCGGCGAGAACTGGAAAGAGGTTTACGAGCCCGCGTCGATGCCGGGCGGCGCGCGCGCACAGTTACGCAGCAGCGCGGGCGACGCCGCGGCGTGGACGGTCAACCAGCGTCAAGAGACGACGGCGCAGAAGTACGCTCCGCCACCGCCGCCCGACTGGCGTTAAGTGTTTTAGGTTAGCCTACGATGGAAGAACGTCTGCAAAAGTTGATCGCCGCGGCGGGTGTCGCTTCGCGCCGCCACGCGGAGGAGCTGATCGCCGGGGGCGAGGTGACGGTTAACGGTCAGGTTGTGACCGAGCCCGGCACGAAGGCCGACCCGAAGCGCGATCACATCAAGGTGCGCGGTCGCCTGATCAACCCTCTGCTGCAAGAGCGCGAGACGGTTCACGTGCTGCTCAACAAGCCGAAGGGCTATCTGGCGAGTTTGTCCGACCCGGAAGGTCGCCCGCTCGTCGCGGAACTCGTGCCCGCCTCGCTCGGTCGTCTCCACCCGGTTGGTCGCCTAGACTTCAACACCGAAGGTCTGATCATCCTGACGAACGACGGCGAGCTGACGAACCACGTCACGGCGGCGCGCAATCAGGTGCAGAAAATTTACGAGGCGAAGGTTAAAGGCATCCCGACCGACGTGGCGATTGAGCGGCTACGGCGCGGGATCGTCTTGGACGACGGCGTGCGCACCGCGCCAGCCAAGGTCGAGCGCGCGGGCGAGACCGACAAGAACGCCTGGTTCGAGGTCGTCCTGCACGAAGGGCGCAACCAGCAGATCAGGCGCATGTTCGACGCCGTCGGCCACTCGGTCGTCAAACTGCGTCGCGTGCAGATCGGGCGCATCCGCGACGACCGCCTCAAACCCGGCGAGTGGCGTCTGCTCGCGCCCGCAGAGGTCGCGAGCCTCAAACGCGGGGGCGCGTCAAAGGGCGGGCGAAAGGCTGAGTCGCGCGGGGCTAAGGGCGCGCAAGGGAAAGAAGCGCGCGGCGAGCGGGGCAGAGAGCCGCGCGGCGCGGCGGGTAAAAAATCCGCGCGCGGGGCGGCGAAAGCACGCGGCACGGGTCACGTCCGGGGCTAGAGTTAAGCTACAATAAAAGGTCAGGCGAACGGCGACAATAGTCACTTGGATCGATCTGTCACTGTTCGCCTTTTTCTGCGCGCAGACGATCAGGGGGTTTTTCAGATCACGCGATGAACTTCGACTTAAACGAAGAGCAGCAACAGGTGAAGATGAGCGTGCGCGAGTTCGCCGAGGGCGAGATCGCGCCGCACGTCCGCGAGTGGGACGAGGCGCAACACTTTCCCACGGAGCTGCTGCCGAAACTCGCCGAGCAGGGCTTGATGGGCGTCATCTTCCCAGAAGAGTACGGCGGGGTGGGGATGGGCTACATCGAGTACGCGACGATCATCGAAGAGCTGTCGCGCGTGGACGGCTCGGTCGGCATCTCCGTCGCCGCGCACAATTCGCTCTGCTCGAACCACATCTACATGTTCGGCTCGGAGGAGCAGAAGCAGAAGTACCTCGTGCCGCTCGCGCGCGGAGAGAAGCTGGGCGCGTGGGGCTTGACCGAGCCGAGCGCCGGCTCGGACGCTTCGGGGACGCGCACGACCGCGGTTAAAAACGACGGCGGTTGGCTGGTCAACGGCGCGAAAAATTTCATCACCCACGCCATCCACGGCGACACCTGCGTCGCCGTCGCCTCGACCGACCGCGCGATGCGCTCGAAAGGCATCACGGCGTTCATCTTCGAGAAGGGCATGAAAGGTTTCGGCCCCGGCAAGAAGGAGGACAAGCTCGGACTTCGCGCCTCCGAAACTGCGAGCGTCATCTTTGAAGACTGCCAGGTGCCGGACGAGAACCGTCTAGGGCCGGAAGGCTTAGGGTTCATTCAGGCAATGCAGGTGCTGGACGGCGGGCGCATCTCGATTGCAGCGCTCGCGCTCGGCATCGCGCAGGGCGCTTACGAGTCTGCCGTGCGCTACTCGAAGGAGCGGCAGCAGTTCGGCAAGCCGATCTCGGAGTTTCAGGCGATCCAATTCAAGCTCGCCGACATGGCGACGCAGATCGACGCGGCGCGCCTGCTGATGTACCGCGCGGCTTACCTGAAAGACGAGGGGCGCAAGGTCACGAAAGAGTCTTCGATGGCGAAGCTCTACGCTTCCGAAGTCTCGGTCAAAGTCTGCGAGGAGGCGATCCAGATTCACGGTGGCTACGGCTACACGAAAGACTACCCGCCCGAAAAATACTGGCGCGACTCCAAGCTCTGCACCATCGGCGAGGGCACCAGCGAGATACAGCGACTGATCATCGCCAAGCAGATTTTGAGTAACGTTTAGTAAACCGACGATTAACGATAGCGATCTTGAGCGCGACGACCACGACAACAGAACTCGAACGCATCCTCGCGGGTGAGGCGCGGGCGGTGGCGCGCGCCATCTCGAAGGTCGAGGACGACGTGGAAGGCGCGGCGGCATTGATGAAGTCCATCTTCCCGCACACGGGGCGCGGGTTAGTCGTCGGCATCACGGGTTCGCCCGGCGCGGGGAAGTCTTCGCTCGTTGATAAGCTGGCGATGCTCTACCGCGCGCGCGGCGAGCGGGTCGGCATCGTCTGCGTCGATCCGTCGAGCCCGTTTTCGGGCGGCGCAATTCTCGGCGACCGGATCAGGATGCAGACCCTAGGGCTCGACCCCGGCGTCTTCATCCGCTCGATGGCGACGCGCGGACATCTCGGCGGCTTGGCGCGCGCCTCCGTTGACGCCGTGTCGATCCTCGACGCCGCCGGGTATGAAAAAATCATCGTCGAGACGGTGGGCGTCGGGCAGGACGAGGTCGAGATCGTGAAGACGGCGGACGTCTCGGTCGTCGTGCTCGTGCCCGGCATGGGCGACGACGTGCAGGCGATCAAAGCGGGCATCATGGAGATCGGCGACGTCTTCGTCATCAACAAAGCCGACCGCGAGGGCGTGCTGCGCACCGAGAAAGAACTCGAAGCCATGATGACGCTCGCGATGCGCCCCGACCACTGGGAGACGCCCATCGTCAAGACCGTCGCCACCGAGAACAAAGGCATCGACGCGCTTGCCTCCGCCATCGAGAGCTACCGCGAGTTTCTGAGCAAGGGCGAAGCGAGCCTCGAACGGCGCGCCTCAATCGCGCGCTGGCGCATCCTCGAACTGCTCCGCGAACGCCTGCTCGCCCGCGCACTCGGCGGAGGCGCCGACGCACGGCTCGACGCGCTCGCGCACGAAGTCGCCGCCAAGCGCCGCGATCCTTATTCCGCGGTCGAAGAGTTGTTTGAGAGCTATTAGCTGTTAGCTTTTAGCCAGACAGAGGCCGCTATCAGCTTCCGCGTTCGCTCTCGTGTGAGTTTGTTTTTACTAACAGCTAACAGCTAACAGCTAATAGCTAACAGCTTCATATGCACATCGAGCACATCGGGATCGCCACGCCGAACATCGAAGACGCGCTCGCGTTCTGGCGCGACGCGCTCGGCCTGGCGGTCGTCCACACTGAGGAAGTTGCGGAGCAGGGCGTGCGCGTGGCGATGCTGCCCGTGGGTGAGCCGCGCATCGAGCTGCTGGAGCCGACGCACGCCGGATCGCCCGTCGCCAAGTTCATCGAGAAGCGCGGGGCGGGCATTCATCACGTCGCCGTGCGCGTCACAGACATTCGCGCCGCGCTCGCGCGGCTGAAGGCGCAGGGCGCGCGCCTCATTGACGAAGAGCCGCGCGCGGGTGCGGACAACTGCCTCGTCGCGTTCGTCCACCCGTCGGCGTCGGGCGGCGTGCTGCTTGAACTCGTCGAGCACCGGGACGCAGATGTTGAGGTCGGGAAAGGGAGAGAGTAAGTTTTGACCTCGCGTTTGAAAATTCTCGCGGCCTGCGCGTTAGTGTGCCTTGCCGCCACCTGTGCCGCCGCGCAGACACGCCGCCGCCCACAGCCCGCGCACACGCCGCCATGCGTTGCCGCGCCCGCCGCAAAGCCGGGCGTCGTGTTGACGCCGCGCGATGTCGATCTGCTCATCGAAGCGCTCGGCATCTCGCCGCAGGCGCGCGCGCAACTCGCTGCCGAAGCGTCGGAGCGTAAAGATTTCGCGCGGGACTTGCGCGAGCTGCTCTCCATCGCCGAGGCGGCGCGGGGCGCGGGCTTCGCCGAACGCCCAGACATCAAACTCCAACTCGGCCTCTCGCGCGCCTTCGTCGTCGCGCGCGACTACACGAAGCGGCGGCAGGAGCAGGGCGCGACCTCCGACGAGCAGATTGTGAGCCGTGAAGAGATCGCGGCGTTCGGCAAAGAGCCGGGGCAGAAAGCGCGCTTCGCAGAGTTTTTGCAGGACTACCTCAAGCACGGCGCGCAGCCGGGCGAGCAGTTGACCGAAGCGAAGCGCGAGGCGCTGCACCAGAGCTGGGCGAACGTGATGGTGGCGAACCGCAAGGGCGTCGCGGCCGGGCTTGACCGCGAGCCGAAGACCGCGTTGATGATTCAGTACCAGCAGGCGCGTCTGCTCGCTTCCGCCTACTTCGGTCAGGTCTTGCGACAGCGCGCGGCGGCGACCGATCAGGAGATCGACGCCTACTTCGTCGCACACCCGGAGCTTGATCCGAAGAAGGTGCGCGAGAAGGCGGAAGAGATTTTACGGCGCGCGCAAGCCGGCGAAGACTTTGCCGCACTGGCGCGTGAGTTTTCCGATGACACCGGCAGCAAGCCGCAGGGCGGCGACCTCGGCTGGTTCGGACGCGGGATGATGGTCAAGCCGTTCGAGGACGCGGCCTTCGCCTTGAAGCCGGGCGAGTTGAGCGGCGTGGTCGAATCGCAGTTTGGCTTCCACGTCATCAAGCTGGAAGAGCGGCGGGCGGCGGGCGGCGCGGACGGTCAGCCCGGCGAGCAGGTTCACGCGCGTCACATCCTCGTCATGCCTGGCGGCGCGTCGGACGATCCGGCGATGCGCGGTCTGTCGGCGCGCGAGCGTGCACGGGTGGCAATCGAGAATGAGAAGCGCGACAAGCTGATGGCCGAGATTGTCGCGCGCTCGCACGTCACCGTCGCCGAAAACTTTTCGGCGCAGCCCGTCGCCGCGCAGGCCCCTGCGGCGGGCGCGCAGGTGAAACCGGCAACGACCACGACAAAGAGTACAACGACGAGGTCAGCCGCGCCGGGCGCGAAACCGGCTAGTCGCAGGCGACCGTGACGCGAGGGCGCGAAAATTTTGCACACGAACGACCAGATTGAGAGAAAAGGAAACGAGATGATTACTTGCAAGCACTGCGGAACGACGATGCCGGAAGACGCGAGCGTCTGCCCCGGCTGCGGCGCCGAGATGACAAATGACTCTGCCACCGGACAGGCTGAAGCGTCGGGCGCGGCCGGAGAGATGACGCCGAGCGAGGCCGCGACCGAGGCGACCGAGGGCGACGCGACCGGAGTCGGGTCGGGCGCGGGTTACACCGCGGGCGCGGCGACCACGCCGCTCTCGACGGAGGCAGCGTCGTCGGGCGAAGCCCCGCGGGCGCAGGCTCCGCGCGCGAGCGCCGCCGCCAGCGCGGGCGGATCGAGTTCGACGACGAAGGCGCTCATCGTGGCTGGCATCGCTGTCATCGTTGCGCTGGCGCTCATCGGGTGGCAGTTCTACGCGCGCCGCCACCGCGCCGTCACGCTCTCGCAAGAGGACGTGGCGGAGATCGTCAAGGGCATGGCGCGCTCGCCGCAGGAGCTTTCCATGCTGGCGTCGAACGCCGAGCAGCGCAAAGACTTCGCGCACCAATTGCGCGAGGTGTTCGCGATGGCGCAGGAGGCGCGCGCAACGGGCATCGCCGACAAGCCGGACACGCAGCGCCAGCTCGAAGTGATGCGCACCTTCGTGCTCGCGCAGAGCTTCGCGCAGAAGCAGCATGACGCGGGCATGACGAACCCAGATCAGCTCTACACCAAAGACGAGGTGGATAAGTTTTTGCAGGAGCCGGGGCAGGATCAGAAGTTCGAGCAGTTCGTCAAAGACGTACAGGATTTGGGTCTGCTGCCCACGGCGGGCGCCATGCCGGACGAGCAGCGCAACCAGTTGAAGAACGAGCTATGGGCTCCGACGCAGGTCGTCTCGCGCAAGGCGAAGGCGGCGGGTGTGGACAAGGAGCGGCGCGCGCAGTTGCTCATGCAGGTGCAGGAAGCGCAGGTACTCGCGCGCAAATATTCGAAGGAGAACGAAAAGCAGATCGCCGAAAAGACCAAGGCGACCGATCAGGAGATCGACGCCTACATCGCCAAGCACCCTGAACTCGACGACAGCAAGACGCGCGCGAAGGCCGAGGACGTGTTGAAGCGCGCGCGTGGCGGCGAAGACTTTGCCGAGCTGGCGAAACAGTACTCGGGCGATCCGGGCAATAAGGACAAGGGCGGCGACCTCGGTTGGTTCAAGCGCGGGATGATGGTTAAGCCGTTCGAGGACGCGGCGTTTGCCTTGAAGCCTGGCGAGATCAGCGACGTGGTCGAGACGCCCTTCGGTTTCCACATCATCAAGGTGGAAGAGAAGCGCAACAGCAAGGACGAGCAGGGCAAGGACGTGGAAGAAGTCCACGCGCGCCACATCCTGATCAAGAGCGAGTCGGCGGAGACCGCCGCCAATCCGTTCGCCCCGCCGCAGTCTTCGCGCGACAAGGCGAAGGCCGCGGTCGAGAAGGAGAAGCGTCAGAAGTTTATCGACGAGCTGGCGCAGCGCGCGCACGTCTCCGTGCCCGACGACTTCAAGATCGATGCGCCGCCGATGCCCGCGCAGCCGCCCCCCGGCATGAACCCCGGCGGCGGAGCGGGCGAAGAAGGCTTGCCCGGCGAAGCGCCGCCCCCGTCAGCCCCGCCCACCAAGGGCGGCAACACGAACCCGGGCGCAAAGCCGCCGGTCAAGAAGTGAAAAGCAGAGGTCAGAGGTTAGAGGTTAGTGAAGAATTAATTCTTTCTGCCTCTAGCCTCTGACCTCTATGCTTCTCGGCGATTACCGCGTAGAGATCGTGCCGGACGCGGAGTTTCGTCTGGATGGCGGGGCGATGTTCGGCGTCGTGCCGCGCGCTCTGTGGGCGAGAGAGTCGCCGCCGGACGGGCAGAACCGCGTGCGGCTGAACATGAACTGCCTGTTCGTCGAGACTGCGACGGAACGCGTCATCGTCGAGACGGGCATCGGCGACAAGTGGTCGCAGAAGCAGGCGGGGATGTACGGCATCGAGCGCGCGCGGACGCTCGGCGAGTCGGTGCGGGCAGTGACGGGCTACAGCCCCGAAGAGATCACCGTCGTCGTCAACACACATCTCCACTTCGATCACGCGGGCGGCAACACGCGGCTCGATGAAGAGGGAAAGGTCGTGCCGACTTTCCCGAACGCGCGCTACTTCGTCTCGGCAGATGAGTTCGCGCACGCCGAAAGTCCGCACGAGCGCGACCGCGCGAGCTACCTCGCGGAGAACTGGCGACCGCTCGCCGAGTCGGGGCAGCTTGAGTTGAAGCCCGCCGCTTACGAAGTCGTGCCGGGCTTGACGATGGAGCAGGTGCCCGGCCATTCGCGCACGATGCAGTGCGTGCGCCTGGAGCGCAGCGGTCAGACGCTCTTCGGCTTCGCCGATCTCGTCCCGACGCGCGCGCACGTCCCCTTCGCCTGGGTGATGGGCTACGACCTTTACCCCGTCGAGACGCTCGACGCGAAGAAGTGGCTGCTGCCGCAGGCGGCGCGCGAAAACTGGCTCTGCCTTTTTTACCACGACCCCGAAGCGCCGCTCTGCCGCATCGTCGAAGAGGGAGGCAAGCTGCGCGCAGTCCCTGACACGGAAGCACAGGCACGACAAGGAGTGTCGTCAGTATAAATATGTCCACGATCAAGATCGGAATCATCGGCGGCAGCGGGCTCTACCAGATGCCGGAGTTGAAGGATGTCGAGGAGGTGTCGGTCGAGACGCCGTTCGGCAAGCCTTCGGACGCGTTCATCACGGGGACGCTCGAAGGCGTGCGCGTCGCGTTTCTGCCGCGCCACGGGCGCGGGCACAAGTTGCTGCCGACGGAGCTGCCGTTTCGCGCGAACATCTACGCGATGAAACTGCTTGGCGTCGAACGCATCCTGTCGGCGTCGGCGGTCGGCTCGCTTCAGGAAAAATACGAGCCGCTCCACATGGTCATCCCTGATCAGTTCTTCGACCGCACGCGCGCCCGCGCGAACGAGTCAACCTTCTTCGGCGAAGGCATCGTCGCACACGTCACCTTCGCGCACCCGGTCTGCAAGGAACTCGGCGACGTGCTCGAAGAGTCGTGTAAGTCGGCGGACGTGACCGTTCATCGCGGCGGGACGTACCTATGCATGGAAGGCCCGGCGTTTTCGACTAAGGCCGAGTCGAACGTCTATCGCCAGTGGGGCATGGACGTGATCGGGATGACGAACTTGCAGGAAGCGAAGCTGGCGCGCGAGGCGGAAATCTGCTACTCGACGCTCGCCCTCGTCACAGACTACGACTGCTGGCACGAGGGGCACGACGCCGTCTCGGTCGAGCAGGTCGTCGAGTACCTGAACAAGAACGTGCAGAACGCGCAGACCATCATGCGCGCGGCGGTCAGCCGTCTCGCGGCGTCGCCGCGCGGCTGCTCGTGCGGCTCCGCGCTCAAGAACGCCATCTTCACCGCGCCCGAACAGTGGTCTGAGCCGACAACGCGGAAGCTGGAAGCGATCATCAAAAAGTATCGTGAATCGTGAATCGTCAATCGTGAAAAGTTAAGAAAAGGGCTCTGACAACTGACGCTTCACGATTGACGATTCACGATTCACGGCCTTGAGTGGAGGTTTTATGAAAAAGCTATTCTTCGTGGCATTGGGTTTCTTGGCGCTGGGACTGAGCGCGGCGGCGCCGGCGCGGGCGCAGGGCAGCGTGCGCGAGCCGGATACGGTGGCGATGCGCGACACCGTCCTCGAAAAAGACATGCAGGGTAATCTGATCAAGGCATACCACTACTTCAAGTTGAAGAAGGCTTACCGTGCGTCGCTCTCGCGCGCGGAGGAGATCATCGCCGGTTACCCGAACTTCTCGCGGCTTGACGAGGCGCTCTACATCGCCGGGATGAGCAACCTCTACATGTCCGAGAAGAAGGGTCATCAGCCGCCGCTCCTGCCCGTCGAGAAGCATCGCGAGGAGGCGCGCGTTTATCTGTCGCGTCTCGTCAACGAGTACCCGCAGAGCAAGCTGCGCGACGAAGCCGAGAAGGAACTCCAGGCAATCGGCGGCGTCGCGCCCAAGACGCAGGATAAGCAGTAAAGGCTGTCAGTTGTCCGTGGTCAGTTGTTCGTCGTTCGTGGTTTACGGGCGAGGCGGCGAAGACGAAAAGCAACTGACCACGGATGACTGACCACGGACATCTTTTCTTTCATCACACTCAGAGGAGAACCACACACAGTGTCTCTGCTAGTTGTTGGCTCGGTCGCGTTCGACGCGGTCGAGACGCCTTTCGGGAAGCGCGAGCGGATGCTCGGCGGCTCCGCTACGCACTTCTCGCTCGCGGCGAGCTTCTTCACGGACGTGAGAATCGTCGGCGTCGTCGGCGGCGACTTCGGCGAAGCGGAGTTCGCCGTCTTCCGCGAGCGTGGGATCGATGCGACTGACCTGGAAGTCGTCCGCGAGGGCAAGACCTTCTTCTGGCGCGGTCGCTACGACTTCGATCTCAACACCGCGCACACGCTCGACACGCAGCTCAATGTCTTCGCCGACTTCAAGCCGAAGCTCTCTGACGAAGCGAAGCGCGCGCGCCTCGCCTTCCTCGGCAACATCCAGCCCGGCCTTCAGGTGGAAGTGCGCGAGCAGGTCGGGGGCGCGGGGCTCGTCGCGCTCGACACGATGAACTACTGGATCAGCACCGTGCCCGAGGCGGTCTGGGACGCGGTGCGCCGCGTCAACGTTGTGATCATCAACGACGCGGAGGCGCGGCAACTCGCGGGCGAGCCGAATCTGATCAAGGCGGCGCGCAAGATTCTCGCCGCCGGCCCGCGCGCGCTCGTCATCAAGCGCGGCGAGTATGGTGCGGCGCTCTTCACGAACGAGTCTTACTTCGCCATCCCGGCCTACCCGCTCGAATCGGTCTTCGACCCGACGGGCGCGGGCGACACGTTTGCGGGCGGCTTCATGGGCTATCTGGCGAGCCAGGACGCGCAGGACGAGGCGACGATGCGCCGCGCTATGATCTACGGCTCGGTGATGGCGTCCTTCAACGTCGAGGAGTTCGGCACCGAGCGCGTGCGGCGGCTGACGCAACCTGAGATCAACGCGCGCTTCGCCGAGTTCAAGCGGATGACCCACTTCGAGGAGATCCCCTTCGAGCGTGCCGCACGCACGTCGAGTTAGATCAACGCGCGCCTTCCTTCCTTCTCTTTGCGCCCTTGCGCCTTTGCGAGAAAATGATTCTCTCGCAAAGGCGCAAGGGCGCAAAGTGTTTTAATCAACGTCGAGAGTTTGAAGTTTGGCGTGTGAGGTCTTAGACTAGCTCGCAAACAGCAATCCGGAATCTGACATTTTGAGGAGTCGCTATGTTCTGTCCCGTCTGCGAGTCGGAATACGAGAAGGGCATCGAGCGTTGCCCTGATGACAACGCCGAGCTGGTCGAGCGCCTGCCGGAAGAGACGGCGCGCGACCGCAGCGAGGCGCGGTTCGTCGCGCTGCACAACGTCGGGTCGCCCGCCGAGGCGGAGATGGTCAACGACATCCTCAAGCAAAACGGCATCCGCGCCGCCGTCCAGTCGGGCGGGGCCGACATGTTCTCGCCGCTGCTTTCGACTTCTGCACCCGGCGCGCTCGTCCTCGTCGACGAGCGCGACTACGACCGCGCGCTGGAGATTTATCAATCCTTCTTCGGCAAGGACACGACGCCGCTCACCGGCACGACCGCCGAGGAGGACGAAGAGATCGCGAGCGACGCGGACGAGTTCTGATCGCAACAGTCGCCGCGCGGGCTGCTTTGAGTTGAGGAATATTCTTGCTGGAAGCGAACGAGGCCGCGGTCGTCGTCCTCATCACCGCGCCGAACCGCGAGGAGGCGGCGCGGCTCGCCGAGATGCTCGTCGGCGCGCGACTCGCCGCGTGCGTCCAGATTCTCCCCCAGATGGAATCGGTTTACTGGTGGGATGGCGCGGTGCGGCGCGAGCCGGAACACCTGCTGCTGGTGAAGACCACCGCCGGACGCTTCGCCGCGCTGGAGCGCGAAGTGCGTCCGCTGCACAGCTACGAGACGCCGGAGATCGTCGCGCTCCCCGTCACGCAAGTTTCCGCGCCCTACCTCGAATGGCTCACCGCGAGCGCCACCCCGACGCCAAACTCTAACTGAAAAATTATTAAGGAGTCACGCGCGCCGTCCGCGTGGGCTGCGCGGCAGAAGCGTCAGCCCGTGTAGTCGCGCGAGACTGTCTTGTTCTCCGGGTGCGGCACGCCCTGATAGCTCTTGACGATCTCGACGATCTCCGCCGGAGAGTCGGTGAGGTGGAGCAGCTCAAGATCGGCGGGCGAGACGGTGCGCTCGGTGAGCAGCGTGTCTTTGACCCAGTTGAGCAACCCTTGCCAGTATTTCGCGCCGAAGAGGATGACGGGGAAGTCTTTGATCTTGCGCGTCTGGATGAGGGTCAGCGCCTCGAACATCTCGTCGAGCGTGCCGTAGCCGCCGGGGAAGATGACGAACGCCATGCTGTACTTGACGAACATCGTCTTGCGGACGAAGAAGTAGTCGAAGGTAAGCGACTTGGTCTGGTAGGGGTTGGGGCGCTGCTCGAACGGCAGCTCGATGTTGCAGCCGATGGACGTGCCGCCCGCCTCGAACGCGCCGCGGTTCGCCGCCTCCATGATGCCGGGGCCTCCGCCCGTGATCACGGCGAAGCCCGCGCGCGCGAGCTGCGCGGCGGTCTCCTGCGCCGCGCCGTAGTAGGGGTCTTCGGTCGTCGTGCGCGCCGAGCCGAAGATGGCGACGCCGCGCGTCACGGTTGCCAGCTCGTCGAAGCCCTCGACGAACTCGCCCATGATGCGGAAGACGCGCCACGTGTCGGAGTGCGTGAACTCGTCCGGGCTCGGCGTCTCGAGCAGTTGCTCGTCCTGCGTGATCGCGTCTTCGGGGTTCTCGGCGTGTTTAGTCTTCTCCATTAGATGCCCATGATGTTGTAGCCGCAATCGACGTGGATAACTTCGCCGGTGACGGCGGACGAGAGCGGGCTGCACAGAAAGAGCGCGACGCTGCCCACCTCGCGCGCCTCGACGTTGCGCCGGAGCGGCGCGTGTTCGGCGTGGTGACGGAGCATCGTCGAGAGATTCCCGACGCCGCGCGCGGCGAGCGTGTTGATGGGGCCGGCGCTGATGGCGTTGACGCGGATGTTGTGCTTGCCGAGATCGGAGGCAAGGTAGCGCGTCGAGGCTTCGAGCGCGGACTTGGCGACGCCCATCACGTTGTAGCCGGGGACGACCTTCTCCGCGCCGTAGTAGGTCATCGAGATGATGCTCCCGCCCTCGGTCATCAGCGGTTGCGCGGCGCGGGCGAGCGCGGCGAGCGAGTAGGCGCTGATGTCAAGCGCGGTCGTGAAAGCCTCGCGCGAAGTCTGGACGAACTCGTTCTCCAACGCCTCGCGCGGCGCGAACGCCAAACTGTGGATCAGGAAATCGAGCCGCCCGAACCGCTCGCCGACGGTGCGGAAAGTCATCTCCACTTCCTCTGCGTTCTGCACGTCGCACTGTGCGAGCACCGACTCGCCGTCGAGCGTCGCGGCCAACTCCTCGACATTCTCGCGCAAACGCTCGCTCTGGTAGGTGAAGGCGAGACGCGCGCCCGCCCCCGCGAGAGCCTGCGCGCACGCCCACGCAATCGAACGCTTGTTCGCCACGCCGAAGATGATGCCGTTCTTGTTTTCAAGCAACATTGATGCTTCCTCAAATTGGAGTCGGCAGATCGGTAATGGTCAGGAGGCAGACTGTGGCGAGAAGCCAACACTTACTGCTCACGCTGGAACCTGAGCTGCTCCCTGAGTTCCGCCGAGCGTGCCTTGGTCATGCGCGCCAGACAGAACGACTCGATCATCGGTCGCATCGTGCCACCGAGATAGAAAGAGGATTCATACTCGCAGTTCTTATCGCGGTAGCTGATCCATGCCAGCTCAGCCTCCTTCAGGTGCGTGCGCCCGTCAGCGTCGAGTTGAGCGGCAAGCTGGTTATAAGCCTTGTTCAGTTCAGCATCGGCGGCCTGATACTCTTTGTAGGCACACTCACCCGCTTCTGCCTGAGTGTCGTACTTTCCGCACGGCGGCGTAGGTGAAGGGCGCTTCTGCCCTTTAGTTGCGGTCAGCGGCAGCAGACCGGCGACGAACAACAGAACGAGCACCGTCTTTCTCATCCCGCCCTCGCTCACGCCGCCGCGCTCTGCGGCTCGCCGTTGGTGAGACGACCGTACTCGCCGCTCTCCGTCCACTTCAGGATCTCCGAGACGCGCCAGACGGGGAACGGGTGCGAGAGCCCGGACGTGATGATGTCCGCCCAGAAGCGGTCGAGCGCGCGCTCGTCGTAGTTCTTCTGGAAGTCGCGCGCCTGCACGAGGAACTGATCGTAATCGACGCGCGAGGCGAAGGTGCCGCCCGCCAGCTTCATCATCGTGCGACCGATGACTTCGGCGTCCTGCGTCACGAGCAGCGCCGCGCGGTCGCACGACAACTCGGCGCGACGCGCCCACGCGAGCAGCGCCGCGCGCATCGTCCCCGACAGAATCTGCGCGACGAGGTTGGCAATCGGCGCGGCGGCTATCGCCAGGTTCGCCAGCGCTTCAAGCAGGTGCGCGGCCGTCAGGTAGAGCACGTGCTCGGCGTGGATGTGCCCGACCTCGTGCGCGATAACGGCGAGCGTCTCCTCGTCGTTCAAGCGTTCGAGCAGACCCGAATAGAGCACGATGACGGGGCGGGTAACGCCGCCGGTGAAAGCGTTGACGATGGGCGACTGCTGCACGAAGAGATCGGGCATGTCCACGCCGAGCGTGGTGCAGGCGACCTGGAGTTTCGCGTAGAGGTCTGGACACTGCTTCGGCGTGACGCGCACGGCGCTCGCCATGAAGATGACGCGGATGACGGACTCGCCCGTCACCTGCAAGAGCTTCCGCACGGCGGTGTCGAGACCGGGGATGGCGCGCAGGGCGGCGAGGGCTTTCGCGTCCGCCGGGTGGACGTAGTCATCCTTGTTCAGCTCGGCGAACTTCCGGTGCGGCGCGTCCGAGAGCGGCAGGTGACAGCGCCCGCAGCGCGCCACGCCCGCGACCACCTCGGCGCGCGTCGTGTTCAACTGACCGCAGTAGCGGCAACGCACCTGCGAGCCTTCACCGCCCGCGTCCGCAAGTTCCATGTCAGCCATCGTAAAGCCCCTTCGTCAAATCAGATTCGATTCAAACCGGACGGGGAGACGTGTATTCACCAAAGTAACCTTCGCGCGCAAGTATCAATGATTGCGCCACGCGACTGCAAGGCAAGAGATAGAGGTCAGAGGTCAGAGGTCAGTTAAAAAGCCATTCTTACTGACCTCTGACCTCTGACCTCTGCTTCTAGTGCTTGAAGTGCCTCACGCCCGTGAAGACCATCGCGAGGTCGTGCTCGTCCGCAGCGGCGATGACTTCGGCGTCTCGCACGGAGCCGCCGGGTTGGATGACGGCGGTGATGCCGTGCTGCGCCGCCTCGTCTAGCCCGTCGCGGAAGGGGAAGAAGGCGTCGGAGGCGAGGACTGAGCCCGCGACGGGGAGCACTGCGCGTGACGCACCGAGCCTGACCGAATCGACGCGCGACATCTGACCCGCACCGACGCCGACCGTCTGCCCCCCGCGCGCGTAAACAATCGCGTTCGACTTCGTGTGCTTGCAGACCGTCCACGCGAAGAGCAGGGAATCTATCTCTTCATCCGTCGGCGCGCGTTTCGTCACGACTTTGAGATCGCCGCGCGTGAGACGGTGCGCGTCTCGCGTCTGGACAAGCATCCCGCCGCCGATCTGTCTGTATTCGAGCCCGGCTGCCGGGCGCGGCTCGCCTGCGCGCAGCACGCGCAGGTTCTTCTTCGCGCGCAGAACGTCGAGCGCCGCCGCGTCGAAGTCGGGTGCGACGCAGACCTCCGTGAAAATCTCCGTGACGGCGTGCGCCGCCTGTTCGTCAACCGCGTGGTTGAAGGCGACGATGCCGCCGAAGGCGGACGTAGGATCGGTCGCGAGCGCCCGCCGGTAAGCCTCTTCGACGTTCGCGCCGAGCGCGACACCCGCCGGGTTCGTGTGCTTGATGATCGCGCAAGCCAAATCGTCGAAGTCGCAGACGAGCTGCCACGCTGCGTCCGCGTCAACGTAGTTGTTGTAAGACATCTCCTTGCCGGAAAGGAGGTCGGCTTGAGCGACGCCATTACTCTCGCCGTAATAAAGCGCCGCGCTCTGGTGCGGGTTCTCACCGTAACGTAAATCAGCAATTTTGGTGAAATACGCATGAATGCTTTCGGGGAACTGTGTGTCGCTAACTTGACCGTACTGCTCGCGCACGAACTCACGCGCTTGTCGAGCATTTAAGAACTCGAATATAGCCCCATCGTAAGCAGAAGTATGCGAGAAAGCCTGAAGCGCACATACCTCGCGCGTTTCAAGTGAGAGCGCGCCGCCGTTGCGGCGCATCTCGTCTAATACTCGTTGATAATTGTTAGGAGATACGACGACGGCAACGTCTTTAAAATTCTTCGATGCGGAGCGGATCATGGCGGGGCCACCGATGTCGATCTGCTCGATGGCTTCTTCGAGCGAGACGCCCTCGCGGGCGATGGTCTGCTCGAAGGGGTAGAGGTTGATGACGACCATGTCAATCGGCTCGATGCCGTGCTCTTGGAGCGCGCGCATGTGCGCCGCGTCGTCGCGGACGGCGAGTAAGCCGCCGTGGATGCGCGGGTGCAGGGTCTTGACGCGCCCGTCGAGCATTTCGGGGAAGCCCGTCACGTCCGACACGTCGCGCACCTCGATGCCCGCCTCGCGCAGCGCCGACGCCGTCCCGCCCGTACTCAACAACTTCACGCCGAAGCCGCGCAACTCCCGCGCGAACTCGACGAGCCCCGTCTTGTCTGACACGCTCAGCAGCGCGCGCCTGATACGTCGCAATCCCTGTCCGTGTTGTTCGCTCATGATTCGTTAATCGTGAATCGTCAATCGTGAATCGTCAATCGTAAGTCCGGACTTTCTGAATCTTTCCGGTAGAAGGATGTGCCGGATGTGGGAACAACTATTCACGATTGACGATTCACGATTCACGGCTTTCATTGTTTCAGTGTGTAGCTATCGCGCAGCGCGTGGACGCGCAGCTTTGAAGTCTTGTCCGCGGTTAACTTGATGTCGAGTTTATGGAAACTGGCGGCGCGCGCCGCCGGGTCGAGGTAGAAGCCGAGGACGTACTGACTCTGGAGGTCGTCGGCGATGGCGCCAAAGACCGCGCCGAGATCATACTCGCGGCGCGGATCGAGCCCGTGCGCGGCGTCCTTGAGCAGAAAATAGACGCCGCCCGTGCGTTCGGCGAGGTCGCGGAAGCCGCGCGCCGGCGCACGGACGGCGAGGCGGTCGCCGCTCGGCTCGAAGAGAGGGAAGTGTATGACGTAGAGCGACACGCCGCGCACGTTCGCTTCGTTGATTACGGTCGCTGCGCGCGTGGCGCTGGCGTTGTCGAGACCGTCGCTGAGCAGGATGACGATGCGTCGCTCAGCCGGGTCGGGGCGTGCGTCGAAGGCGCGGACGGCGGCGAGCGCGGCGTCGAAGATCGCGGTGTGGTGGTTCGGCTGTGCGTCGATTAAGAGTGCGGCGCGCATCCGTTCGGCGTCGCGCGCGAAGGGAAGCGCGAGCGCGGGTCTGTCGGTGAAGGCCAGGACGGCGGCACGCGAGCCCGAGCCGAAACGTGAGAGGAGCGCGAGCGCCGCCTCGCGCTGCCGTGCGATGTGTTCGCGCGCGCTGCCCGAGGCGTCGAGCGCGAAGACGAGTGCGACGCGCGAAGTGCCCGGCGCGAAATAGCTGACGGTGGCGTCTCGCCCGTTGTCGAGAATGTGAAAGTCTCTGGCGGCGAGTCCCGTCTGCCGCCGACCGTGCGCGTCCGTGACGAAGCAGTTGACCGTGATGAGGTCTGTGCGCACGCTCAGCACTTCGTCGTCTTCCGCGCGCATGGGCGGCGTCTGCGAGAGAGTGCGCGAATGGTCGAGGAGCAGCGACAGGATGATGAGGAGAAGCGTGCGACGGAGCAAAGTCGAATTGCGGAGGAACCGCGTGCGTGGCAGGGGCGAGGGGCAACGAAAATTCATGCCGGCTCGCCGCTAGAACAGGAAGCGCACGAAGAACAGGAGCGTTAGGATGACGGCGAGCGTGATGACGATGATCTTAATGAGACTCATATTCGCTCCACACGAGCCGAAGACGGCGGAAAGGTCGCCTGCGAGGAACTGCATTGTATCGGCGATAAAATCGGGCTGTCAACGCCGCCTCGCAAGCCAAAGCAGGTTTTCGTATCAGACCTTACGCCGGAAGGCGGCGCCGGGTTCCGCCTTTCATAACGCCGGAGCGTAATTTGTGGTTTGGCGTTCGACGCGGTTGACAACTCGACCGCCGCGCCCGAATGATGTCAGCTCAACTCATGCGACGGCGAAGCACATTACCCGGCTACAGTATCACTCTCATTCTTATTCTGATCTCCGTCGCCGCGTTCGCCCGCGCGCAGACGACGGAGGCGCGCGTCGCCGTCGTCTCGCTCTCGCCGCCGCGCGTGAAAGTCGAAGGAACGAGAAGCGCGCCCGCAAAAGCCTGGTCGTTCCGCGAGTCCTACGCGGGCATCACAGGGCTCGGCGAGAGGATGGAAAACCTCACGCTCGCGGACGAGCGCGGCACAGTCGTCGCCGTCCGCAAGCTCGCGCCGGGTGAATATGAGTCGGAGCGTGAAGCCGTCAAGTTTAGCTACGAACTAAAACTCGATCCGCCGTCTGCGGCAAACGATGCGGCACACGTCTCCTGGCTCACGCCGACGCAGGGCGCGCTCATGCCGGGCGATCTAATGCCGCTGCCGCTCGCTCGCGCCCGCCTCAGTTTCAAACTCCCAGACGGGTGGAAGATCGCCGCGCCCGTGAAGGCAGACGCGGCGGGCATCTTCGCGTTTGAAGATGCCGAGTCAACGGTCGTCTTCGCGGGCGAGGGCGTGCGCGAGCGCGGCACGAGCGTGCGCGGCATGAAGTTGCGGGTCGCCGTCGCGGGCGACTGGGCATTCACGGATCAGGAAGCCGAAGAGACTATCGCCGCCATCATCAAAGAGCACGCGAAAACTTTTGGAGCGATGCCGCGCGCCGCGCCGCTCGTCGTCATCGCGCCCTTTCCGGGGCAGGCGAGCGCCGCACAGTGGGCTGCCGAGACGCGCGGGGCGACGATCTTTTATCTCTCCGGGCGCGCGCCCTCAAAAATCTCCGCGCTCGCGCGTCTGAGCGCGCCGCTCGCGCACGAGTCGTTCCATCTCTGGGTGCCAAACGGCCTGGGGCTCGTCGGCGATTACGCGTGGTTCTACGAAGGCTTCACGAACTACGAGGCTCTGCGCGCGTCACAACGCCTCGGATACCTCAGCTTCGACGATTACCTCTCCGCGCTGGCGCGTGCCGAAGACGCCTACGAACTGTCGAGGCAGCAAGATACTGTGTCTTTGCTCGAAGCATCGGCGCGGCGTTGGAGCGGCTCGGACGCACTAATCTACAACAAGGGGATGCTCGTGGCGGCGCTCTACGATCTCAGCCTCAGAAGAAGCACGGGCGGCAAGCGCATGCTCGAAGACGTTTACCGCTTGCTCTTCCGGCGCGCGCAGGAAACTGCGCACGGGCGCGACGCCAACGCGACCGTGCTCGGTGTGCTCGACGAAGTGGCCGGCGCAGGTAGTTTCTCCGCGCGGTTCATCAAAGGTGTGGAGAAGATCGATCTCGGCGCGGAATTCGCGCCTTACGGTCTGCGCGTCGAGCGCGTCGGCGCGCACAGCCGGATTGTCATCGCGACCTCTTTGAGTGGCTCGCAGCGCGACTTACTTCGTCAGATTGGGTACAATCACTAGCCGCGAACTGCGGAAACTGCCTTTCCGTATAGTGCGCAAATGTCTATTGCAGCCGCCGAAGCGAAACCGTTCGTGCCCGGAATTAAGTCCACGCCATCAAGAATGCAGACTCGATCCAAGTTTGAGACGCGCCGCGCCGTCGTAGGCTTTTTACTGCTCGCTTTCGCCGTCACGTTCGCCGCCGGATGTAAGACGCTGGCCGGCTCGCGCCACACCGGCGTGATCATCGCCCGCCGCGCGCAGATACGCAGCTCGACGGCCATCGTGGCTGCCGACATTAAAGAGGTGCTGCGCGGCGAAGTCGTCGATATCGTCGAGACGAAAGATACGAATGCGACGGAAGGCAACTCGAGCGAAGGCGTGGAGCAGGGTGGCGAGCGTTGGCTGCGCGTGCGGACGCGCGACGCAGAGGTGACGGAGGGCTGGATCGAGGCGCGTAACGTCATGCCCCAGGAACTGCTCGAGCGTTCGCTCCGTCTCAGTGAAGAGGATAAGGACATCCCAGCACAAGCCTCGGGGCAGCTACGCGCCAGCGCCAACCTGCGCTTCTCGCCCGATCGGGGTAATAACGAAAACATCCTGCTTAAAATGGAGGGCGGCTCGCACTTCGAGATCGTCGGATGGAAGCGCGTAGCTAAACCGAAAGCGGCTGAGACGGGTGAGACCGACGACGCGCCCAAAGCAGGTACCGCGCCGACTAGCAACAACAGAAGGCGCGGCGAGAGTGAGGCGGCGAAAACCCCTGAGGAGACGAACGAACTCTGGTACAAGGTGCGCCTGACGCCCGACATCTCTCCCGCGCCCGCGGGCTGGGTCTTCGGCAAGCAGGTCGAGCTTTCAGTGCCGAGCGACATCGTTTTTTACCGCGCCGGTCGTGAGTTCGTCGCGTGGCACAGGCTGGATGAGGCGGAGAAGGGTAACTCTCAAGCCGCGCAGGGCGAGGTGAAAGAGCCTCAGCCGGGGAGTTGGGTGATCCTGGAGCGGGGTGATTCGGACGAGCCGAGTAGTTTGGACGAGCCGGACTTCGACCGCATTTACGTCCTCGGCTACGACAAGACGCGGCAGGAACATTATACAGCTTATCGCAGCCACGACTTGCGCGGGCACCTGCCTTTGCGCATAGAGGGCAGCGGCGACGCGAAGTTCTTCGTCGTGCGGCTTGAAGACGGCAAGGAAGTAAAGGATTACCGTTTTAAAGTCTATAAGGACGATCACGGACACCTGCGAGCCGAGCCGCAACAGGAACTTCCGGGAGCTCCGAAGAAGCGATAATCCCGACGCTATTTGACTTGTCCGGTCGGAAAAGAGAAGGCGCGTGAAAAAGTTTCCCGCACCGCTTGACAAGTCTTCGAGAATCCCTATAATGCCCATTCGCCTGAAACACGGCGGTTGACATCCCGGTAAACAAAGCGCTTTGACGAGCCGCTTCTCTTTCAAGAGTTAGTCGAGAGGGAGCGGCTATTTCGTCCGCGGAAGTCGGTGATTTCCTCGGCGCGGAGAGCAACCGAAACCTGATCTCGCACGTCAAACTCTGACGCGCTTGACAAGGTGAACGGGCTGAGTTAAAGTCACGTTTTGCTTGAGACGGCAAATAGTCGACTGTAAGCAACCGGAGAGAATCTGAGACATCTAAGTCTGGATTCGGTCAAGACAAACCGATCTTTGAAAACTAGATAGAGCGTGTCCATGTTAAAGACCTTTGAGAGCGGGCGCGGACGATAAAGTCTGTGCCTTAAAACTCGAGAAGAGTCATTATCGGATACTTGACCAGTAGAAGATAATGTTCCAGAGATACAAATTCTAACGAGAGTTTGATCCTGGCTCAGAATCAACGCTGGCGGCGTGCCTCAGACATGCAAGTCGAACGCGAAATTTCCCTTCGGGGAGAAAGTAGAGTGGCGCACGGG
>JBJMGS010000281.1:0-6843 GCA_045807785.1 Pyrinomonadaceae bacterium
CCGGCGGCAGGTACTCCCACGGCGACCCCGTGGCGAGCACGAAGAGAATGCCTCGCAACACGTCACGGTCGGGGACGCGCGGTCGCCCGCCCTTCGACTTCTCAGGTTCGGGCGGGAGCAAAGGCTTGATGACCGCCCACAGTTCGTCACTTATCAACTGCTTCGCCATGCAAGATATTTTACACGGCTAAATTAGGTTTTGTTAGACGCTCTAAGTGCAACACGCTTCCCCGAAGTGGAGGTGAGCGGCGATACTGACGAAGATTCTCGACTACCAGGAAGAGGATATTCGCCATGACGTACCGCCAACTCACCTCCGGGGAGAGGTATATGATCGCCGCGCTGCGAAGGCAAGGCTACACCAAGTCGCAGATCGCGCGGGAGTTAGGTCGCCACCGCTGCACCGTCGGCCGCGAGTTGGGCCGCAACGGCACCCGGGCCGACGGCCGCTACCGCGCCTCGACCGCCCAAGAACGCACCCAGGGGCGCCGCTCGCGCTCGCGCCGTAACCTTCGCTTCTCGGCTGAGGACTTCGCCACCGTCGACGAACTGCTGTGCCGGCAGTGGAGCCCCGAGCAGGTCTCCGGTCACCTCGCCCGGCAGGGGCAGCTCTCGATCAGCCACGAGACCATCTCCCGCCACGTCTGGAGAGATAAGCGCGAGGGCGGAGTGCTTTACACACACTTGCGCGGAGCCCGCAAGAGACGACGTAAACGCTATGGCGCTGACGACAGCCGCGGGAAACTGGCCGGAAAGCGTCTCATCTCCGAGCGGTCTCCGGAAGTCGAGACTCGGCAGCAGGCCGGGCACTGGGAGATCGATACCGTCATGGGCAGCGGCAGCAAAGACTGCGTCGTCAGTCTCGTCGAGCGCAAGAGTGGGTTGCTGCTCATTGGCAAGTTAGCAGATCGGACGGCCGCGTCGCTCAACCGCAGAGTCATCCGACTCATCCGGCGAGACGAGGGGGCGTGCGAGACCGTGACGGCTGACAATGGGACGGAGTTCCACGATTACAAAGGGATCGAAGCGCGGACGCAGGCGCTCTTTTACTTCGCGAGGCCGTACCACTCGTGGGAGCGCGGGAGCAACGAGAATGCCAACGGGCTCATCCGGCAGTACCTGCCGAAAGGAAGCAGCATGGCCGGGTTGACTCAACAGCAAGGCAACTCAATCGCTCGGAAGCTCAACCTGAGGCCGCGTAAGCGGCTCAGCTTCAAGACGCCGCTCGAGTGCTACCATGAATCTTAGTCAGTGTTGCACTTCAAACTTGATGTCAGGCTGCCCCGCGTTCCGCCTTCACGTTGGATCACCAGGATATCTTAACGACGGAGTAGGGCGGCACGGTTATGAAGCCCGATGCCACGGAAGGCATCCGCGCTATCAGTTCCCGTCCGGCGGCGTTCCGGGCCGAGGGATCGGGAGCTGTTACCGTAACGACGTGTAAATGCGCCCAGACTGGTCGCCCATCAATCGAAATAGCAACCGCCTCTACCCGCCCCCCCTTATTCGTTAGCACGACGACGGTCTTGTCGCGGAGACGGTAGGCTTCTGCAAAGACTGCGGGCATGGTTCCGCCATCAGGAAGAGGGGCCGTTCCTCCTCCTTTCACGCTTGTTCGATACACGGCAACCGCTGAATTGATAACGTCGGCGGCCAGCGCGTAGGCCGTCCCTTGGGCGCTCTGGTAGAGTCCGAAATCTAGCGGCATGACGTTGAGGCTCCCCCCATCTCTCCACGCGGCGATAAGATCGCGCGTGTGATCATTCGTCACGCCGACCCCGGCAGGCCCGACCAGCTGATGAAGCCCGAAGTGCTTTACTTGTGGGATCGACGACATCCGCAGGGCATATTCGGCTGACCAAATGCCGCCATACATTGTGCCGGACATTCCCGGCTCAGGGCCGTCCTGAGGCCCTGCCTCGGTGATCATTATCGGCATCGAGCCGAATCGGCGTCTGACCTCGTCTCTCACGTAGTCCGTAGTTCGGCGGAGCAGGACGTAGTTCAACGCAGCCATCTCCGCGGAGGGACTTCCACCTACCGTCGGGTAGTGATGATAGATAACGAAATCCCAGTATCGCGGTCGGAAGTTGGCGAGCGAGTCATCCCAGACGCGGTCTGCGAATCCCGCGTCGCTCATCGACACGCCAACTTTCGCCTCCGGGTCCGCCTCGCGGATCGCGTCGGCGAACGGGCGGACGGCGTTCGCGTAAGCTGTTGACGTGGCCCAGAGTACACGGTTGAAGTAAGGCTCATTCCCCAACTCCCAGGCGAGAATGCGTATGCGGTGACGCTTCGCGTAAGCGGCGAACCGCTTCGCGGATTCCGGCGTGTCGGTGAAGACGTTCACGCAAACGATCAACCCCCGCGCGCCTGCAGTTCGCGCCAACGCCGCGGCGGCATCCAGCCTCTCTCCACCTTTCGCGGCGAGTATCTCTAGCGTGACTTGCAGGATTTCGCGGAAATCTGCCCGCACATCCTGCGCGAACGTGAGAGAGACACTGTCAACCCATGATTGATGACTCGCCCCGGTCGTCCAGTCGAAGGCTTCCGATCTGGTTCCTGCCGGATATCTGAGCCACCCCGGGCTCAGGCGTTGCACCTGTGCGGCGAAGCGGGGGTCTCCATAACCAAACGCGACGTTCATCAAGGCGACATTGTAGCCGGCAAATCCCGGCTCAATCTGCGAATGGTCTCGCGACCTAATCAACACATTTACAGTCGCGCCGGGTCCGCCCTGTGCGGCCACCGGCCAAGCTAACGACAGCACGAGGAGGGCTGTCATGGCCGAACGGAGATACCAAATGCTAACCGCCTCGGGAGAGCGAAAGTGATGCGATGTAGTTTCTTGTCCAGGAATCATCTCGTTTACATAAACGGCAGCAGCATAACGCCGGGATTGAGCGGCTGCCCGCAAATGACATTCAAGAATCGGCCCGAGGAAATATGATGACAAGCTTTCTACCGGGCGGTCCGCCCGAATGACTTGTTAGACATCGCCTGACCATGCGACCTTATTTCATTGTTTATTCGCGGCGGCTTCGGCCTTAGCGAGCATCTTTTGTAACGTCTCCTTCGGTAAGTATCTGCCGTTCACGACGACTGCGTTGATGCGCCGCGTGTTATTGATGTCTGCGAGCGGGTTTGCTTCGAGCAAATTGAGGTCGGCAAATTTCCCCTTCTCGATTGTACCGAGTGAATCCAGCATGCCGAGGAATTTCGCCGGGTTGCGTGTCGCAGTTTGCAGGGCTTCCATCGGCGTAAATCCGGCACTGACAAACATCGCAAGATCGTCATGGAGGCTGAAGCCTGCGTAAATGTATTCATTTCCCACATCGGTGCCCGCCATGAATTCCACTCCGGCGCTGTGCATGATCCTCACGACCTGGAGTGCCCGTTCGAACTCCTGTTGCGCGGCGGCTGACTGTTGCGATGTCCGGACTTGGCGTGCGGTGCTGAAGCGTTTCCATGATTCTCTTTCGTGTGCCGGGATATACTTAAGCCGCGCGTCCCGTTCCAAAAGCGCCGGCTCGCCGCTGCGTCGTATGAATAGGGGGAAAGTAGGTACTTCCCACGTCCCGTTTTTTGCAAAGCTCTGGTAAAGAGCGAAAGCCTTTGTAGCATCACATTTTTCGAGAGCCTTTTCGATCAGCAACCGTTCCGGCGAACCTGTTGCGATTGCATTCGCTAGCTCTTTCTTCATGGCAGGCACAAAGGTGGCACAATCCTGATTGGTGCCGGTAAGATGTTCGATACTTCTTTGCCCCGCATCAGAAGCTTCGCTGACGACTACTTCATGGGGCACATGCCCGGCGAAAGGGATCCGCTGCTTCTTTGCTTCATCAGCGATGGCAAAGTATGCCTCACGGGAAAGGTTGTTATACACTTTAACAAAATCAACTCCCGCCGCCTTTATCTTGGCAACCATGCGCCGCGCTTCGTCCGCTGTGGAAACGGTGTCAGAGTTCGACCACGACGCGGGGAGCCCATCCACGAGAGTGCCGACTGCCCCGAAGCGCGGTACAGTTCCCGGCTGTTCTGTAAATTGTTTGCGCCACCGCTCAACCTGCGGCATTCCTTCCGGCTTCGTCCACATCTCACGCACGCCGGTTACCCCGTTAGCAATGAACAAGGGAAAGTAGTATTCGTTCGGCGGTCTCCGCGAATCATTATTAAAGACATGCACGTGCATATCCCATAGCCCCGGAATCAGATACTTTCCCGTCGCGTCAACCGAGTAGGCTTTCTTTGGTACTCGGATTTTCCCCGTCTTGCCGAGTGCGGTGATATGATTGCCAACGATCACCACTGTCATGTCAGGCTTGGGCAGCGCGCCCGTCATGTCAATCACGGTGACGTGGTTGAACACTAGCGACTCAGATTGCGAAACAGGTTCTGTCTGCGCCACACAAAGGGTGGGAAGCAGGGTAATCAACAACAAGATAGGTATTTTTCTCATCAGGTTTACTCCGCCGCAACCAAGAAGATGTCTAACGCCCGGCATCACCCGCCGCGCACACAGCGCATCAAGCGCGGAGTCTTGCGCATGAGAGCCGCGCGATTCGCGGTCGGGTGCATGCCGTTGTTCGGCATCGCCGTCGCCTAATAGGGACGACGTTCCGCCACCCTCTCTGCCTCCGGCACCGCAATCACGGCCGGCTCCCCGAGGCCCAGCGGCGAGGGGCCTCCCACGGCCCCTTGCGCACCCATGTCGGACTTTACGGCTAGCGCAGCGCGGCGCGAACGGCCGGTGCGGAGCGACTCACGATCCCTCACGAAGAGGTAGATGTACCCCATCAGGAAAGCTAAGAATGACGCTCCGGTGAGGATGGCGAGGAAGACACTCGCCCAGGCCGGGGCGCGCACTATCAGCGCGACGACCAGCGGCCAGACGAGAATGGTCGTCATGATGATCGCCGGCCGAAGCGGCGTCGACTTGTACGCGGGCGCGTTCTCGGCTCGCTGCTCGCCCGCGGAATCTTCAGAGGACATGCTGGTTTCTCCCTGCTGAAGCTGGCGACCCACAAAACAGTCGCGGCTTCTGCTCAAACTCGAAGAGGCCGAACGCCCGGCATCACCCGTCCGCTGCTGCCTGTGATGATGAGAGCCGCGCTGTTGCGGGTCGGGTGCATGCCGTTGTTAGACAGCAGCCTCCATTTGCACATCTTCCTGCTCTAACAGGTCTGGGAGCATGGGTGTCGTCCCACCTTCCCAACACTTCACGGCTAAATCTTTCGCCTCCTGTAACCCTTCCGAGCTGACCTCCTTCGGGACCACAAGAGCAAAACTCCTTTCAGGTATTGCCACCCAGTAGCCCCTAGGGAATAACTCTGACCATCTCTCGCGCAGAAGAACCCTTGATGAACCTAAGCCGTCTTCATGCATCATCGCCGCATAGAGCAGGCTACCTTCCGAATCAACCTTACTATGAGTCCAAGCGTCACCACCGGTGATTCTTTCCAGATTTTCTAAGGCCTGTCTCTCGTAATCAATGCCTTCCTCCGCCCAAGCCCCTGCCTGATCTTGGGTTAGATAGTTCATCCACTGCCCCGGCTCCAAAACGACCCAGGTTAAGGCAAGCTCAGGGTGCTTCAAGAGCCGATAGGGTCCGGGCCAGTTGTCATAAGACAGGTACTCTCGCGGGATGATAATTGGCACCAAATTATTTACATCGCTCATAATCACGAAGCCGTCTAACGCCGGGCATCAGCGGCGAGCGCCAATTCAACGTTGATGAGAGGGGGCGCTGAGGCGCGAGTCCGCTGCATGCCGTTGTTAGGCGGCGGACGGGGCGCACCGGCCTTAAATTATCAAGGGCGATTAAAGTCCAAAGTCCAGCGATAGAACTACTCGTTCACTCACCGGGTGACCCTTCTTCTCCGCCGGGAGGAACTTCGTCGCCTTGATGGCTTCCGCGACCATCCCGGACGAGTCCCCCTTAGCCCCGCTTATAACCTTCACGTCTATGACCTCTCCCGTTGAGGTCAAAATCATACTTACCTTGACGGGATCGGTCAGTTTCTTGAGGGGAAAGAATTTGGCGTAGATGGTGTCAGGAGTCCACACTATCATTGCCTTGATTTCGACCTCTTCAGGTAGATAGATGTCTGCGGGCTGTTGGGGTGCGTAGTCGTTGATAGCGTTTTCCACGTCCGGCGGGACTGGGTTATCAGCGGACGGCTCTGCGTTGCCGAGTCTTAAGGAGTTGAGGAAGTACCTAAGGGCAGAGTTGCCGCCGCGCCTCGAAACCGCCTTGATAACGTAAAAGCGCTTATTTGTTGCGAAGTACTGATAGACGGTGTACGAGGATTCCCCCGTGTATGTGTACTCTCTCCCCTTATACCCATTGACTATAAGCTCACGCCTCGAAGCTTTCGAGTGATCAGTTCCGCGCATCAGTTCCTGGAGCGCAACCTTCGGAGCTGACGTTTCATAAATCTCAACCGAGTAAAAGACACCGCTCTTATACGCGAGCCCCCTCAGGACTTTTTTTATGATCTCGCCATCAGGCTTGAAGGAGAACCCGCCCGGGTCGCTCACGTTGCCGGCATTGTCGCGGCAGCGCCCGGAGAGGCTCGCCTTCGACGAGTCGGGCTTCGCGTAGGACGGCGAGTCGCAGGACGCGATCCCGGAGGTCGCATCCGTTCCTGTGAATGCGACCGACAAGGTGTGGTTGTACCAGCCGTCCGCGTCCGGCCCGCGATCCGGCGTTGCGCTCGAGACCGTCGGCGGGGTCGCGTCGTAGTGCAGCGCGAACGTCGCGCCGCCCGTGTTGCCGGCCTTGTCGGTGCACGTGCCCGAGACGGATGCGGACGCGTTGTCCGGGCCGGCGTAGCTGCCCGA
>JBJMGS010000282.1:0-5987 GCA_045807785.1 Pyrinomonadaceae bacterium
AATTGGAGACAGCAAGACGAGGAAGCAGTGGGCGTTCTGTCGTCGTCAAACAGATGTCGCAGATGACTGCGGGCAAAGCCTACTTCGCCACGCCCGGCAACCTCACGCAGTTCGTCCTGATTGATTTTCTGAAGCGCAAGCGGAGCCGCGTCAGATAGTCGGCTGATCTGAAGTTGTGTTGAGACGAAGCAAGGCGCTTGCGACTGTCACCAGTCGCAAGCGCCTTGCTTCGTCGCGGCGTGATCGTTTAGGCGGCGCGGAAGCTTTACGCCTTGTGCCGTCGCGCAGGCTTGCGCGGGGCGGGGTGTTTCGCCGCGTTCGCCGCGTGTGGTTTCGGGAGGGTGGTGGCGGGCGCGTCGGGCGGCTCGGTCGCGCCGCCCTGTGCGACCCAAGCGTTCCAGCCGCCGAGCAGCGGACGAACCTTCGTGAACCCCTGACTGATGAGGAACTGCGCCGCACGGGCGCTGGTGTGTTCGCTCGGTCAAGCGCAGTAGGTGACGATCTCCCGGTCGTGCGGCAACTCTTTCAGGCGCGACTGGAGGTCTGTCTCCGGGATGTGCGCCGCGCCCTTGATCTTCGCCGCGACTTCGCCGTTGCGCACGTCGATGACGACGATCTCGTTGCGCGCGAGTTTCTGTTTGAACTCGTCCATCGTGATGCGCGGCAAATCCTGCCCCTCGCCCTGCGCGTGCGCGCCCGCGCAGCACGCGAGCAGCACGAGCGCGACGAGGACTGATCTCAGTTTCATCTCTTGGGTCACCTCCGCTTCCGTAGCCGTCTCGATGATAAACGATTGTGCCCGCGCCGGGAAATCTTTTAGCCGCGACCCGACAGCCCGTCGATCTTCGCCGCGAGGATCAGATCGCTCTCGCTCAAGCCGTCGATGGCGTGCGTGTAGATCGTCAGCTCGCAGTAGCCCCAGCCGAAAGAGATGTCCGGGTGATGCCCCTCTGCTTCGGCCAACTCGCCCACGCGGTTCGTGAACTCAAGCGCCGCGCGGAAGTTCGCGAACGCCCAGCGGCGACGCAGGTGATGCTCCGCGACCACCTCCCACTCCGGCACTTGCCGCGCGAACCCCGCCAGCGCGTCGCCCTCTAAACGCGGCACGCCGCCGTGACACGGAACGCACGCGCGATTCGCCAACTCGCTCATTCCCTCTACCCCCACGTCTTCCATTGTACACGCGCGTCGGCGCGCGGCGTGAGTGCGCGACACGCCGCGCAAAAAGCCTTGACGGGCGCGGTGCGGCGGTAAGATAATTCGCGGCAGCCAGCAAACCCCCTGAAATTACATTCCCCCTTTCAGCAGCCTGCAGTCTGAACCCGCCTTCCCGACGAAAAGGCGGCGCCCTCGCACGCGCACGGCTTTGCGCCGTTAATACCCGAAGCCGCCCCGCCTCGTCTCGACGGCGCGGAGGTGGTGACCGATCAAAGTAGTTGCGGAGGGAGTTATGAAGCCGTCAATCACGAGGCACTCGCGTCGTCTCGCGTTGCTCTGCGCCTTGTCGCTCGGCACGCTCATCGTCACGGCGGACACGTCTGCGCGGAAGCAGACCGCGAGCGCGCAGGCGAACGTCTTCGCGCCCGCGACCGTCTGGCAGCAACCTTACGGTCCCTCGCCCGATCCGGGCGTCAGGGCGATGGCTTACGCGCCGGACGGGCAGACGGTCGCCACCGCACACGGCGACCGCACGGCGAACGTCTGGCGCGCGTCCGATGGCGCGCTGCTGCACTCGTTCACGCAGCCCGGCTACTCGTGCAGCGGCGGCGCGACCAGCCTCGCCTACTCGCCGGACAGTCAACAGATCGCCGTCGCGGACGCCTGCGCCGTGCGACTGCTGACGATAGCCGACGGCACGCGCCGCACGTTCGGCGCGGCGGGGCGCATCGCCTTCTCGCCCGACGGGCAGTACCTCGCCTCGACGACCCAGAACTCCTACAACACACGCACCGTCAAGCTGTGGCGCGTCTCGGACGGCACGCTCGTCTGGAGCGCGACGGGCGGCGGCAACCAGATCGCGTTCTCCCCGACGGGCGCCCTCGCCACCGTCAACACGCGCGACGGCATAGAGTTCTGGAACGTCGCCGGAGGCACGCGCCTGCGGCTCATCGCAGGAGTGACCACTGCGCTCGCCTTCTCGCCCGACGGTCAACTCGTCGCGGGCGCGGGCGGCGCGGGCGGCGAGTACCCTTACGACGCGACGATCTCGATCTTCCGCACGAGCGACGGCACACTCTCGCGAAAGATCACGCGCACGGGCAACGTGTGGACGCAGCGTTTCACGCCCGACGGTCAGTACCTCGTCTCCGGCGGGCAGGACACCAACTACGAGCGCGTCAGCGGCTACGTCGCCTCGACCAACACGATCCGCATCTGGCGTCTCAGTGACGGGCTCGCCGCCAAGACTTACGATCTCGGCACGGACTCCCCCGGCTTCGGCGGGCTCGCCGTCGCGCCCGACACACAGTCGCTCGCCTACGCCGTCGGCGCGACCACGTACCTCGCACAGTTCCCCGCGCCCACGCAGTGCACCTACGCGATCACGCCGACGAGCGCCACCTTCGCGCGCGACGGCGGCGCGGGCACGATCACGGTTGACACGCAGCCGGGCTGCGCCTGGACGGCGCGCGCGCGCGTGAGCTGGCTCTCGGTCGTGACTGCCTCCGGCACGGGTCCCGGCACGGCGACCTACAACGTCGCGCCCGACACCGAGCCGATCTCCGCCGGTAATCCCTACTTCATTCACGGCGTGCTCGTCGTCGCCGAGCAGACCTTCGCCGTCCACCAGGACATCGCGCCTGCGGGTCCCGGTCACTTCCGCATTTACGGCACGGTCTCCGACGGCTTCTGCCACACGGGCGTCGCCGGAGTCACTGTCACGCTCGGCGGCGTGGCGAGCGCCACCGCGACCACCGACGCCAACGGTTTCTACTCTTTCGACGACGTGACCGGCTCGCAGAACTACACCGTCACGCCCTCGAAGGACGGCTACACCTTCAGCCCCGCGAGCGTGACGATCAGTAACCTTTCCTCCGACTACACGGCGTACTTCTCGACCGTCAACAACCCGCACCCGCTCCCGTCCCTGCGCGGTCGCATCGCGAACGTGACGGGCTCTGGACTCGAAGGCATCCGGCTCGATCTGACTGGCGGCGCATACCCGCGCGCAGACTACACCTTCACGAACGGCAACTACGCCTTCAACTGTCTCGACCCCGGCTACACCTACACGCTCACGCCTTCGAGCGACAGTTTCGACTTCACGCCGCCCTCGCGCAGCTTCCCCAACCTGACGACCGCGCAGACGGGCGCGGACTTCCTCGCCGCCCCCAAGCAGACGACGCCCACTCCGACACCGACGCCCACTCCGACGCCAACACCGACACCGACGCCAACGCCGACACCGACTCCTACACCAAGTCCGACGCCGACGCCGACCGCGAGCATCGTCGGGCACGTCACGGACGCGCTCGGTAACGCCCTCCCCGGCGTGAGTGTCAACCTCGGCGGCGGGGCGACCGACACGCGCGCGACCGACTCGTCCGGCGGCTACTCTTTCACGGGCTTGGCGACCGGCAAGAGTTACACCGTCATCGCCGCGCTCGACGGCTACACGTTCATGCCCGCCGCGCAGACCGTCAGCGACATGAGTAGCGACGCGATGGCTGACTTCGCGGGCGCGTCGGGCGCGCAGGGTCAACTCATCATCAGCGAGTTCCGCACGCGCGGACCCAACGGCGCAGAGGACGAGTACGTCGAGCTTTACAACAACACGGATCAGCCGATCACCGTCGCAACGAACGACGGCTCTGCGGGCTGGACGCTCGCCTCTCTCTCGGCGGACGGCGGCGCGCCCGCGCCCTTCTACACGATCCCCGCGGGCGCGTCGATCCCCGCGCGCGGTCACTACCTCGTCGGCAACCAGGGCGGAGCCGACCTCGCGGGCGCGCTCGTCCCGGCGTCGGCCTTCGACGCGACTTACACGACCGACATCGGCGACGACCGGGGCGTCGCGCTCTTCCGCACCGCCGCGCCGGAACACTTGACGCTCGCCTACCGCCTCGACGCCGTCGACGTCGCCGCGCAGACTGCTGTGGGCAACGCCGCGCCGCTCTTCGCCGAAGGCGCCGGGGTGACGCCCGTCAGCCAGTCGGTCGCCGCCGAAGAGCAGTACGCATACGTGCGCCGGCTCACGTCGGGCACACCGCAGGACACGGGCGACAACGCGCGCGACTTCATCGTCGTCTCCACAACGGGCACGGTCGGCGGTCAGCCCGTGCAGTTAGGCGCGCCCTCGCCGGAGAACTCGCAAAGCCCCGTGCAGCAGAGCGCGCGGATCAGGGAGTCGCTCATAGATCAGATGGTCGCCCCGTCGGGCGCGCCGAACCGCGTGCGCGATCTCACACCCGTCGCGAACGGCGCGCTCGGCACACTCACCATCCGCCGTCGCTTCACCAGCAAGAGTGGGCAACTCGTCACCGCCCTCCGCTTCCGCATCGTCGATCTCACGACGCTGAACACGCCGAAGACGTCGAGCGGCGCACAAGCAGACCTACGCGCGCTTGACTCCGCGAACATACAGGTCACGACGACAGACGGCGGCACGCTCCTCGTCAGGGGCACGCTCCTCGAGCAGCCGCCGACGCAGTCGATGGGCGGCGGCGTGAACTCGGCGCTCGTCGTCGCGCTGCCCGGCGGCGTGCTCGCAGACGGCGCGAGCGTTGACGTGCAGTTCACGCTCGGCGTGCAGGCGAGCGGCAGTTTCCGCTTCTTCATCACCGTCGAGGCGTTGACCGGCGGCACGGTGACGACCAGGTCGTCTAAGGCCGCGCCGCTGTACAAATAAGGCTGCAACGCCGTCACGACGCGCAGCCGAAAATTGCAGGCGGCGGGTAGTCGCAAACGACACGCTTGTATCGTCCGCGACTACCCGCCGCCTACTGCTCACGCCCTTCTTCGCTGCCGCCTCACGCTTGCGACGGCAGCGCGGTGGCTGCTCGCGTCCTAGTTCATGCCGCGTGTAACGACTTAACTTCGCTCGTATGCTTTAAGGAACTCATCTCGCGGGATGCCTGCTTGGGTACAGATGGTGCGAAGCGTCGAGCCTTTGATGCGCGGATGGTTGGGCATGGTGAGAGGAGTCTGCGAGCCGTCTGGATTGTCTCTGAGCATGGCGATGTGCTCATGCTCGCGCACGATCCGAAAGCCGAGCAGCCCCAGCGCCCTGACGACTCTGCCTTTCGGCGCATCGACGGGGAACTTCGTCACTATGCCACCTTGGCTTCGGTGATGAACGCTTCGAGAACCGGCGATTCATCCTCGAACGCCGCGGCTCCGAAAGTCTCCACGTGGAAGCTGATCGCCGAGTTCACGTCTGCCAAAGCTTCATCATAGGTATCGCCTTCGCCGACGACCACGCCTTTGAGGCCGAGCGGGTAAGCGACGTATCCGTCAGGGTGCTTCTCGATAATGATCTTAATGGGTTTCATCTGACCGTGAGCCTCCGGTAGCAAATCCTATCATGCGGCGTCGCAAGCATCTAAGTCATAGCTTCGACTGTGGCGGCTGTTCGCGCCCGCCCGCGTCGGCGCGCAGGGCACGCACCAGTTTCTCGAACTCCGTCTCGAACTTGTTGTTGTCCGTCTCCCAGCCGGTGAAGTCCGCCGCGAGGCGCGCCCTTATCTGCGTCGCCAGACCGCTCTCCCACTCGCCGCTGAAGAGATACCCGTCGAGGTTCAGAGGGATGAGCGAGAGCACATCTTGCCCGCGCTGCTTCCTTAATTGCTGCTCCTTGTCGAAGGCGATCTGGATTTCGTTCTCGACCCACCAACTCGCAAGCGACTCCTTCGAGCAGCACAGCAGCACCTTGTCCCACAGGCGAATGCCCCGATCCACCGCCTCATAAATGACGTCGCCTGGCAGGATCTGGTGCTCGTCCAGCCAGCAGCGGATGCCCCGTCCCTGCAAGGTGTCGTGCAGGCGGCGGG
>JBJMGS010000283.1:0-2154 GCA_045807785.1 Pyrinomonadaceae bacterium
GACGTGTCGGGCGAGGGCGTGCAGCAGGCGCTCCTGAAGATCCTCGAGGGGACGGTCGCGTCGGTGCCGCCGCAGGGCGGGCGCAAGCATCCGCACCAGGAGTTCCTCTCGATCGACACGACGAACATCCTCTTCATCTGCGGCGGCGCGTTCGCCGGCCTCGACAAGATCATCGCGAAGCGCGTCGGCAAGAACGCCGTCGGCTTCGGCCGCGAGATCTCGTCGAAGCGCGACGCGGAGAGCGCCGAGCTGCTCGGCGGCGTCATGCCCGAAGATCTCCTCAACTTCGGATTGATCCCGGAGTTCATCGGTCGCCTGCCCGTCGTGTCGGCTGTGCACCAGCTGAAGCGCGACGACCTCGTGCAGATCCTGACGGAGCCGAAGAACGCGCTCACGCGCCAGTACCAGCGCTTCTTCGCGTACGACGACATCGACCTCGTGTTCACGGACGATGCGCTCTGGTCGATCGCCGACAAGGCGCTCCATCGCGAGACGGGCGCCCGCGGTCTCCGCTCGATCATCGAGAACGCGCTGCTCGACGTGATGTTCGAGCTGCCGTCGCGGAAGGACGTCTCCAAGTGCGTGATCACGAAGGAGACGATCGAGAAGGGCCTGAAGCCCACCCTCGTGACGAGCGCCGGCGCCGACCGCGAGCCCGACGAGCTCGCCGAAGAAAGCGCCTAGACCAAACTCGCGAACCTGGTTCGGCTACGCCAAACCAGGTTCGGAAGACCTCGCGAGTGACAGACTGTCGCGGTGCCGGAGGCGCCGCTTCGCCTGAGCAAGAACGGCCTTGTCGTCGACGGCGAGGGTTGGTTCGTGGTCAACGCGCGCGAGTCGCGCTGGAAGGACGAAGGGCCGCTCGGCTCGTACTGCACGTTCGAGGGGAAGCGCCGGTTCCCGCACTTCGGGATCAACATCAGCGTCTTCGAGCCCGGTGAGCGGATGGGGATGTACCACCGCGAGAACGCGCAGGAAGCGTTCCTCGTCCTCGAGGGCGAGTGCACGCTGATCGTCGAGGGGGAGGAGCGGACGCTTCGCGCCTGGGACTTCTTCTACTGCGCGCCCGGAACCGACCACATCATCGTCACCGGTGAGCATCAGCGCGCCGTCGTCCTGGCGGTCGGCGCGCGGGGGAGAGGCGTCGGGGGCGGGATCGCCTACACCGTCTCGGAGACGGCGGCACAGCATGGCGCAAGCGTTGTCCGCGAGAGGGAGAGCGCAGCCGGGGCCTACGCGGAGGTGCGAGCGAGCCTGCCGCGGTCGACATTCGTTCCGTACACACCCGGCTGGCTTCCGGAGAGCAACGACGCGAGCGCTCTCTAGCGTCGTCGCCGCGCTCGGGCTGTTCGCCCTCGGCGCCGGCACGCAGCGCGCACGGCCTGCGGTTGCGCCCCTTGCGTGCGCCTCGCCCGCAGTGAGCACGGCTTCTGCCTCGTCGATCCAGCAGGCAGTGAGGTCGGGCCGCGACGTCTGGGGCGAACGGCTGCTCCGCGCGCGCGGCGGCCCGACCTACGCCGCTGCGCGACGGTTCCTCAACCCGCTCTCGCGGGCGGTGCAGTGGTATCGACAGCCGCTGACGCCGAGCGGTTCGTACTACCTGCCGCTCTCGTTCCCGTTCACATCGCACGGATCGACGGTGTTCGCGCTCCATGTCGCGGACGGGAGCGAGATCATTTCGCGTGTCGTCGGTGGGCCGTCGCTGGCCGTGTACGTCGGTTCGGGCGACGAGCGCTACGGCTCCTGCGCGGCGCGTTTGCGACCCGCGCGCCTGGGAGGCAACTCGCTGCCGATCCTCGAGACGGCGTATACGGACGCCAACGCTGTGCGTTACCGGCAGGAGTCGTTCGTCGGCCGCGCGCTCGGTGCGCGCTCGGTGGTGAGCTTCGTGCGGATCGCAGTCGATGCGCGGCACGCGCGCCGGACGGCGACCGTGCGGCTCGCGCCGTGGCGCATGCTCGGGCGGGTGGCTCCGGCACGCCTCGGAGGAGCCGGCCGGGCGAGGTTGATCGTCTCACCTGGTGCGAGCCTCGCCGGCGGCGCGATGCGCTGGCGCGTCCCCGCCGGCACGACGCGGACGATCTACGCCGAGTGGCTGCACGCACCCTCGGTCGCGCGCTACCTGCACGCGACTCCGCGTGCGTACGCGGCTGC
>JBJMGS010000284.1:0-2725 GCA_045807785.1 Pyrinomonadaceae bacterium
GCAAGCGCCCCGCGGACGTGACCGAGACCGTCGGCGTCTGAAATCCATAGATTACTTCGCGCCTCCAGCGCCTTTGCGTGAGACTCATTCTCACGCAAAGGCGCTGGAGGCGCGAAGTAATTTGATCAGGTTCTTGATTGTTACTGGCTAGATCGTTGCTCGTCGAGCTTAGTCAACTTGTCCACGCGCTGCTGGTGCCGCCCCCCTTCAAACTCCGTCTCGACGAACGCGCGGAGCATGCGCCCGGCGAGTTCAGGCACGATGAAGCGCGCGCCGAGGCAGAGCACGTTGGCGTCATTGTGCTGGCGCGCGAGCCGCGCCGTCTCCTCATTCCAGCAGACGGCTGCACGCACGCCCGCGATCTTGTTCGCGGCGATACTGATGCCGATCCCCGAGCCGCAGATGAGCACGCCGCAGTCAGCCTCGCCCGCAGCCACGGCGCGCCCGACCGCCGCGCCGAAGTCCGGGTAGTCCACGCTCTCAGCGCCGTGCGTCCCCACGTCCGAGACCTCCGCGCCGAGCGACGCGAGCACCTGCGCCGCGCGCGCCTTTGCCTCGTAGCCCGCGTGGTCGCTGCCGATGGCTATTTTCATAAAAGGTGTCAGATGTCAGGTGTCAGGTGTCAGTCGTGAGTGGTTGAGTCCGTTGCCACCGATGATCACCGCTCAAGCTGTCCGGCGCGAACAACGGACAACTAACGTCCTTGCAGCTTCGCTGCCGCCGCGCGATCAACGAACCATTCGAGAGAGCCGTCCGACGGTCGGACGAGTTGCGCGGGGAGTCTGTGCGGATCGCGCGCGCCTTCGATCACCTCGCGGAGCCGTTCGGCCTTGCCCGCGCCCGCGACGACGAACACGACGTGAGCGGCGTTATTAATAACGTGCGCGGTCAGCGTCAGGCGGTATGCGCTGAGTTTTTCGACGCGGTTAGCGACGACCCACGCCGCGCGTTCGTCGAGCACGGGACTGCCGGGAAAGAGCGACGCCGTGTGCCCGTCTTCGCCCAGACCGAGCATGATGAGATCGAAGCGTGGCAGCCCGCCGCCGATGAAGTAAGTGCGCAGTTCGTCCTCGTAGAGTCGCGCGTTGGCGACGGCGTCGCCCTCGCCGATCATGCGGTGGACGTTCTCAGCCGCGACGCCCACGCGCGACAGCAGAGCCTCGCGCGCCATGCGGTAGTTGCTCTCCTCGTCGTCCGGCGGCACGCAGCGCTCGTCGCCGAAGAAGACGTGAACCTTAGACCACTCGACGCGCGGCGCGAACTCTGCGCCCGCGAGCAGCTCATAGATGCGGCGCGGCGTCGAGCCGCCTGAGAGCGCGACGCTGAAACGTCCGCGCTCGTTCGTTGCCGCCTGGGCTAATTCGACGAAGCGCGACGCGGCGGCGCGCGCTAACGACTCCGGGTCTGCGGAGACGAGAATGCGTGGAGTGTGTTTGTCGCCGTCCATCGAGCCGTGCCGGGTCGGGAAAGGTCAGTCGTGTGTTTGCGCGCGGAGCGCCGCGCCGTAGAGAGCGGTTTTGTCGTCGAGAATGACGCAGACGGGAAACGACGAAGTGAGCGACGACATGCGCCCCTTGTCGGCGAAGGCGCGCATGAAGGAGCCGTCCTTGAGCCGGTCGAGAATCTTTGGAGCAATGCCGCCGCCGATGTAGAGTCCGCCCGACGCCTCGAACTCAAGCGCGAGGTCGCCAGCCGCCGCGCCGTAAATCTCGACGAAGAGACCGAGCGCTCGCGCCGCCACTTCCGACTCGCCCGCCAGCGCCGCCGCGCCGATGCGCGCCGCCGCATCGTCCGCCTCTGCGATCTCCTGCACCAGCCGCGCGGACTCTTCGGCGTGCATCTCGTCGCGCAGGAATTGATAGACGTTGACGAGACCGGGACCCGACAGCACGCGCTCGCGACTAACGCGACCGCCGAGTTTGCGCTGAAGGTATGCCGATAACTTCGTCTCGATTTCGTTGCGCGGCGCGAAGCCGGCGTGCCCTCCCTCGGACGGGATCGGGCGCAGGCGCGCGCCGTCCCAGAAGATGCCCGCCATGCCGAGCCCCGTCCCGGCGGCGATGAGCGCGCGATTACCTGTCCGCACACCGCTCCCACGGTTGAGCGTGAAAAGCTGCTCGTCGCCGAGCGCTTCGATGCCGTAGGCGGTCGCTTCGAGATCGTTAATGAGCGAGACGCGTTTGATGCCGAGAGCGCGCACCAGATTGCCGCGCTCGACCGTCCACCTGATATTCGCCGTCTTCACCAGATCGCCGCGCACGGGTCCCGCGATGCCGAAGCACGCGCTCTCGATCCGCCCCGGCCTGTGCTCAGCGATGAACGCCGCGAGGATCGCTTCGAGCGAGTCGTATTGTGCGGAATGGTAGCTCGCCAGCGCGCGCGGCGCGAAAGGTTTGCTGCACGTGGGATCGAAGACCGCGAGGTTCGTCTTCGTCCCGCCGATGTCGCCCGCCAGTATCATAGGTATTTTGATGCTCAAGCCCCTACGCGTCCGCGCAGGAAGGGTCTGCCGACAGCTTACGCGGGCCGCGCGATGAATCGGGTCGCTGCCAGCACCGCCTGCTCGTAAACTTCGTCGCGCGCCAGAATGCTCAGCTCGCGGCTGAGGCGCTGACCTTCCGTCTTCGCCTCGTAAGCGAGGACACGACCGACTTCGAGCGCGTCGCCGATTTTCGCAGAGGTCGCCAAACGCGAGTCGCCCTCATCCATCCGCGCGTAAAACTCC
>JBJMGS010000285.1:0-7088 GCA_045807785.1 Pyrinomonadaceae bacterium
GAGGCAGGAGTAGTCGAAGCCCGCCGCGTTGACGCGCCAGTTCGCGCGCGCGCCCTCGAAGTAGAGATCGACGACGCCCTCGTCGTCCGACAACTCGCGCGACTCGACGACCTCCGCGCCCGCGCCGCGCTTCACGCGCTCCTCGACCTCGATCCGCTTTTTGAAGACGCGCCCCACGACGAGCAACATCACTTCGTCCCAAGCGAAGCGCGACGGCTCGCCGTCGGCGCTCGTCCAGTCCACCAAAGACGCGTCGCCGAACTCCAGCTTGCGGACGCGGCGCGGCGGCTCGCTCTCGACGGCCAAATCTTCGTCCGAGACGATCTCGACCTGCAGTCCGTGCGCGCCGAGCCTGCGCTCAATCAGTTCGACCTCTTCGCGCAGGCCCGTCCGCGCGAGCGGGAGCACGGCGCGCGTGGCGATCATGTTGCACAGTTGTTCGGGCTTGAGCTTAAGCAGCGACGCCGCGTCCGCGAGCGCGTCGCCGCGCAGGTGCGTGTCGCCTGAAGCTCGCGGCGCGAGCACGACGTTGAAGCCCTGCTCCCACTCTTCGAGCGGCTTCAGTGCCGGGCGGCGCAAGTCCGCGCCTCCGGAGGCTTCGGGCAGCGCCGCGCCGCAATAGAGACACTTCATGCGCGTCGGCGGGTTCATCCGCGAGCAGCGCGCGCAGGCCGCCATCTCGTCGCGGCTAAACGCGCGGCGGTCGCCCGCGCCGTCGTCGTCCGTCCCGAAAATTTCCGCCTCTTCGTTTCGCAAAAGTTGTTCCACCCGCCGCAGTTGCTTCGTCCGGCGGGGATTATACGACGGGCGCGGGGCTTTGCAATCACGCCCGTCGCCGCGCCGACACACTTCGCGGGCACACTTCACGATCACACTTCGAGGCTGCGTTGAAGTATAATCGCGGCGGACTCCTCCAACTTTTCAGAGACGGCAGGCTTCATGCACGGCGCAAGCTTCGTCCACACATACGCGCGCACGCACGGCACACGCGTCCGGCTTCTCATCTGCGCGACCGCGCTCGCGTGCCTCTACACGGGTTGCGCCGCCGGCTCACGAAGCCCCGACCCGACGCGACCGCGCGCGGGCGAGCAGCCTTATCCCGTCATCTTCGCCGCCGACAACGACCGGCGCGCACGCGCGCTCGGCAACTGGGCGACGCTCGCCAACGCTTCCGGCCTCGCCGCGGGTGCAACCGCGCCGGAGCTTCAACCCATCACGGCGACGCTTCGCTCCCTGCCCGCGAACGCCGCGGGCGCGCTCAGACTCCCGCTCGTCGAGATCAAGACCACAGACAAAGCCGCGACGAAAGCCAGCGCCGACGAGGCGACGCGCGAGTCGCTGCGCCGCTTCATCACGTCTGTGCGCGACCTGCTCGGCGTCTCGCTCGACGCCCTCTCGCTCGTCGACATCCGTGAAGAGGCGGGCGCGCGCGTCGCGCTCTACCAACAAGCGCCTTTCCGCTTCCCCCTGCGCGGCGGATACGGTCGTGTCGAGATACGCTTCGCGCCCGACCGCACCGTGCTCGCGCTCTCAAGCACGGCGATCCCCGACTCGACTCAACTGAGCCGCGCCATCTTCACCGCGCGCTCGCTCGCCATGCCCGCCGATCAGGTCGCCCCGAAACTCGCAGGTCGCACCTTCACGCTCAACACGACGGCGGGCGCGGCAGAAACACGCACGATCGCCACCGGGGAGACGATCAACGTGCGCGAGTTGGTCGTCTATCCGACGGCGCGCGCCAATGATCCGAACACGCTCGATCTGCATCTGGCGTGGGAAACAGCGGTTGGCGCGGAGGGCGACATCATCGTCTACGTCGATGCCGTGACGGGCGAAGTCCTTGCGGCGACGCGCGACCTGCGTCCGTGAACCCCGCGCCGCGACTTGACCAAGCGCGCCCCGCGGCAGCATCCTATTATTACTTTTCGAGTTATGCGACTACAGACTTTAACAACTCAGGATACGGAGCGGCTCTTTGTATGCAACACTTTGATCCGACGAATAATCTCTCTTGGCTCTTCGGTTACAGGGGACGCGTCGCCGTCTTCATAGACGGCAACAATCTTTTCCACGCGGCGCGTTACCACAACATCGACATTGACTACAACAAGCTGCTGCGCGTCCTCCTCGGAGACGGGCGGCTGCTGCGCGCCTTCTTCTACACGGGCGTTGACGTGGGCGCCGAGCGGCAGCAGGGCTTCCTGCTCTGGATGCGCCGCAACGGCTTCCGCGTCATCCATAAGGAACTCAAAACTTTCTACGACGGCACGCGCAAGGCGAACCTTGACGTAGAGATCGCCGTGGACATGCTCTCGCTCGCCGGTCGCTACGACACGGCTGTCCTGGTCTCCGGCGACGAGGATTTCGTCTATGCCGTCAACGCCGTCGCCTACAAGGGCTGCCGCGTCGAGGTGGCGGGCTTCCGCTCGAACACCGCGCCGAAGCTGATCGACGTGGCCGACTACTTCATCGACCTCGGCGAGATCGCCGAGAAGGTGCGCAAAGAGGCGTCGCACGGGCACCGCTACTACGACAATCACGCGCACGACGATGCGGGCGCGACCAATCACGCGCGTCACGCGGAGCAGCCGCCGCAGCCGAACGGCGAAGATCACTCCGCCCTGACTCCCGTGATCGCCGAAGCCACGCTCGCCGTCGTCCTCGAAGAGGAACGGCGCGTCACCCGCGAGCCGCAGGAAGACCTCATCCGCGTCACGGACGAACACTGAGGGACGACGTTAATCGTAAATCGTGAATCGTAAATCGATTTGGAGTTAGCGCGTCCTGAAAGATAACCACTCAGCGAGGCCGCCAACTCAACCACGATTTACCATTTACGATTCACGATTCACGATTCACGCCATGAAGCTGTTCAGTCTCGAAGAAGCGAACGCGCTGCTGCCGACCGTGCGGCGACTGGTCGCTTCCGTCTCGCGGGCGCACGGCGAGGTCGCCGCGCTGCGCGACGCGGCGCAACGCGCCGGCGATGGCGCGGCACAGTCCGGTGGCGGCTTCATGCCCGAAGGCGCGGCTTACGTCCGCGCGCTGACGCGCCTCGTCGAGGGCGCGGGCGAGTTGGAGGCTCTCGGCGTGCAAGTCAAAGACTTCGGGCGCGGTCTGATCGACTTCCCCGCCATGCGCGACGGGCGCGTCGTGCTGCTCTGCTGGGAACTCGGCGAGGGCGACCAGATCGAGTGGTGGCACGACACCGAAACAGGCTACGCCGGACGCCAACCGCTGTAAAACAGGGGTTAGGTGTTAGGGGTCGGGGGTCAGGTGTCGGGAAGATAAAGATTTGCCGAAGGTAGAGAGGCTCATGCTTGTTTACTCTCTTACCCCGACCCCTAACACCCAGCCCCCGACACCCATTCCCGCCCTTATCTTGTGCTCCCCCCACAACCAAATACAGCGGCTAGTATATTTTCTGGTTGACGAGTTAAAGTAACCTCTGATAGCATCCGCCGCGACTCCGCTAAGGGCTTGGGTTTATCGGCAGCGCCCGTCTCCCCAAGGAATTCAGTTTTGAGAGTTTAGATGGAGCCTTCGACTGTTATACAGTGTGCGGCGTGCCTTGCGGTTTACGACAGCGCCTTTGCGGACTGTCCGACCTGCCATGCAGCCGCCGCCGAAACCGAACAGCCCTCGTGCTCGTCCGCCGAAGAGAGCTTTATGAACACTTCGACTTGCCCAGAGTCGGCGACTACGGACGCCCCGGCCGATTCCCTCAATGCGTCTGCGTCGGGCGCGACTTCCACGCTCATCGAGTTCCCCGTCGCGGGTCGCGTGAGCCGCCCGCAGTGGCGCAAGGATTTGAGCGAGCGCGTCCGCGAGATTCAACAGCGGCGCGCACTCGACGCCGCGCGCGAGGCTGAAGAGGCCGAGCGCGAAGGCGTGGCACAAGCGACCGCGACCGACGGGCGCGAGGCCACGACGCAACCGCTCGGGCTCGTCCCGCCGCCGGAACCGCAGGAGCTGAACCCCATCGTCGCCAAGGCGCTCGAACGCATCGAGCGCGTGCGTCAGCAGCAACAACAGTCGTACGCCACGACGCGACAACCCTCTGCGCGCGGCGGCGCGGCGACAGCAGCGGCCACGCGACCGACCGAAGAGGCTTACCACGCGCCGCAGCCGCGCGAGGCGCACGCCGCCAGCGGGCATCTCGCGACGGGCGACGCGGCGACGGCGACGCGCGATCAGTCGGTCGCCGAAAACATCGAGAAGCCGGTCGAGCCGGTGCGGACGACGAACCTCGTCGTCGTGCCGCCGCCCGCGCCACCTGTCGGCGCGGTCACGCTCGGCTCAGTCTCGGAAGCCGACACGCTCATCAAGGAGGCGCTCAGCCGGCCCCGCCCGCGCCGACACCTCGACGAAGTGGCGGACGACGCGCTGCTCACGCGGCTCGAAGCCGAAGTGATGCCGCACGCGCCCGATCCGGTCGTCGAGGCGAAGGACGTGCCTTCGCTCCCGCGCCGCGTCGTGGGCGGCGTGATCGATCTCCTCGTCGTCGCCTTCGCCACGTCGCCCTTCGCGGCGATCATCGAGCTGACCAACGGCAACTGGCACGACCCGCGCGTCGCGGGCTCACTCGCGGGCGTCGTCCTCGTCATCATGTTCGTTTACTTAACCGCCTCGGTCGCGCTCGCGGGGCGCACGTGGGGCATGGGGCTCGTCTCTCTGCGCGCGGTGGACGAGCGTAGCGGGCTCATCCCGACCGCGGGACAGTGTGCGCGCCGCGCGGTCGTGTACATTCTCTCGCTCGCGACGCTCGGCCTGGGGCTGCTGCCCGCGCTCTTCGGCTCCGAAGGTCGCGCCGCGCACGACCGCCTCTCGCGCACCTGCGTCGTCCACGAAGAATAGCCGGTACAACCTCGTCAACAGTCCGTGCTCCGCGTCATCGGCGCGGAGCTTTTTTTTGGCAGACTGTCAGTTGTCAGAGGTCAGTTGTCTGTCGTTTGCTTTTCGCGACCGACGGGCTACCTTTAGTCACGAGACCCGCGCGTCGCAAAACAGATGATCGCCGGCAACAGACGACGGACGACTGACAACGGACGACTGACCACTGACAGCCCCCATGAACGATCAACTTCTCGCCGCTGTGGTCGAAGAGCTTGCGACGGAGCTGCGCGGTCGCGCGCTCGGCAAGGTGTGGCAACTCTCGCGCGCGACGCTCGCGCTGGACTTCCGCCCCGGCGAGCCGCGCACGCTGCTCGTCTCCGCCGATCCCAACCAGCCGCGCCTGCACCTCACGACGCGCAAGCTGCGCGAGCTTGAGAAACAGTCCGTGCAGCCCTCGAACTTCGTCGCGGCGCTGCGCAAGCACCTCGGCGGCGCGCGACTCCTCTCGATCTCGAAGGACGCGGGCGAGCGCGTTGTGCGTCTCTCTTTCGACGCGACGGACGCGGGCGGCGGCGCGCGCTCGCTCCGACTCATCGTGCAGCTCACGGGTCGCTCGTCCAACCTGTTGCTGCTCGACGAAGCGGGGCGCGTCCTCGACGCGCTGCGCCCGCCGCGCGGCGCGGGTCAACAGATCGGCGACGCGTACCAGACACCGCCGCGCAACGTCGCACACGCGCCGGGCGAAGCCGCGCCTGAAGAGCACGCCGACGGCGAACAGATCGGTCGCGGGTCGTTCCCTTCGCTCTCCGCCGCTTTGGAGGAGCATTACCGTCGGCTCGAAGCCGCGGGCACGTTCGACGCGCGCGTGGCGTCGCTCAGCGCGCGACTGCGTCAGGAGATCACGCGACGGCGGAAGCTCGAAAGCAACCTCGCGCGCGACGCCGACGCACATGGCGACGCGGCGGAGCACAACCGCGCGGGCGATCTACTCCTCGCCAACATTTCGACCGCCGTGCGGGAGGGCTCGCGCGTGCGCCTGACGGACTATTTCGCCGAGGGCACGCCGACGGTCGAACTGGAGATCGACGAGCACGCGACGCTTCAAGAGGAAGCCGCGCGCCGCTTCGCGCGCTACACCCGCGCCAAGCGCGCCGCCGAAGAGATCGCGCGACGGCGCGAGACCCTCGGCGCGGAACTCGCCTCGCTCGAAGCGCGTCGCGCGGAACTCGAACGCATCGCCGCCGCGCGCGACGCAGACGCACTTGCCGCCTTCGAGTCGTCGCAGCCGCGCGCGAAGGGGCGACCGCAGCAGCGCGAGTCGGGACTTGAAGAGGCGGGCGGGGCGAAGTCCGGAAAGAAGGGCGCGGTCGAGCAGACGACGGGCTTGCGCCGCTACCGCTCTTCGGACGGCTACGAAATCCTCGTCGGGCGTGCGGCGCACGACAACGACCGGCTCACGTTCAAAGTCGCACGCTCGCACGACCTCTGGTTGCACGCCGCCGATTATCCCGGCTCGCACGTCGTGGTGCGCGCGCGCACGCGCGACGAAGAAATTCCGCACCGCACGCTCGTCGAAGCCGCGCAGCTCGCTGCCCACTTCAGTCAGGCGAAGCATGACGCGAAGGTCGCTGTACACCACACGCGACGCAAGTTCGTCTCGAAGATGAAGGGCGCCGCGCCGGGGCTCGTGCGCCTCGCCAGCTTCCGCACGATCTTGGTCGAGCCACGCGAGGCGGGCGAGCGAATTTAGCTCACGCTGGAGGCACAAAGACGCTAAGGCACAATGAGAAAGTTAGAAGGGTTTGGCAAGTCTTCGTGTCTCATGCTTTGCGTCTTTGTGCCTTTGCGCCTTTGCGCCTTTGCGCCTTTGCGTGAGAACCCCCTCCTCCCTGTAAACTTCATTCCGTAAAAGGCGCACACTTTCGTCACCCGACACGTGCAGACTAGGCGCCACATCATGACAAGGGGCTTTCAAACTGATGAGCACTAATTTCGTCGAGCCGTTCGAGCAGCTCGCCTCAAACGTCTTCGATCATGTCGCCGACGCGCTCGTCGGCAAAGCTTCGACCCTGCGCGACGGGACGGAGCACGCCGGTGTCGAGCTGCCGCGCGATCTCTACGCGCACGCGAACGCACAGACCGAGTGGTGGTACTACACGGGTCACATGAAAACCGTGGGGGGGCGCCGCTTCGGCTTCGAGCTGGTCTTCTTCAAGCGACGCACTGATCTCGACCGCTTCGGCGTCGTGCCC
>JBJMGS010000286.1:0-1683 GCA_045807785.1 Pyrinomonadaceae bacterium
ACGGCTGACACGCCGCCCACGGTCGCGACGACGAAGAGCGCCACCGCGAGTTTGATCTTTGTTCTTCGCATCTTTTTCCAGTCACCGACCCGGCGCGCACGGCGCGCAGAGTCTCGTCCCTTTCAGTGTCTCAGAATGCCTTGAAGTCTAACTTTTAGAGCCCACGCGCCGCGCGCGTCAACCCGCCCACACGCGAACGAATGGAACGGGTCGAGTTCTTAGACGTGTGTGCCACGGAAAAGTTTTCCACGTTTTCGCGCGCGGCGGAGTAGAGCAGAGTGGAGAGAGGCGCAAAAGGGCGACGCATGGCAGCCGAGATCGCACACATTTTCATGACCGGCGCGCGGGAATTGCCGCCCCACGAGCGCGACATGGAAGCGCACGCCGATCACCTCTCTTTGCTCGTCGAACGCGCGCGCGCCGGCGACTCGCTCGCCTTCGAGCGCCTAATGATCGAGACCGAGCGGCGGGTCGTCGCGACGGCGTGGCGTCTGCTCGGCAACCGCGAGGACGCGCGCGATGCGGCGCAGGAAGTTTACCTGCGCCTCTTCAAATACCTCGCACGCTTCCGCGCGGGCGAGGACTTTCAGGCGTGGCTCTACCGCATCACCGTCAACGTCTGCCGCGATCTGGCGCGCAAGCGCCGCGCCGCAGGCGGCGAGCAACTCGACGACGCGGACTTAGAGGGCGACGAGCGCACCGCGTTTGAGAATTTACGCCGCGCGGACGAAGACGCCGAAGCCTCGACGCTGCGCGCGCAGCAACTCGCGCTCGTCAGGCGCGCGCTACAGACGCTCCCCGAAAAGGAGCGCGCCGCGATTGTCCTGCGCGATCTGGAGGGTCTGACGACCGAGGAGGTGGCGACGGCGCTCGGCTCGCGCGCCGTCACGGTGCGCTCGCAGGTCTCTTCGGCGCGCGCCAAGATCAGGGACTACTGCGAGCGACTGACGCGCAGAGGAGGCGCGGCGCAATGAACCAGATAGACTGCACACGCGCGAAAGAGTTGATTCCGCTCCACGTCGCCGACGACACGGACGCAGCGCGCGCGCGCGAAGTCTCGGCGCACCTCGCGGCGTGCGCGGGTTGCCGCGCACTCGCCGCCGGTTTCGTCGAGAGCCGCAGCCTGCTCGCCGAAGCCTGCGCGCCGCCGGAGTTCGGCGCGGAATTCTACGCCGGGATCAGGAGTGCCGTGCTCGCAGAGATCAGGCGCGACCGCCCGACGCCCTCTTCGCCCTCGTCCTTCATCGCCACGCTCTTCGCTCGCCGCTTGGCATACGCCGCGAGTCTCGCTGTCGCGATCATCGCCCTTGCGCTCGCTCTCCAACACGCGCGCCGCGACGCGCAACCCGCACCTGAAATCGCCCAAGCTCCGCGCACCACAAGCGAGCCGACGGCGATTCGACGAATGCCAGCGTCGCCGGATAAGGTAAAAGACTTGACGCCGCGAGGCGCGATGACCGTCCCGACTCTCGGGAAGCCGACGTTGCGACGTCTCATGCCAAACAAGCACGGCGGAAAGAATTTGGTGAATGATGTGCCGCCCGCCCTGCCTCAAGTCGCAAACTTGCCGCGCACGACGATTAACCCTGCGGCAGTCGCGACCGAGCCCAACACTGTCACGAGTCAGTCAGCGCCCGAAGTCGCGCGCATCGAGATACAGACCGCCGACCCAAACATCCGCAT
>JBJMGS010000287.1:0-2274 GCA_045807785.1 Pyrinomonadaceae bacterium
AAACTCGCCGCGAAATAGTTGTCCGAGAAAAATCAGCTCGACCCGAACCGCAGGCGCGAAACTCGTCGTGCCGTCGAACGCAGTTAGCTCGAATCGCTCATCCGCAGCGGGTATAACTCCCAGCCCCGATAGAGAAGCCGTTGGCAGCAGGCTCACGTCCGCCCCCGTGTCCAGCAGCATGGGCACGTCCCGCTGTACCGCACGGCTTTCGGGGTCGCGTAAAACTACGAGCGCGAGCGGCGCGGGAGGGCTGAAGGACTTGCTATCGTAGTTCGGCATCCGGCGGAGCCTCTTCGATCTCCATCTCAAAACGGGCGGCCTGTTCCGTGTGTGCGAGGCGCGGGCTGTGAATGCGCGCGCTGCCCGCCACCTTGAGGCTAGGCACGACGACATAGACTTTCGTGTGATCGGGAAGATCGAGAGGAGCCTTGAGCTTGATCTGACCCCTCTCAACTTCGCCCTCAAAAGTACTGACGCTCATGAGACTTTCCTCCCGGCTCGCAAACTCACGTCGATTCTAAGCGGTTATAGTCGCAAACCCGGCGTCGAGCGCGCTAATCAACTCGTCCACGTGCTCCCGCGTCGAGTTGAGCATCAGCCCCGTGCGGATGACGTTGCCATAGAGCCCGCCTTTGCCGATGAGGACGCGGCGTCGTTTGGTCTCCTCGAAGACTTTGAGCACGGCTTGCGGGTTCGGCTCTTTGGTCTCGCGGTCTTTGACGAGTTCGAGCCCCTGCATCAGCCCAAGTCCGCGCACGTCGCCGATGACGGTGTGCTTCTCTTTGAGTTCTTCAAGCCGCTGGCGCAGGTAGCCGCCGACCTCTGCAGCGTTGTGGCGCAGGTTCTCATCTTCGATCACTTTGATGACGGCGAGCGCGGCGGCCATCGAGACGGGGTTGCCGCCGAAGGTCGAGAAGGTGAGCCCCGGATACTTGTCCGCGACTTCCGGCGTGGCGACGGTGATGCCGATGGGCACGCCGTTGCCGAGGCCCTTCGCCGAGGTGATGATGTCGGGCTCGACGTCCCAGTGCTCGATGCCGAACCACTTGTCGCCGGTGCGGCCCCAGCCCGTCTGCACCTCGTCGGCGATGAAGAGTCCGCCGTGCTTGCGCGCGATCTCTGCGGCGCGCTCGAAGTAGCCCGCGGGCGGGACGATGAAGCCGCCGACACCGAGGATCGGCTCGGCCATGAAGGCGGCGATCTCGCCCGTCGTCGTCGTCATGATCAGCTCTTCGATGTCTTCGGCGCAGGCGAGCCCGCAGTTCTCCGGCGAGAGCTTGAACGGGCAGCGGTAGCAATAGGGCGCGCGCGCGTGGACGATGCCGGGGATTTGCGCGGGCAGAGGTCGCCACGTCGCATGACCCATCGTCGAGAGCGCGGTCGCCGAGCGCCCCGCGTAGCTGTGGCGCAGGACGACGATCTCATGCCGCCCCGTCGCAGTCTTCGCCGCGTGGATGGCCGTGTCGTCAGCTTCCGTGCCGGAGTTCGTGAAGAAGGATTTTTTCAGGCGACCGGGCGTGATCTGGTAGAGCTTCTCGGCGAGATCACTCTGCGGCTTGTTGGCGTAGAGCGTCGAGGTGTGCGAGATGGTCTTGACCTGATTGATGATCGCCTCTGTGACCCTCGGGTTCGCGTGGCCGATCGAGACGGTGAGCACGCCGCCGAAGCAGTCGAGGTAGCGTCTGCCCTGATCGTCCCAGACGTACTCGCCCTCGCCGCGCACTAACGCGAGCGGCTCCTGGTAGTACATCGCGACGGCGGGGAAGAGAAACTCTTTGTGCTTCTCGACGATCTCGGAGTTGGTCGGCTTCGTCTCGGTGGCGTTCAGTTGCGGTTCGGCGGTGCTCATTTGTCCTTACCCTTTCGGTTGGCAATCATCCATTTGAAGCTTACTTGGAATTGGTGTTCGGCGGAGGAGAGTAGCCCGTAAAGTTTTGATAGTTGACTAGCAGAGCCTCTCCCTTCTTGCTCATCGCAAAAGCGAACCACTCACTAAACTCGCCCTTCTCACACTTGACATTGTAGATGGCCCGGACGGGGATAGGGTCGCCCGTCACGTAGTTAACCCAGTGCTCTGTGACCCCCACGATCTTACCCATTCGCGCGCGAGTGGCTTTCATCGCGGACACGGTCGCCTCTTTGCTGTTCGCAGTCTTGAACTGTTCGCCCGTAGCCTCGTACATCGCCTCGTACTGTTCCGCATTCATGCGTGCGTGGAATTGATCCGCGGCGCGTTCAGCGGTCTTCTTCTCATCTTCAATGTAGATCGGTCGG
>JBJMGS010000288.1:0-16913 GCA_045807785.1 Pyrinomonadaceae bacterium
GCTTTGGCGACAAATAAGAGCACCACTATTCCCAGTATGTTGGCGAGCGTCAGCATGACGAAGACGTTTGGGTCCTTAAAGTTTTGGATCGCGACGATGACACCAGCTGCGGTGTTACGCTGGGCCGTCCCAAGGCCGCCAACATCCTCAAGGTGATCTTTGCCCCAGCCCGCAAGGTAACCGAGACCGAACGCCGCCAGCACGAACGCCAGCCCGACGAGAAATGCGCCCGTTCCGATAATGTTCAGCAAGTTCGGGAAGTAACCCACGAGCGTGGCAAACACCATCGCGTACATAGCCGCGTTCCCGATCCAACCGGTCAACGGCTGAGCCTTCCTTGCCAGTCCAGGCAGAAACTGGGCGGCCAGCATGCCGACGCCAATCGGCATCAGCATTTGCAACAGCAGCGCCTTCGCAATGGCCAAAGCATCCACGCTGATGCCGGAGAGAAACAGCGGCAGGACGAGCGGCAAATAGACACCCGTGACGACCATCAAAAGCATCATCACTGCTGCGCCCAACGACACTTCATGCTTTGCCGTCTGCGTCAGCTTGATGAGGAACGGCGCGCCCGCACCCAGGCAGAAGATGAGCAGCCCCGCTTTGAGCGCCGGTTCGAATGGCGCAAAGTACAAGGCGGCTACCATTAACAGAGGCGCGAAGACGAAGTTGGCGACCAGCATCTTGAGAACGAAAGGCCAGTTCTTCAAATGCCCGGCGACGGCAGATGGCTTCTGAGTCAGTCCCACGTTAAGCATCGTGCAGATTACAAAAATCGGCGCGATATACTGAACGGCGGTCCTAAGAAACTGAAACATTTATACCTCCCGACGTTTTCATTAAACCCTGCCGGCGGCTCACTTCCCGCCTTGGCCCGACTCTCCGGCCATACCGCACCGCGCCATGTCGCCTTCACCTTCAGGCCAGCCGAATTGCCGTCTGATCTCCTCATAGCGTGCCGGGCGAGTCTGCCGCGACTCGTCAATCCAGCCTTTGACTGTGGCCGCCTGCTCTCTCGCCTGGTCGCGCGCGGATGAGCCGTGGTTCGCGCCCGTGGCGGGCTGTTGCTCCAAACGCTCGGCCCGTTTGATCAACTTAATCAGTTGATGTTCACGCATATCGTTCTTCATTTGATTCTGTGGGTGATGCCCCGTGTGAGTCGCAAACATAGCCCATGGCAGGCCGCCGCCTACCCTGTCAGTTGTCTCAGTCGGGGTCTGTCAAAAGTGACAGTTACCCGCCCGCCCGCGGACAAATAAACTCAAGCCGGAGACCGGTGTCTGGTGGCGATTGTCTTGCCGGGGAGGGCTGCAAAAGCATGGGGCTGCGTGGGCGCAGCATCGCGCCACTCGCGCCCAAGCACCAGACACGCGGCGGGACTAATCTCTGCCCCGCGCAATGTCTGACACACGTCTGCGGAGGATGCTCTCAGATGAGCTGGCTCAGGCGATACCACGTTCGACTGTATTTGCGTAACTCGATCTGGGTCTTCCCGTCGTTGAGCATCGTCGCCGGGCTTGTGTCGGTCACGCTCCTCTCGCGTCTGGAGGACGCCTACGGGTTGGAGATGGACGTCAGCCTCGACACGGCGCGAACCGTCATGGGCGTGGTGGCCAGCTCGATGTTCGCACTGTTGGTGCTGGTCTGTTCGGCGGTGCTGGTCGCCGTGCAACTGGCCAGCGCGCAACTGACGCCGCGAGTCATCGCCCTCATCTATCGAGACACGTTCAGGAAGGTCGCGCTGTCGCTCTTCGTCTTCAATTTCACTTTTTCGGTCGGCGTCCTGGTTCGGCTCGAAGGTGCCGTGCCGTTGCTGACGGGGTATATCGCCGCCTACGGCTTTCTGTTGAACCTGTCCATCTTTCTTTACTTCGTCGATGGCGTCGGCAAGATGCTCCGACCAAGTTCCGTCTTGCGGTCTATCGCCCTGTCGGGGCGCGAGGTCGTCGCCTCCGTGTACCCGCGGCCGCTGGACGAGCGGCATTCCAAGCCGCCCGCGGCGATTAAATGGCTTGAGGAAGAGCCGGAGCGCGTCGTCCTCAATGAGGAGGACGGGGCAATGTTGGCGTTTGACCTGAAAGGGCTGGTGTCGCTCGCGGGGCGTGCGAACTGTCTGGTCGAGCTGGTGCCGGAGGTGGGCGACTTCATCGCGGCGGGCGATCCGCTCTTCCACGTCTTTCGCGGCGGGACGAAACTCTCGGACGACGCCCTGCGCTATTCGGTCGCCATCGGCCACGAACGCACCTTGGAGCAAGACCCGATGTTCGCCTTCCGCGTCATGGTGGACATCGCCTCCAAGGCGCTCTCGCCGGCCATCAACGACCCGACCACCGCCGTGCTGGCGATAGACCAGATTCATCACCTGCTGCGCGATGTCGGCAAGCGCTATCTGGCCGACGGGCGCGAGACGGACGCCGCGGGCCAAGTGCGCTTCGTCTATCGCACGCCGGACTGGGAAGACTTCGTGCTTTTGTCCGTCACGGAAATCCGCCAGTACGGTCGCGAGAGCGTCCAGGTGATGCGGCGTCTGCGGGCGATGTTGGAGAACCTGATCGAGACGCTGCCGGAGAGGCGCGCGCCGCTGCTGCGCAAAGAGCTGACCCTGCTGGAGAATTCCGCGAAGCGCACCTTCCCGGACTTGGACGATCAGACCTTAGCAGGGAAGGGCGACCTACAGGGTCTGGGCGGCAGTTGGGAAGAGCACCAGGAACCGTCGCCGACCGACGGGGCGTGCGCGCGCCCCACCGTGGGCAGCGGGGCGGCCTGAAGACGAGTGTGAGGTGCGACGCGGGGAAAGGATGACTCGTGCCTATCTGGCTTTATGACTTCTCGCCGTTGCAGGCGGCCCTGCTGATCGTGCTGTTCGTTGAAACTATCTCGCTCGCCGGCCTTTTACTGGCGAGACGCTTGGTTCTCCCACGGCTGCGCTATAACGAAGAGGTCAACGACGCGGTCAGCGGGACGGTGCAGGCGATTGGCGTCTTTTACGGCATCACCATCGGCCTGATCGCGGTCGGCGTCTGGAACACGAACTCGAATGCGGCGGAGCTGGTCTCGAAGGAGGCCGCCTCGATCGCGGCGCTGTATCGAGACGTCGGCAGCTATCCTCCGCCGCTGCGGGACGAGCTGCGCGCAAAACTGCGCGAGTACACGGTCTTCGTCATCGAGCAGGCCTGGCCGGCGCAGAAGCAGGGGCGGGGGCAAAGCCTGAACGGCGGGACCGGAATCATGGACGACTTTCAATCCCGGCTCTATACGTTCGAGCCCGCCGGCCCCGGCCAGGCCGCGCTGCACGGCGAGACGCTGAGCGCCTATAACAACCTGCTCGAATATCGCCGGCTGCGCATCGACGCCGTCGGTAACGGGCTCTCCGCTGTGATGTGGGCGGTCATCTGGGTGGGCGCGGCCATCAGCATCGGCGTCGCCTACTTCTTCAAGGTCGAAGACACGCGCCTGCACGTCATCCTCATCTCGCTGATGGGGGGCTTTCTCGCCATGCTCCTGTTCATGATCATCATCAACGACAAGCCGTTCTACGGCTACCACAGCATCTCACCCAACCCTTATCAGCTGATCCTCGACAACGTGATCGACCAATCCAGATAGGGACGCTCTCCGGCGTTCATGCGTCAACTGAGCCGCCGCGTGGGAAAGCCGAACGTTCCTTCAACTCAAGGCCGACTTGAGCGTCCGCCGCCCCCTGTTAATAGTGACAGTTATCCGCCCCGGCAGCTGTCAATAGAATTGATCGAATGATGTGGCGCGCGCGGCCCGCGCGGCGCGCCTTCAGTGAGGGAGGATACGTTGATGAAGTTTAGGCCGGCTCTGTTGTGCTTCCTGCTCGCCGTCGTCTCGGTCGCCGCGCGCGCACAGGAAGTGGCCGTGGACTTTGCCAGGAACAGTGACTTCTCAAAATTCAAGACCTTCTCGTGGGCGCAAGGCACTCCGGCGAGGAATCCGCTCATTGACCAACAGATCAAGACAGGCATCGAGCAGCGTCTAGCAGCGAAGGGTTTGCGTCGGGTTGAGCAGGGCGGCGACATGAGCGTGATGTACCTCGCCGCCGTGGAGAAAGATTTACAGGTCGCCACCGCCAACTGGGTGACCACGGGCGACTGGACGAGACAGGCCGCACACGGCATTCACGTCGAAAGTCAGATGTGGGATGTCGAGGTCGGGACGCTCGTCGTCTGCCTCTTCGACGCGACAGGCAAAGACCTGCTCTGGCGCGGGTCGGCCAGAGTCAAGCTCCACGACCGGAGCAGCAGCAAGGACATTCTGAGCGCCATGAATGAAGACGCGAGAAAGGCTGAGAAGAAGGTCAGTAAATCCCTGGATAAGATGTTCAAGCAGTACCCCGCGACAAGACCCGCCGGGTGAAGAGAGAGCGTCTTGAGGATGAAGTCTTAACCAGCTTGCGGCCCGCCTCCTCACCCACGGCGGATTCCCCCGCCGCCTGTCAAAAGTGACAGTTATACGCCCCGTTATGAGTCCATACAATTAACCCCGAAATGAACCCCCAGCGCCGCCGCCCTGCTTGTCGTTGGCTGATTGCGTACCGGGGTAAAGCGAGGACTGCCATGAAGCGGCTGACTACCACATTCATACTTGTCTGTCTGATCGGACTGTCGCCCGTTCTACCTTCACAGACCCGCGCACAGGTCGCGACGACCAGCGGGGCGGCGCAGCACACCGCGACGGGCGGCGCGCAGACGGTCGCGCCCGTTGGCGCACAGAAGTTAGCGCAGCCCGCCGACAGGGGCTGGCCGCGCGCCTACGAGACGCCGAGCGGCGCACAGATCGTGCTCTACCAGCCGCAGGTCGCGAGCTGGGAAGACCAGAAGCGCCTCGTCGCTTACGCCGCCGCCTCGTGCGTGCCGAGCGGCGCGAAGAAGCCCGAGCTGGGCACGCTCAAGCTGGAAGCCGACACGGAGGTCTCGCTGCCGGAGCGGCTCGTCAAGTTCTCCGTACTGAAAATCACGGAGTCGAAGTTCCCAAAGCTCCCGAAAGAGCAGACGCAGGAGTTGATCACGGAGATCGATAAGACGATCCCCGCCGAGGATCGCTTCATCGCGCTCGACCGCGTGCTCTCGCAGATGGATAAGAGCCAGATCATCCCGAAGAACGCCCCCGGCATCAAAGCCGACCCACCGAAAATATTTACGAGTAAGACGCCCGCGATCCTCCTCGGCTTCGACGGCGATCCGATCTGGAGTCCCATCAAGGACAACGATCTGAAGTTCGCCGTCAACACCAACTGGGACCTCTTCCAGCACGTGCCGACCGGAGCCTACTACCTGCGCAACGACACGACGTGGCTCAAAGCCTCTGACCTGAAAGGGCCATGGGGGCCAGCCGGGGCGCTGCCCGACAGCTTCTCGAAGCTGCCGGCGGACGACAACTGGAAGTACGTCAGAGAGAATTTACCGGGCAAGCCGTCCCACGCAGTGCCGACGGTCTTCTTCAGCACCGAGCCCGCAGAACTCGTCCTGCTCGACGGCGAGCCGCGCTACATCGCCGTCGCCGGCACCAACCTGCTCTGGGTGAGCAATACGGAGAGCGACCTCTTCCGTCTGGGAGCGAACGGCCCCGTTTACTATCTCGTCGCGGGACGCTGGTTCAGGGCTACAGCCCTGAACGGTGATTGGGTCTTTGCCACGCCCGACCTGCCCGAGGACTTCAAGCGGATTTCGCTTGAGCACCCACGCTCGCGCGTGCTGGCTTCGGTTCCCGGAACACAGCAGGCGGCGGAAGCCGTCCTCTTGGCGCAGGTGCCACAGACCGCGCGCGTTAGCCGGCGTGAGGTGAAGTCGCCCGACGTGGCCTATCAGGGCGAGCCGGAGTACCAGCCGATCGAGGGGACGCAGCTCCAACGCGCCGTCAACACGGACAAGGACATCATCAAGTTCAGCGACATTTACTACCTCTGCTTTCAGGGCGTCTGGTTCGCGTCCGTGAGTCCAAAGGGGCCTTGGGAGATCGCCTCTTCCATCCCCAAAGAGGTGTACGACATCCCGGCCAGCTCTCCGGCCTACAACGTCACCTACGTGACGGTCGAGCCGGATGACAACGACGACGACGATTGGGTGACGTTCGCGGCGGGGGCCGGTTACACGGGAATGATGGTCGCCTGGGGCTGCACCGTCTGGGGCACGGGCTGGTATTACCCGCCCTACTACTGGTACGGCGGCTACTACCCCGGCTATTACCCCTACTGGCGGACTTACGGCTACGGCTCCTGGTACAACCCCTACACCGGCAGGTACGGCACCGCGGGAAGAATCTATGGCCCTTACGGCGGCGCCGGTTTCGGGGCCAGATACAACGCGAACACGGGCACTTACTCGCGGGGCGCGTTCGCTTACGGGCCGAACGGGGCGCTCGGCGCGGCGCAGGCGTGGAACCCGCGCACGGGCACTTACGCCGCCACACGGCAGGGCGCGGGCGTGTACGGGAGCTGGGGCTCGACCGCCGTGCAGCGCGGCGATCAGTGGGCGACCACCAAGCGGCTGACGAATAACCAGACGGGGAACACCACGCGCGTGACCCGCACCGAAGGGGGCGGGATTGTAAGCCGCCGCGGCGAGGGGGGAAGCGGCTTCGTCGGCAGCAACGGCGATAACGTCTATGCCGGTAAGGACGGCAGCGCCTACCGCCGCGATCAGAGCGGCAACTGGAGCAAGTGGGATAACGGCAGTTGGAACTCCGTCAATAAGCCTGACCAGACGGTGCGCGACACGGTGAGGAACGAAGGCGCACGGCCGGGTGGAGCGGACGGCGCGAGAGGCGAACGGATCAGAGAGTCCTTGTCCAAGCCGTCGCAGTTTGACTCTTCGACGTTCAAGAATCTTGAGCGCGACCGGTCTACCCGCACAGAAGGGGCGCAACGCGCGAGCGACTATGGCGCGTACCGCAACCGGGGTGCGGGCAACGCCGGGAGCTACCGCGGAGGCGGCGCGGGCAGCATGGGCGGCAGTAGAGGGGGCGGTGGTGGTATGAGGGGCGGTGGCGGTATGAGAGGCGGCGGCGGTGGTCGCCGGCGTTAGCAAAAGATAACGAGGAGCGACGCCGCTGCGGCGAATGCAGCGGGTGGTCTTAACCATGCCGCGCAGTCGGCGGTCAGCTTCTCTCGGTGCCTCCTTTCGTGAGCCGCCCAGTGGCGGGGCAGCTCCGGGGGGGCGCCGCGTCCGCAGGCGTTAGAGGGTGGGAGACGACGGGCAGCACTCCTAACGCCTGCGGCGCGCGTTTCTAAACGGGTGATCTCTCGAAGGTCAGATGGAAGGGGCGAGCAATGAGTCTATCAAATGGCAACGGGAAATCCTCCGGCGAGACAGGTGTGAGCGTCTCGAAGTTTGGCGTCCTCTGTCGCGCCCTGGCAGTTAACTTCCTCGTCGCAAGCTCTATCACGGTGGGCGTCCCCTTCGCCTTCGGCCAGAGCCAGACCCCCACGCCCGCCGGGGCGGTTGGCGCGCCCGATAAGAAGGCTGCCCCGGCGGGACAGAGCGAAGAAGCACCTGCGGCCTCTGCTCAAGTTGGGCAGAAGGAAGATGATGACAAAAAGAAGGACGATGCAGATAAGAAGGACGATGCAAAAAAGAAGGGCGAGAAACGCGGCTCGCTGGTAATCGCGCCGATCCCGATCTCAAGTCCCGCCTTCGGCTCCGGCCTGATCCTGATCGTCGGCTATGTCTTCAAGTTTGATCAGAAGGACGAAGTCTCGCCCCCCTCTTGGGCCGGGGCCGAAGGCGTGTACACGGGCAACGGCACGCGCGGCCTGGCCGTCGCGAGCAGGCTCTACCTGAAGGAGAACAAGTACCAGACGACCTTCGCGGTGGCGTCGGGGCGTGCCAACCTCGACTTCTACGGCGTCGGTCGTATCCCGGGCAGACCGGCCGTCGCCGTCCCACTCAGCATGGGGGGCAAGATATTTTTCGGCGAGGTGCTGCGCAATGTCGGGCGCGACTTCTTCATCGGCCCGCGCTACCAATTCCGTCGCCTGACGGCGAACATTGACGGCGTCCGGCCCGAGGGTGGCTTCGATGTCCCGGCGATTGACATCAAGTCGAATTCAGCGGCGCTCGGCTTCCACCTCCAGCGCGACCGACGCAACAGCACCTTCTACCCGACCAAGGGCACGCTCTTAGACTTCACGGCGGACTTCTTCGATCAGGCGTGGGGGAGCCGGCGCGAGTATCAGGTTTACAAGATCGCGTATAACGGGTTCCACGAGGTCGCCCCCCGTCAGGTGCTGGCCTACCGCGCGATGGCCTGCACGGCCAACGGCAGCGTCCCCTTCTACGACCTCTGCCTCTACGGCTTTAACAGCGACGTGCGCGGTTACACAACGGGCCAGTTTCAGAACCGGCGCATGTTCGCCGCGCAGGCCGAGTACCGGCTCGACTGGCGGAAGCGTCTGGGCTTCACCGCGTTCGGCGGCTTCGGCGGGGTTGCCAGAGGCTGGAACGATCTCCGCATGGACGGTCTGCTGCCGGGCGCGGGCGTCGGCCTCCGGTTCAAACTCGACAAGAAGAACCACATCAACTACCGCATCGACTTCGCCTTCGGCAGGGAAGGGCGGACGCTGGCAATCGGCGTGGGAGAGGCGTTCTGAAGTGGCAGGGCAACTGCCTGAAGTGGCAGGGCAACTGCGCGCTTGAGCCCGCACGACGGCGACCGGGCATCGCTCTTTCCGCGGTGTGGGTAAGTCAGGCCGTGAGCCCCGCCGCGGTTGCTGACCGTGAAAGTCGAAAATATTGTGTGCGGTTCAGTACGTTTCAGCATATACTACGCCCACCTTGCTGTTTGTACCGTGAAAAGGTCCTCGAATACCCCTTTTTTCCTGAGTTAAAACCTCCAAAGCGCCGTAGGATTAAGAGGCTTATCGGGTGCATCGATGAGACTCTCTTGCTGCATTCTTCAGAACCTTACGCATCGCAAGGTCAATCTGCGTCTATCCTGCCGTCGAATGTTTAGACTCACACCGCAGTCCGGCGCGCTACGGGGCGTCAGGCCGTCGCTCGTCCTTATCTTGCTGCTGGCGACGCCGCTGCTGCTGTCGGCGGCGACGGCCCGCGCCGAGACGCCTGCCAAAAAAGTGCTGGTTCTCAGCTCGTATGATTTATCACTTCCCGGCGTGGTGCTCTTTAACCAGGGCATGCGCTCGGCCATGCAGGAAGGCGGGCAGGCACACGTCGAATTCTTCTACGAGATTCAGGAGGGGATGAGAATCCCGACCGACAAGTACGACCATGAACTGGTCGGCTACCTGGGGCGGAAATACGAAGGGGAACACTTCGACCTGATCATCACACTGGGCGCGCCCGCGCTGAACTTCCTGACAAGACACGAGTCTGAGCTCTTCAACGGCACACCCAAAATCTACTATTTCTACGACGAGACCGAAGAGACGGTGCGTCGCCTGTGGCCGAACGTCACCGGCGTGTGGGCGAAGGCCGACATCTCTAAGACGTTAGACATGGCGCTCGCTCTCCAGCCTGAGACGCGCAGAGTGATGGTGGTCTCGGGCAAAGCCTCTCAGGACACGTTCATGAGAGAGCAGGCGCAGCGGGAGTTGCGCAAGTACGAGGGCAAGCTGGAGGTCACTTACCTCCACGACCTGACCATCGACGAGTTGAAGGACAATCTGGCAGCCCTGCCGGAAAAGAGCGTTGTCCTCTTCGTCTCGTTTTATACGGACAGCGCGGGCAACACCTACTCCGGGCCGGAGACGATCTCCAGAGTCGCGCCCACGTCGCGCGCGCCGATCTACGGAATCTCGCCGACCTATGTGGGCGCGGGGGCGGTCGGCGGCAGCTCGCTCGACTTCGAGGCCGCGGGCAAGCGCATGGGCGAGATGATCATACGCATCCTCTCCGGCCAGAAGCCGGGAGACATCATCCCGCAGTTGGTTCCTAACATAGCAGTGTTCGACTGGCGGGAGTTGCGCCGCTGGGGACTCACCGAGCAGGAACTCCCGCCGGGCAGCATCGTCCGGTTCCGCGAGATCACATTCTGGGAGCGCTACAAGTGGTACGTCGCCGGGCTCGTCGCGGTGGGCATCCTCGAAGTTGCGCTGGTCGTCCTGCTACTGGTCGTCCAGAGGCGGCGCAGGCTGGCCGAGCGCGAGCGCGAACGCTACGCCGGTCTGGCCGAGTCTGGACAACGCCACCTGGGTGAGATCGTCTCGAACGTCCCCGGCATCGTCTGGGAGACGATGCTTGAGCCGGGCACAGACAAGCGAAGAACGACGTTCATCAGCGACCACGTCGAGAAGATGTTGGGCTACACGCCAAGCGAGTGGGTGTCGCAGTCGCCCGGTTTCGGCCTGACTATCATGCCCGAAGAAGACCGGGAGCGGGTGGCGCGCGACAGCGAAACAGTTATCGCGACCCGCAGGGACGCCGTCACCCAATTCCGCTGGAGGGCGAAAGACGGCCACCTCGTGTGGGTCGAAACCTATCTGAGTCCCATCGTCGGCGAGAACGGAAAGGTCACCGGCCTGCGCGGCGTGTCGATAGATATTACCGAGAAGAAGGCTACCGAAGTTGCACGGAGTCAGTCCGAGGAGAGAAATCGGGCCATCCTGCAAGCCGTGCCGGACCTGATGTTCCTCCAGACCCGCGAGGGCGTCTATCTCGACTACCACGCCGCCAACCCGAACGATCTGCTCGTCTCGTCCGACGTGTTTCTCGGTAAGAACCTGCGAGACGTGTTGCCGCCGGAGTTGGCCGAGCGTTTCCTCGCGAGCTTCCGGCTCGTCGCCGAGACGGGCGAGCCACAGGTCGTCGAGTACGAGCTCGACATCGGGGGCATGAAGCGATTCTATGAAGCGCGCATCGTCCGCAGCGGCGAAAACATCCTGAGCGTCGTTCGTGAGATCACCGAGCGCAAGTGGGCGGTGGAGGCGATCAAAGAGTCCGAGGCCAATTACCGCTCCATCTTCAACGCCGCGAGCGACGCCATCTTCATCTACGACATCGAGACGGGCGTCATCCTCGACGTCAATCAACAGATGTGCGAGATGTACGGCGTGACTCGCGAGGAGTCCAGGCGTCTCAACGCGACTGAACTCAGCTTGAACGAGCCGCCATACACGCAGGAAGCGGCGATGCATCTCGTCCAGAAGGCGGCGGCGGGTGAGCCCCAGCTCTTCGAGTGGCGCGCCAGAGACACGCGGGGCCGCCTGTTCTGGGTCGAGGTCAACCTGAAGCGCGTGCACCTCCGGGGCAAAGACGTGCTGCTGGCTGTGGTGCGCGACATCAGCGAGCGCATCGGGAACGAAGAGTCCCTGCGGGAGAGCGAGAAGCGTTTCCGCGCCACGTTCGAGCAGGCGGCGGTCGGGATGGCCCACGTCGCCCTCGACGGTCGTTGGCTGATGGTGAACCAGAAGCTGTGCGACATCGTCGGCTACTCGCGCGCGGAACTGCTCACCAAATCGTTCCAGGAGATCACCTACCCGGAAGACCTCGACACCGATCTCGAACAGCACCGCCGCCTGCTCGCGGGCGAGATCGAGACCTCCTCGCTGGAGAAGCGCTACGTCCGCAAAGACGGCTCACTGGTGTGGATCAACCTGACGATCTCGCTCATGAGGAGCAAGACCTCTACCAAACCCCTCTACTTTATCAACGTCATCGAAGACATCAGCCCGCGCAAGCGTGCGGAAGAGGGCGAGCGCGAATCGGAGGAAAAATACCGCACGCTCTTCAACTCGATGGACGAAGGCTTTACCGTCTTCGACGTGCTCTTCGACGGCGAAGGGCGCGCGGTCGATCTCCTGTTCCGCGTGACGAACCCTGCCTTCGAGCGGCAGACCGGCTGGAGCAACGTGGTCGGCAGACGCATCCGCGAGTTCGCACCCGCGCTGGAAGAGGTCTGGTTTGAGAATTACGGGCGGGTCGCCACGACGGGCGAGCCCATGCGCTTCATCGACTGGGCAGCCCCGCTGAATAAGTGGTACGAGGTTTACACCTACCGTCTCGGCGAGGCGGGGAGCAGCACCGTAGCCGTGCTGTTCAGCGACGTGACCGAGCGGGTACGCGCGGTGGAGGCGCTCAGGCGCAGTGAGGCCGTGCTGACGCAAGCAGGCCAGATGGCAAGCCTCGGCGCGTGGGAGGCAGACCTCTCGCACTCGGACAACATCATCGAGGTCCCGGTCGTCTGGTCGGATGAGGTCTATCGCATCTTCGGCTACGAGCCCGGCGCGGTCGAGGTGTCGAGCGGGCTGTTCTACCATCACGTCCACCCAGACGACCGGCAGCTAGTCCTGGAGGCGCTCCGCGCGGCCCTCGATGAGGGGAGGTCGTACAAACTGGAGTACCGCATCGTCAGGGCCGACGGCGTCGAGCGCGTGGTGCAGGCACACGCCGACGTGGAGGTGGACGGGGCGGGGCGACCGAGTCGCATGAGCGGTGCCTTGCAGGACATCACCGAGCGCAAGGTCGCGGACGAGGCGCTCCGTCGCAGCGAGGCCGGGCTGGCGCAGGCGAGCCAGATGGCGAGCCTCGGCGCGTGGGAGGTTGATCTCTCGCACTCGGAGGACGTCGAAAAGAACCCGCTCACCTGGTCGGATGAGGTCTATCGCATCTATGGCTACGAGCCCGGCGCGGTCGAGGTGTCGAGCGAGCTGTTCTTCCGGCACGTCCACCCGGACGACCGGCAGCGAATCCGTGATGAGTTTAGCGCGGCCCGCGACGAGAGGAGGCCGTACCAGTTGGAGCACCGCATCGTCAGGGCCGACCGGGCCGAGCGCGTGGTGCAGGAGCACGCCGTCTTCGACATGGACGAGGCGGGGCGACCGAGTCGCATCATCGGCGCCGTGCAGGACATCACCGAGCGCAAGGCCGCGGAAGAGGCGCTGCGCCAGAGCGAAGGGCGCTTGCGCCGGGCGCAGCTGGCGGCGCGCGTCGGCACGTGGGAGTGGGACGCGCGGACGGGCGAGTCGGTCTGGTCGGAGATGGTCTGGCAGTTGCTCGGGCTCGAACCGAACGACGGCGCGACGACGCACGAAAGGTTCTTAGATTTCGTCCATCCCGAAGACCGCGACTCCTTCCTGCTGAAGGTCAGCGAGGTGATGGCCGGGGGCGAGGAGTACTACAACGAGTTCCGCATCGTCCGGCGCGACGGCGGAGTGATCTGGCTGTCTTCGTCGGGCCGTCTCATCCGCTTAGCTTCGGGCGAGCCCGAGCGATTCATCGGCGTCAACATCGACATCAGCGAGCGGAAGCTGGCGCAGGAATCGCTGCGCCAGAGCGAGACACGTTTCAGGGAGATGGCCGACACCGCCCCGGTCATGATCTGGGTGGCCGATGCTGATCAGCGTTCCACCTACTTCAACAAGCAGTGGCTTGAGTTCACCGGGCGCAGCATGGACGAGGAACTCGGCAACGGCTGGGCCGACAGCATCCACCCGGATGACTACGCGCACTGTCGCGAAACCTTCAACTCAGCTTTCGACCGCCGAGAACCCTTCAATATAGAGTACCGTCTAAGGTGCGCCGACGGCGGGTTCCGCTGGGTGCTGGACATCGGCACGCCCCGCTTCTCGTCCGGCGGAGACTTCATCGGCTTCATCGGCTCGTGCATTGACATCCACGCTCGCAAGGAGTCGGAAGATGCTATGCATACAATCCTTGAAGAAGTGAGCCGGCTGAAGAACCAACTCCAGGAGGAGAACATTTACCTCCGGGAGGAGATCAAGCTGGAGCACAACTTCAGCGAGATCGTGGGCCGCAGCGACGCCATCAAATACGTGCTGCGCAAGATCGAACAGGTGGCCCCGACAGACTCGACCGTGCTGATCACGGGCGAGACCGGAACCGGCAAAGAGCTGGTCGCCCGTGCCATCCACAGCGGGAGCCAGCGGCGTAACTACCCGCTCGTCAAGGTCAACTGCGCGGCGCTCGCCGCCTCGGTCATCGAGAGCGAGCTGTTCGGGCATGAGAAGGGGTCTTTTACGGGCGCCACCGGCCTCAAGAAAGGGCGCTTCGAGTTGGCCAACGGCGCGACCCTTTTCCTGGATGAGATTGGTGAGCTGCCGCTCGAATCACAAGGGAAGTTGCTCCGGGTAATACAGGAGGGTGAGTTTGAACGCCTGGGCGGCAACAAGACCATCAAGGTGGACGTTCGTATCATCGCGGCGACGAACCGGAACCTGCTGAAGGAGGTGCAGAATGGCGTCTTCCGCGAAGACCTCTGGTATCGCCTGAACGTGTTCCCCATCACCATGCCACCGCTCAGACAGAGCGAGGAAGACATCCCGCTGCTGGTCGAACATTTTGTGAGCAAGTTCTCGAAGAAGATGGGGAAAGTGATCACGTCGGTCTCGCCCGCCACGCTGAACGCTTTAAGGAACTACAAGTGGCCGGGGAACGTGAGGGAACTCGCCAACGTGATCGAGCGTGCCGTCATCAATAACGGCAGCTCGGTGCTCCACATCACGAATATTCCAGAGCTGTTAGACGTTGAAGGGCAGTTGACATTAAATAAAACGCTCGAAGAGATGGAGCGGGAATACATCGCGAGTGTGCTCGACTACGCGGGCTGGAGAATCGAGGGGCCGCAAGGGGCGGCAAGCGTGCTCGGACTTCACCCGAGCACCCTGCGCACACGGATGTCCAAACTGGGCATCCAGAGGCAACAGAGCGTGATCTGAGCCGCGACCGGGCCGGCCCTCGACCGGGTATGTGAGATCAGAGGCCCGTGCGAACGAGCGGCATTCCCGCCTCGCTTCCTCAGTGCAAAAAAAGAGGCGTGTGACCATTCCTCTACGGTCACACGCCTATTTTTGAAACCGGCTGCCCACCAGCGCCGGCCACCATCGGACAGATTGATTAAACCAACGCGGACTCTCTCGGCCGCTTTATTAACACACGGGGCGACACCCTCTTTCGCCCCCGGCTGACGGCTACAATAAAACAGAATGAGTCGGAACTGTGCCTGTCAATTTTGACAGGTACGCTCAAAAGAGCGTGTCGCCACTTGTCCTGACGCGAGCGCGCCGCCTCATGCTTAGTCCTGGCATCCGTCCTTAGAGAACTGCCAACAGCGGTCGGATTCAGCCACACCAGAGTCACACGTCTTCTATCCTCATGCCCATAACCGCAGAATACTGAGGGTGCCACGGCATCCCGTGGGATTAATGCCATCCGCCGACTTAAAGATTTGTCGGATGTGTCACAAGCTATCTTTCGGCAACTAAATATCTTCGGCGGGATGCGCCGCGGCCCCACTGGTTTGCGCACATCAATTGCTTAGTACGTATCCAGATACCTAGATGGCAGTTCGTTGGTTTCGGCGCGAATGCTGTCGGCAGTCCCGGTCTCATAATTAAGTGGACAATTTGAACAGAGGTCTTAAGGCGGAGGTGAAGTGTCAAGATGGACAGGACGGGCAGAGACAACACGATAGTTATTCTGACGAGAGTCACGGTGAGTCCGGAAAACCGGAAGGAACTGTGCCAGACCATCTCGTCACTGATCGATCCGCTCAAGCGCGAGAAGGGTTGTCTGGGATATTGCTTCTACGAGGAGTCGGACGACGAGAACACTTTCGCTTTGATCGGGGAATGGGAGACGGCGGACGCCTGGATCAAGCACTTGAACTCGGAGAACTTTGCGGTGCTGCTCGGCTCAATCGGCCTCCTGTGCGCCCGTCAGCAGGTTGATCACAACCTGCTGTCACACGTGGCGTATGCCGAAGCGATGACGAAGGCGAGGATCGGAAGTCAGCATGCCATCTCGGTGTCCTGAAGGTTTCAGCCCGTTGATCAATCCAGACGGGGCGGATTTCTGAACGGGTCGCAGTTCAAACAACTTAGCAGTTCAACAAACTAAGAGGAATTAATGAGCCTCTCCCCTATGGCTAATAACCTTGAACAAGAAAGGGTCGAGTACCACTCATATGCGGGCGTCGTGCCGGGCGCATATGGAACTAATGCCGGGGAGCTTTATTTGCGGGCGACGTTGGACGCCTGCGCTTCGGGCGCGGCGTTGCTGGACGAAGCCGGGACAATTCTTTACGTCAACGGGGCGTGGCGGCAATTAGCGACCCAAAACGGCCTCGTCCATCACCTCTACGGGGTCGGGCTTCATTACATCGACATATGCAAGCAGGTTTCGGGCGCGCCCGCCGGGGAAGCCGCCGCTATCGTCGAGGGTGTCGGTCGAATCCTGTCGGGCAGGGAGACAGAGTTTCAAAAAGAGTGTGTCTGTCACCGCCTGTCCGGCACCCGGCTCGTGCTGGTTCACGCGGCGCGCCTGGATGTGCCCGGCGCCTCCCGCATCCTCGTGACCCACGAGGACACCTCTTTAAATAAATGGACGAGCGAGGCGGAAAGAAAGAGTGGTGAGCGGCTGCGTCTCCTGTTGGAGGTGACGAACATCCTGCCGTGGGAGGCTGATGTCGAGGACGGGCGCTTCACGTATGTCGGCGAGCAGGCCGTGAAAATGCTCGGCTATCCGAATGAGCAGTGGTACGAACCCGGTTTCTGGAATTCTCACATTCATCCCGATGACAGGGAGCGCGCCTTCCTCGATTGCCTCAAATATTCGGAGGGGCTGGATAATTTCGAGTTCGAATACCGGATGATCGCGCGCGATAACCGCGTCGTCTGGCTCCACGATCTGGTCAGCGTGATCCGCGAGGGCGGGCAGCCGAAAACCATCCGCGGCTTCATGATCGACATCACCGAGCGCAAGCGCACGGAAGAGGCGCTCACCAACCTGACCGGGCGGCTGATTAACGCGCAGGAGGAAGAGCGCAAGCGGATCGCCCGCGAACTCCACGACGATCTTAATCAACGGATGGCGCTCCTCTCCATCGAACTGGAGCAGCTCGGGCAGAAGCTGCAAAAGCCGCACGGCCTCCGCCCGCTCGTCCAGGGTCTGCAACAAAAAGCTCGGGAAATCTCCGCC
>JBJMGS010000289.1:0-3071 GCA_045807785.1 Pyrinomonadaceae bacterium
CCGCTTATCTTCCGTCACCAAACGAGTGATAAAGCGCGCCAGTTGCAGGCCGACATTAAACGAGTCGCCCGTTTCCCATTCAATATCCTGATTACGGGCGAAACCGGCACTGGCAAGACGCTGGCGGCGCGGCAGATTCATCAAAGGTCTACGCGCGCCGGTAAACCGTTTATGGAACTCAACTGTGCGAACCTCCCAGAGCAGCTCGTCGAGGCCGAGCTGTTCGGCTACCGCAAGGGTGCTTTCACCGGAGCCGACCGCGAACACAAGGGGCTGTTCGAGGAGGCGGACGGCGGCATCCTTTTCCTCGACGAGATCGGGGACGTGCCTGTGACTGTACAGAACAAACTCCTGAAGGCGATTGAGGAGAAGCAGATCAAGCGGCTCGGCACCAACTCTTACATTCAGTGCGACGTGCAGATCGTCGCCGCCACGTCGCGCAGGCTGCCGGAGATGGTTCGGCGGGGCGAGTTCCGCCAAGACTTGTACTGCCGCCTCGCCGTGCTCACGTTTGAAGTGGCCCCTCTGCGCGAGCGGCGCGAAGACGTCCCGGTACTCATTGATCACTACCTGCGAGAAGCGGCTTGCGCGGTCGCCGACCACTCGGAACAGAGTGAGCCGTACCGCATCGAACAGGGGGCGGTCGAACTGCTCTGCGACTTCGACTATCCGGGCAACATCCGCGTGCTGCGTAACCTGATGTACGAGCTGATCAGTTACGTGACCGACGGCGAGCCGATCACCATTGAATTGGTCGCCGCGGCGCTGAACAGGATACGCGCGAGCGAACCTCTTATGACGCCGCCGCCCGCCGCTTTAACGGAAGAGGGGGCTGACAGCTGCCAAGCGTTTTGTGGCGACGCGTTCGCGCTACAGAGTGCCCTGCGGTCAATGGCTGACGAGGGCGACATCATTCTGCCGCTGGAGATATGTCTCCTGCGCCGCGGCGAGACTTTCAGGGAGTGGGCGTCGCGCGCCAAGCGTTGCAGCATCGAGGCCACGAGATGCGCGGCGGGCGGCACGATGCGCGGCGCGGCTGAACGCCTGGGCGTGACGCGCAGTAGCCTGAAGGGGCATCTCCACCGCGCCAAGACAGCGCACGGCTCGGCGTCTCTATGACCCGGCGACGTTCACACTTTTACTCCGGCGAAAGGATCACTTCTCTATGAATAGTATTGCTAACACCGACAAGCTTACCGGCGAAGACGAGGCTACGGCGGATGCGCTCGGCGGGACGCTCTCACTTGCCGACACGCTCGAAGAAGACCGCGAGCGTTATCAAGATGTCATCCGCGATCTAACCGAATTTGAAGATGCGGAAGGGGCCACCGGGGCGGTCGCAACTGCCGAAGATGTTCACGATCTGGACGCCAGACATGAGACAACGGTCGCATGAAGGCGGCCGAGAGGGGGCGTCATTCGACCTGCCCTTTAACTGAGGTGAAAACGAGGGGCGGCAAACACCGAGGTGTCTTGCCGCCCTATTTTCATATGGAGGGAATTGGTGATCTTACTGGCGCGTCCGCTCATTCCTGCGTTGGGAGTCTCGGCGGAGAGGGGTTGTCTGTTCGGCGCGGGCGAACTGATACTTATCATCCTCGCCGTCGCACTGCTGCGCCGACTGCTCAACCGCATGCGCCTGCGCCGGGGCGGGCCGAAGCCGTCACCGCCGAATGCACCACGACGTCCACGCCCCGCCAAGGTCAGAGCAGTCGCCATGAGACCATCCGTCGCGACCTCGCACAAAGTTCGCCGCCCGGTTGACGCGCGGGACGCGCTCCGACGCTCGTGCGCGGCCGTGGGTGACGCGCGGAGGATCGGCCTTCGGTAGCGGCGGCGGCGGCTACCCGCGTGTGACGAGGTGCGGCCCGTCCGCGCCGGGATTGTTCACGCCCTGTCCCACGGGGTAGCCCTGCATATACTCAGCCGGAAACGGCGCGAGCAGCTCCCGCAACTCGTTGGGGTCGGCTTCGCCACTCAACCACGTGCCGAAGTCGCTCGGACTGAGTATCACCGGCATCCGGTCATGAACTGTGCCGACCAGATCATTCGGCGTGGTCGTAATGATGGCGCACGATACTACCGGGTCGCCGTCCTTGCCCAACGTGTCCCACAGCCCGGCGAAGGCGAACACTCCCTCGTCCTTCATCTGGAAGTAGAATGGCTGTTTCGCCCGCCCCTCTCTTCGCCACTCGTAGAACCCGTCCGCGGGGATGAGGCAGCGGCGGCGTTTGAACGATTCCCAGAAGCTCGGCTTCTCGGCGACGGTCTCTGCCCTCGCGTTGATGAACCCCATCGGCTCCCTGCTCCACGACGGGACCAAGCCCCACTGAAAACGGAGCGCGTGCCGCTCCTCGTTCGTCTGAATGACGCCTAAAATGTCTTGGCTCGGCGCGACGTTGTAGCGCGCGCCAGCCCCCGCGAAATCGCCTGCGCTCACCCCTTCGATCCGTACCTTATCCGGGCGGCGGAGCGTAAAACGACCACACATAACGACCCCTCTCCTCTCTGGTCTGACTCTCTCAGCTCCCTCTAACTCGGCTATTTTATAAATTTTTCTTGCCTGAAACAATGTTTCTCAGGCAAGATGCGCCGCAGGAGACTCTTTCGCTGTAGGAAAAATGGGTATGGGCACGTCGGCTCACAGGCTGGTGGTTACTGCCATCTTTGAAATCGAGGCGGGGGAGCCCGTCTCCGTACCGGCTTACCTATGCTCTGTACCGGCGGGCTTTCCGTCCCCGGCGGGCGACTACGTCGAGCGCGAGATCGACCTCAACGACTGGCTCATCACCAACAGGCTGGCGACCTACATTGTCCGCGTCGAGGGCGATTCGATGGCGGGCGAGATTCACTCCGGCGACAGGCTCATCGTTGACCGCTCGCTCGAACCGAGGCACGGCGACGTAGTCGTCGCTTGCATCAACGGGGAGATGACGATCAAGCGGTTGATGGCGGAAGGCGGAAGATTCCTCCTCGTGGCGGACAATCCGGCGTACCCGCCGATAGAAGTTGACGGCGAGCAGGAGCTACTCATCTGGGGTGTTGTGACCAACAGCATTCACAGGTTGCGC
>JBJMGS010000290.1:0-8796 GCA_045807785.1 Pyrinomonadaceae bacterium
CGGTGTTGCGGATAGTAACGGAAGCGCCGCGCGCGGCAAAGCCGCACCCATACGCGACCCACACCCCTTGGGAGCGCGCGCATCCTGCCCGCATTGAGCGCGAGAGCGCGAACAGAAATCGTGCCGCTATTCGTGCTCGAATGAAGGCGATACTTACCAGGCGGGCTCGGAGCACGCACAGGCTAGCCGGATGCCCGTCTTCACAGGAACAAGCGCGTCTCACGGCTTCGGAATGGCGATCCCCGACCGCTGGATCGCGATATAGGGCTTCGGGAGCGCGATACTGAAGTAAAGTATCGCGGTACACGACCTTCGTATCGCGATACGCGACCTTTGTAGCACGATACGAAGCCTTCGTAGCGCGATACAAAGCTTCAGTATCGCGCTACGAAGCTTCAGTAACGCGCTACTTTGCTTTTGTATCGCGATACAAAGCCTTCGTACTGCGATACTTTGCCTTTGTATCGCGATACGAAGCTTCAGTATCGCGATACGGGACAGGAAAAATAGCCGCCCGCAAGGTCGGATTCTTCGTTTTTGACCGGAAAATCGAGTTTTCGGGCTGGGACGCGGCGCGCGGGCAGCCTTTGCCTGCCGGGGCGGCATCACACCGGGGCGTTCGAGTAAATTTCGAGGAGCCGCCGTGCGTATGTCTAACGATCCGCTCCGCAGCCTGCGCGTCGCCACGCCGTGTCGAGTCAGTTGGGAAGGCATGACGGGCGACGCCCGCGTGAGGTTTTGCCACGAGTGCAGCCTGCGCGTCTATAACTTCTCCGAGCTGAGGGCGGAAGAAGCGCGCGCCCTCGTCACGCGCACGGAGGGGCGCGTCTGCGGCAGGCTCTACCGCCCCGCTGACGGCTCGGTCATCACACGCGACTGCCCCGTCGGCTTACGTGCGGCGCGCAGGCGCGTGGCGCGAGTCGCCGGTGCGTCGCTCGCGGCGATCATCAGCCTGTTCACGTTCGCGGGCGGGCAGACGAAGGCGCGGAAGGAGAAAGCCTGCACGGTCGTGCAAGGCTTGACGCTTAAGCGCGCGCCGTCGCGAGCGACGTCGGGCAGTTTCGCTGGCTTGGTGCTCGACCCGAACGGCGCGGTCATCGTTGGCGCGACGTTGACGCTCACGAATGAACGCACGAAAGAAAAACTTTCCCTCTCCGCGACGGAGGAAGGCACGTTCAGCTTCCCAATCCCGGCGACGGACGACTACACCTTTGAGGTCGCCTCCCCCGGCTTCAAAACGTCCAGGACCAGGCACCTTCGCCTGAGCGCGAACGAGGCGGCGCGCGCCGAAGTCGTCATGCAGGTCAACGCGGATTCGATGGAGATGGGCGTCATTGTGATCTACGATCCGCCCTTCAACGGCTCCGGCAACGGCACGACGATCTTCTCGACCAAAGAGATTACGAGCCTGCCGCACGGTTAGGATGCGGCGACCGGCAAGGCACGCGGGTTGAATAGGCTTGATTTAGAGCTTGAGTATGAGGTTTCAACGACCGCCGCGCGCCATCGTCTCCACGACGACGACGATTCAACCGAGTATGTCGTCAACCGCGACGCGCGCTCCTTCGAGGGCAAGGCATTCGAACGTCCCGCCGCGCACGGCGCGCTCGTGCGACGCGTACTCGCCCTCGCGCGGCTGCGCGTGGGTCTCGACCACTTCATTCTCTAAGTCAACGACCCACACCTCAGGCACACCCGCCCGCGCGTAGAGCGGAACCTTCACAACGCGGTCGTAGCCGATGGTCGTGTCCGCCACTTCGACGATGAGGAGGGCATCGGCGGGCGTCGGATGACGCGCGGCGTAAAAGTGCGCGCGCGGCTTGAGCAGAGCCACGTCGGGCTGCGGCTCGGAGAGATCGCTCAGGCGGACTGGGCTCTGCACCAGAACGATTGCCGCACCGCCTGCGCGTTGACTGAAAAGCGCATTGAGTCTCATTACACATCCCGCGTGGCGACTTCCTATCGGGCTCATCCTGATTAACTCACCTTCGATCAGCTCAACCCGTTCGTCCTCCCGCAACAGGCCGACCTCCACCATTCGGTAGAAGTCGTCCACACTGAATATGCGGCGATCAATTTGGACTGACATGGCTTTCACCTCTCCGCCTGATTTTACCCTGATTTGCGCCACCGCATGAAACTTCTCCGACCCGACGCGCGGCACGCCGTCGCGAAACGATGTTGTAGAATGGGTGGCGGTGGCTGAGTTTGATTCCTACGCGCGAGACTACGAGGCGCTGCACGGCGAGAGGGTGCGGGTGTCGGGCTTCCCCGCGTCGCACTTTGACGAGTACAAGATCGTAGAGGTCGCGCGCCAGATCGAGCGCGCCGGCTGGCGTGACCGCCCCATCAAGTTCCTCAACTTCGGATGCGGCATCGGCAAGAGCGAGAGGTACGTGCGCGAGCGTCTGCCCGCCGCTGACATCTACGGCGTGGACGTGTCCGCCAGGTCAATCGAGGCGGCGCGCGAGCGTAACCGCGATCTCGCGAGCGTCACCTTCGCGGTCTCCGACGGCGAGTCGATCCCCTTCGACACGGAGTTCGACGTCGTCTTCGTCGCCAACGTCTTCCACCACATCCCGCGCGCCGCGCACGGCCGTCTCCTGCGCGTGTTGCGCGGCGTGCTCAGAGATGGTGGGCTGCTCTTCCTCTTCGAGCACAACCCGCTCAACCCCGTCACGGTCAAGACCGTGCGCGCGTGCGCGTTCGACGAGGGCGCGGTGCTGCTCCCGCCCTGGTACGCGCGCGGCATTCTCCGCGAGGCGGGCTTCGCGCACAGCACGATCAACTTCACACTCTTCTTCCCCGCCCCGCTCGCGCGGTTAGCGCCGCTCGAAAAGTATTTACGCAAGCTCCCGTTCGGCGCGCAATACTACTGCCTCGCGCGCGCCGGCGAAACGTCGCCACCGACCCGCACCGATCTATAGATCGTCAGTCGCGTGCGTCGAGCGGGTAGGCTTGTAGCCGCTCGCCCTTCGCGGTGTAGAGCAGGTCGAAGACTTCGTCGCTGATGAAGCGCGCGTCCGGGTCTGAGAGGCGCAATTCGCGCGCCGTCTCGCCAGTGTTAACGTTGACGCCCGCGAGCCCGCTGCCGCCCGCACGCTTCAAGTCCGTATAGAAATACATCCACTGTCCGCGCAGCGCGGCGAGCCTCTGCTGCCGCCACAGGTAGCGCGAGAGTCTCTCCAACTGGTTCGCCGGATCGAGCCGGTCGAGCAGGCTCTCCTCCACGCCTTCGCGCGACGGCAGCGGTGGGCGCGGCAGGTCGCGCGCGCCGAGCGGGGAAGCCGAGCGCGCGCGCGACGCGAGACTTCCAAGCCCCTCTGCGCGCGACGCGAGACCCTGCGCGCGCGAGGCGAGTCCGAAGGTCTCGAAGCGCGTGGAGACGTAATCGCGCGCCGCGCCCGAGGCGAGCGAGGAGAGATCGGGCATGGAGATTTGCGCGGCGAGTCCCGACCAGCGCAGCGCGCCCAGGCCCCGCGCGAGCTGCACGCCGCGGAAGGCAGTCGAGGCGACGCCGCCGTAGCGGAAATAGAGCGACGCGGCGCGCGCACTGATGGCCGCGACCGTGCGCAGCAGCCCACGACCCGGCGGATTGTGTCTCTCGCGCCACAACTCCGCGCCGCGACCTCTCGCGTCCGCCGAAGTGTCGAACGCGGCGACCTCGTTGCGCCCGCCGACGACGGCGTGCCCGCCCTCGTTGACGAGCAGGAACGACGCGTCTTCGACGTGGTGAGAGATTTTCGCGCGGCGCTTACCTGTCTGCGCGTCCAGCACGACGAGATCGTCCCGGTCGGCGACGAGGATGGTTGAAGCGTCTGGCACGGCGAGGTTCGTGATGCCCTTATCCGCGCCCTTGTAGCGCCACAAAACTTTCCCCGTGGCGGCATCAACCGCGCTCACGCCGTATGCGCCGCGCTCCGCCAGCTCGCCGTCCTTGAGCCGCACGAACTGCCCGCCCGTGCGGACGTAGAGCACGCCGCGCAGGAGAAACATCTCCGGCGTGACGCCCAAATCTTTCGCCTCCCACACGGTGTCGCCCGACGCGCGCGAGATGGCGCGCACGCGCCCGCGCCCGGAAGTGTAGATGAACTCGGAGTCGGCTACCGGATCGGCTTCGGTCAGGGCTAAACCTTCCTCGTTGATCTTGAACTTCTCGCGCTGCTTCCCTTCCTTACCCTCGCGCGCGTCGAGCGAAGTGACGCCCTCGTAGAAGAGATAGAGACGACCGTCGAGGAAGGCGGGCGGGCGGTAGTTGTGCAAGGTGTACGCGACCTTCTCGCCGTCCTCGCGCCACTCCGAAGGCATCAGCTCGATCTCGGATTCCAACTCGTACTTCCACAGCTCGCGGCCTGTCGCCAGCTCGAAGACGTGCACCGTGGGCTTACGCTTGAATCCCTCGCGTGCGCGGTCGCGCGCGTCGCGCACGAAGACGGCGGCGAGCAGGCCGGCGTCCTCGTCAACCGCCGTCTGCATCGCCGCGCCCTTCACCTTGTCCGACTGCCAGAGGATTCTCCCGGTCAGCACGTCCGCCGCTTCGAGCCGCGTCTTGTCCTTCTGCTCGTCACTCAGCAGCAGGAAATCCGTGCCGGGGACGAACGCCACGTCTTCCGCTTCAAAGTGCGTGCCCTTGCGCCGCCACAGCACTTCGCCCGTCTCGCCGTCCACGGCATAGAGCGAGTGCTCCGTGCCCGCGACGACGACGCCCAGCTCCGTCTGCTGGTAGAAGCGCACCTCGCCGTCGAGCTTCACCTCCCACGCGGGGCGTGCGGCGCGCGCCGTGGCGATGAGCGACACGATGAAGAGACACGATGCGAGCCCGCGAAGGACGACGCGCGGGCGCGAGGCGAAGAGCGAGTTGAAGTGGATCATGACTGACCTGTTGAAGAAGATTTTGTCGCGGGGAGATGAGACAAGTATAGCCGAGTCGCCGGATAAAAACGAAAGTGGCGTCGCACGTACGCGCGACGCCACATTTCGATCTATCGGTTTCGCGCCGGCCTTAGCCCAACACGCCGCGGAACTTCGCCGCGCTCGCGGCGTAGCCGGGAAAGACCTTCGAGAGATCGGCGCTGCCCAGGTGCTTCGACGCGACCTCGCCGAAGACGTCGCGGAAGTCGGTCGTTAAAGCGAGATCGCGCCCCTCGTTGAGCTTGTCTGTGTCGAGTCCGGGCCAGTCGCCGTAAACTTTGCCGCCGCGCACGCCCGCGCCGACGACGAACATCGCGTTGGCGTGGCCGTGATCCGTCCCGCGGTTGCCGTTCTCGCGCGCCGTACGACCGAACTCGGACATCGTCAGCACCACCACATCGTCCATGCGCGCGCCGAGGTCTGCGTAGAGTGCGGCGAGGCCTTGCCCGAACTCCGTCAGACGCGCCGCGAGCTGACCGCGCGCCGCGCCCTGATTGACGTGCGTGTCCCAGCCGCCGATGTCGGTGAAGGCGACTTCGAGACCGACGCCGGCCTTGATGAGCTGCGCGATCTGCAAGAGCGCGTTGCCGAACGGCGTGCGCGGGTACTGCGCGCCGTTCTCCGGCTGGTACTGCGCGGGGTTCACCTTCTTCAAGAAGTTGATCGCCTCGAAGGTCTCCTTGCCCGTGCCGCGTAGGGCATCGCCCGCCGCCTGATCATAGATCGACTCGAAGCCGCCCTGCACGACCTGTGAAGCCTGTCCGGCGCGCACCGTGAACTCGTTCAGGTTCGCGATGGCGAGCGCAGGCGCGCGACCCTGCATCGCGCGCGGCAAGTTCTGCGTCATCGAAACGGCGCGAAACGGCGATGCCTGCTTATCGGGTCGCGCCTGCAAGTAACGGTTGAGCCAGCCGTCGCCGGTGGACTTCATGCCGGGCGTGCCGGACTCCATGTAGTCCTGCGCGTCGAAGTGCGAGCGCGTGCTGTCGGGCGAGCCGGCGGCGTGGACGATGGCCAAACGCTTCGCGTCCCAGATCGGCTTGAACCCTGCTAACGCCGGGTGCAGACCGAAGAAGCCGTCCAGGTCAACGACCGCGTCGCCCGCCGCGGCCTTGCCGGGCTGCGGGATGGCGAGCGTGGGGCGCGCGGCGTAGTAATTCTTCTCGCCGTAGGGCACGACCATGTTCAGGCCATCCACCGCGCCGCGCTGGAAGATGGCGATCAAGGTCTTGCGCCGCCCCGTCGCCAAGCCGCCCGTGATCTGGTTCGCCGTCTGCGCGAGCGCCGCGCGCTGCAAGAACGACGGCACGACCGTCACCGCGCCCAGACTCGCCAGCGCCACGCCGCCCGACTTCAAAAAGAATCTTCGATTCATCTCATTTACCTCAACAAACGTAAACCGTCAACCGTGACATGTGACAGGTCAGAACAGGTTTTCTCTTGTCACCCGTCACCGTTTACCTGTCACGGATTTTCACTGCCTTTGGAACTCCGGCGAGCCGAGGATGAGTGCGGCGATGCGAGCGACCTCGGAGACGGGAGCGTTGTTGTTCGCCGCGAGCTGGCCGCGCTGCGGGTTGCGGCGCGCACCGCCGGGCGCGTTCATCGCGTCGGCTGGCGCGTTTGCGTTCATCGCAGGTGTCGTCGGCTGCGGCGCGGACGACGGGTTGGCCGCCGCCTCGTCGAGCTGGCGCAGGAGCGAGGCCTTCGTCCTGGGCGAGATTTCGCCTTCGAGGATGACGCTTGCGAACTGGTCTATGACGCGCGACTTGTCTGTCGCGGTTGCTCCCTGTGCCGCGCCCGCGAAGCGCGAGAGATCGACGCGCGTTCCCGGAATGCGGTTCGAGACGAGGGCGAGCGCGAAGTTGATGCGGCTCAACAGCGCGCCCGTGTTGACCCACTGCTCGGCGGTGTCCGGGTAGCCGGTCGGCGCTTGATACTGGTAGAGCGGCTCGCCCATCGTGGCGATCCACTGGTGAAGGGGCGGCGCGCCGTTCGTGTCGCCGCCGAGCGCGCGGATGGCCGAGACGGCCAGCTCGAAGGGCGTCTTGATCTTCGCGCGGTAGTTCTCCGGCGCGTTAAATTCCGGCGAAGTGAAGACGGCGCGCAGAGTCTCGCGGATGTCGCCGTCGGACTTGAGGTAAGCCTGCGCGACGCGACCCACGAGTTCCGGCGTCGGGTTATCCATGACGAACTTGCGCGAGAGCTTCGTCGCGATGAACTTCGCGGTCGAAGGGTGGTGCGCGAGAATGTCTAGGACCATCAGCCCGTCGTTCATACCACCGCCCGCAGGAATTTTATGACCGAGCACGGTCTTCTCGCCGTCGTCGTGCAGGCGCGGGTTGAAGTAGAACGTGCCCGACTTACCTTCTTCGACGAAGCCCGCATAATTCGCCGCGCCGCGCGGGTCCATGATCGTCCAGCCGGTGAAGCAGCGCGCCACTTCCTGCACGTCCTTTTGCGTGTAGCCGCCGTCCACGCCGAGCGTGTGCAGCTCCATCAGCTCGCGCGCGTAGTTCTCGTTGATGCCGCGCTTCGGACGCTGCGGGGCGGGCATCGCGCCGGGCTGCTGCGGCGCGCGGTCGCGGCGCGCGGCGAGCGCGTTGTTGAGCAACGGGTTCTGATTAAAGCGCGCGGCGGCGGCGCGGCGCTGATTCAACTGCGCGTTCGGGCTGACGCTCTGGAAGTTGTCGAGGTAGAAGAGCATCGCCGGGCTTTGGGCTGTCGAGACGAGCAGGTCTTTGAACTTGCCGAAGGCATGCGGGCGGATCACGTCGCGGTCGTAAGCTACGAGCAGCCAGCGATCCGCGCCCTTCGGCGCATAGACGTTGAAGTGGTTCGTCCAGAAGTCAACCAACACTTCCTGCAACTGCCGCTCGCTATAGACGGCGCGCATGATGCGCGAGGCCTGTAGCTCAGCCGTGACGCGCTGCGGCATCTGTAGATTGTGCTCGCGGTAGAACTCCGCCACCGCCTGCCGGTACTCGGCGCGGTTCAGATCAATACCGGCTGGAGTGATCGTGTTGGGGAGCGTAATTGTCGGCATCGTGCCCTGCGGGTTCGGCTGAGTGCTTGGGGCGCTCATGGCGGTGCCGGTGTCGGGCTGCTTCATCGCGTCGCCGCCCTTCGGGGCGTCGGCGGGAGTCTTGCGGTTGTCGCGCAGGTCTGCGAGGTCTGTAGGGAGCTTGCCCTCGCGCTGCATCTGCTTGAGCAGGAAGTTCGGCTGCGGGTACTTGGCGAGCAGCTCGCTGGAAGACATCTTGAGCACTTCGAGTCCCGCGAGTCGCGCTTCGGCAGCCGCATCGTCGATCAGTTCGGGGTGGAGCTGCTGTTCGAGGTACTTCTCGACGCCCAACTTCGCGACGCGCTCCGCGTCGCCGGGTCTCGCCCCGAATGCGACGCGGTTGAGCACGTGGCTGACGCGCTGCTCCTCAGACATCTTCTGCGACTTCGCCGCGCGCGTCTGACCGAGCGCCATAGGCAAGCTGGACGCCAAAAGCGCGCACGCCATGACGGACGCCGAGACGCGCCGCAGGTGAGAGTTGAGCGAAACGTGCCGCCGAACCGTTGAAGTTTTCATCATCTTTACCATCGCTTAAAATTGATTGTCGAGAGATGCTGCGACCGACATTTAAGACGCACGGCAACGCCTGCCGGTCGGAAAATTTTACCCCTCGATCATACACCCGCGGCGCGCCACCAACGAGCAGACACGAGTCTCAAATGACGGCGCGTGCCGATTCCCTGCGCGGACTCGTCGAAGCGCGAAAAATCGCGGGATTATCGCGCCTGACGCTGCTCCGTTGCTCGCCATTGTTTGATGAGGCTCAGGCGCCTTTTCGTCCGATGCCCTGCGCATGACTTCCAGATAATTTAGACAACACG
>JBJMGS010000291.1:0-16310 GCA_045807785.1 Pyrinomonadaceae bacterium
ATTTGTTCGCGGAGTCTGAAAAAGAGGTCACGCTGACAGTGAAGCAGAGAGTCGCAACTGACAACGCGCCGGGCGCCATCGGCCCCTACTCGCAGGCCATCGTCGCGGGGGATTTCGTCTTCACGTCGGGGCAGATTCCCATCGACCCGAAGACGGGCGAGTTCGTCGCGGGCGGCATTGCGGAGCAGACCGAACAGGTCTTGCGTAACGTCGCGGAGGTGTTGAAGGCTGCTGGGTGTGGCTTGGCGGACGTGGTGAAGACGACCGTCTTTCTGGCGGATATGGGCGATTTCGCGGCGATGAACGAGGCTTACGGGCGCTTCTTCGCCGAGAACCCCCCGGCGCGTTCGACCGTCCAGGCGGCGCGCCTGCCGCGCGACGCCCGCGTCGAGATCGACACGATCGCGGTGAAGAAAGAAAGATGAATGATGAAGGCAAAAGGATGAATTAAGACCAGGCGTCTTTCATTCATCCTTCCGCCTTCATCATTCATCTTTCCCTTAAGCCGCTTTTTGCACCTTGCCCGCCTTGATGCAACTGGTGCAGACCTTCATGCGGGCGGCGCCGCCCTTCGCGGGCTGGACGCGGATCGATTGCAGGTTGGGGTTGAAGCGACGCCGGGTGCGGTTGTTGGCGTGCGAGACGTTGTTGCCGAACTGCGGACCCTTGCCGCAGACTTCGCATCGTTTTGCCATGATTATTTGCAGTGCCTCCGAAAACGGGCGCTTCAGCGCCCTCAAGGTCGCTGCCCGAGCCGCACGGTGACGAAACTCGGACACGCGGGAAACGATTTTTATAACAGACGGTTTCGCGCGCGGTCAAGCGAGCGCGACCGGAGCAGGGAAGCGATCACCAACGAAAAGTTAAGGAGCCAGAGACACAGTGTATAGAGACGCCAGACGAATCGCGATCTTCATCTTCGCCGCCGCCCTCGCCGCCGCCTTCGCCTCAGCCTGCAAGCGCGGGAGCGCCAGCGGCGGGGCGAACGACGTCGCCGCCACGGTGAACGGCAAGGACATCATGCTGAGCGAGGTTGACAACACCATCAAGCAGCAGACCAGCGGGCAGCAGGCGTCGCTCTCGCCGCTCGAACTCGGCGCCGCGCGCCTCCAGGTCTTGGACGATCTGATCAAGCAGGAGGTGCTCTACCAGCGCGCCGACAAGGAGAAGCTGTTGCCGACCGACGACGAAATCTCGCAGGTCGTCAGCAGCCAGAAGCAGCAGGTCGGCTCGCAGGAGGAGTTCCAGAAGGCGCTCAAGGAGTCGGGGCAGACCGAGGAGGGCTTGCGCGAAGTCGTGCGCAAGCGGCTCGCCATGCAGAAGCTTCTGGATCGCGTGGGGAGCAAGGTCGATCCGCCGAGCGACAAGGAGATCGAGGACTTCTACAACAGCAACCGCGAGCGCTACGTCAGCGCGCGCGGCGTACAGCTCTCCGCGATCGTCGTCGATCCGCAGGACAACGGCGCGGCCAACGACGCGAAGGGCGACATGGAGACGCAGAACAAGATCAACATCGTCTATCAGCGCCTGAAGAGTGGCGGCGACTTCGCGACCGTGGCGCGCGAGCAGAGCGAAGACCCGAACACCACGCGCTCGGGCGGCGACATCGGCTTCGTGACCGAAGACGATCTCAAGCGCGCAGGGTTCCCGCCGGAGCTGATCTCGAAGTTCTTCAGCAACGAGATGCAGGTCGGCGACATCACGCCGCCGACGAAGGGCTCGGACGGCCGCATGTCGATCTTCAAGCTGACGGCGCGCCGCCTCCAGAGCGAGAACCTGACGCTCGACAACCCGGAAGTGCGCAAGGACGCCGCCGACACGATCATCAACCAGCGGAAGCAGATCGTGAACGCGGCGCTCCTGGAAGTGGCGATGCGCGAGGCGAAGATCGAGAACAAGCTCGCCGAGTCGATGCTCAACAGCGCGAACAGCCTGAGCAGCCTGCGCCCGGCTGGCGCGGCGCCGACGACGCCCGCCGCCCCGAACGGCGCGGCGAGCCCGCAGGCGTCCGCCTCGCCCGCCGCGCACGCCGCGACGCCGGCGACGAACGCCAACAACGCCGCTCGGCCGAACGCGAACGCCGCGGCGAACCGCAACGCCGCCGCCGCGCCTGCGAGCCGCAACACCAACGCCGCCCCGGCGGCGGGCAACGCCAACCGCTAGTCGGCGGCGACGACGAGACGGATAGACGCGATTCGTCAATCGTCAATCGTCAATCGTCAATCGTGAATCGTCAATCGTGAATAGCGACCGCCAAACTATTCACGATTGACGATTCACGATTTACAGTCTTACTTGTCACTTGTCACGATTCACTTGTCACGCGCTTTATGCTCTTCCGACTTTCAGAGGTTCACAAATCCTACGGCACGCAGGACGTGCTGCGCGGGGCGTCCTTGCAGGTGAACCCCGGCGAGCACGTCGGTCTAGTCGGGCGCAACGGTGCAGGGAAAACCACGCTCTTCCGCCTCGTCATCGGCGAGGAGACGCCCGACCGCGGCGACATCGTGCGGATGCGTGGCCTGCGCCTCGGCCTGCTCGAACAGCACGTGGACTTCGCCCCCGGCGCGACCGTCCACGAATCCGCGCTCGCCGCCTTCGGGCACCTGCAACAGATCGAGCACGAGATGCACGTGCTCGAACACCGCATGGCCGAGCCGGGCGACGAGCTGGATGCCATCCTCGAACGCTACAGCGAGCTGCAGCACGAGTTCGAGCGCGAGGGCGGCTTCGAGTACTCGGCGCGGGCGGAGGCGATCCTGCTCGGGCTTGGTTTCGCGCGCGAGTCTTGGCAACTGGAAGTCGAGAAACTGTCGGGCGGGCAGAAGAACCGCCTCGGCCTGGCGCGACTCCTGCTCGCCGAGCCCGACGTGTTGTTGCTCGACGAGCCGACGAACCATCTGGACGTGGCGGGCGTCGTGTGGCTCGAAGAGTTTCTGGCGGGCTACCGCTCGGCTTACGTCATCGTCTCGCACGACCGCTACTTCCTCGACCGCTGCTGCCGCCGCATCGTCGAAGTCGAGATGGGGAAAGCTTCGAGCTACAACGGCAACTACTCGGCCTACCTCGAAGAGCGGGAGGAGCGGAGGGAGGCGCAGCGGCGCGCCTACGAAAATCAGCAACACCTCATCGCCAAGACGGAGGAGTTCATCCGCCGCAACCTCGCCGGGCAGAAGACGAAGCAGGCGAAGTCGCGCCGGACGATGTTGCAAAAGATGGAGCGCGTCGAGGCCGTGCGCGCCGACGCGCCGCAGGGCAACTTCCAACTGAAAGGTGTCGAGCGCACGGGCAATCAGGCGCTCATCGTCACGGAACTCGCGGTCGGCTATCCGGGACGCGTCTTAGCCAGTGACATCACCTTCACGCTCAAGCGCGGCGAGTGTCTCGGCGTCATCGGCCCGAACGGGTCGGGGAAGACGACTTTCGTCAGGACCTTGCTCAACAAAACCCCTGCACTCGGGGGCGAGGCGCGCTGGGGGACGAAGGTGCAGGTCGGCTACTACGCGCAGCAGTTGGACGATCTGGACGACCGCAACGAGATCATCATGGAGCTGCGCCGGATCGCGCCCTCGACCGTGACCGCGGGCGAGCTGCGCAGCTTCCTCGCACAGTTCCTCTTCATGGGCGACGACGTTTACAAGAAGGTTCAGGATTTGTCGGGCGGCGAGAAGGGCCGTCTCGCGCTCGCGAAGCTCATCTACTCGCGCGTCAACGTGCTCGTCTTAGACGAGCCGACGAACCACCTCGACATCCCCTCGCGCGAGGCGCTCGAAGAGGCGCTCGCGTCCTACGACGGCACGATCATCACGATCAGCCACGACCGCTATTTTCTGGATCGCGTCGCCACGCAAATCCTCGCGCTCGACGGCCGCGGCGGGGCCGAGCACTACGACGGCGACTACACCCAGTACCACGACTGGAAGGCTGCGGGCGGCGTCGCGCCGAAGATCGCGCCCGCCGTCGCGGCTTTGCAGCCGGAGGCGGTGGCGAACGCGAAGCAGGGCGTGGGCGACGCGCCGAGAGAGAGCACGCCGCGCCAGCCCAAAGGGTCGGACGCCAAACTGAAGGGCGGGGCGGAGAAGTCGAAGGGCGCGGGCGTGAAGGTGGTCAAGAAGGCGAAGGCTCCGGTGCGCCCGCCGGAGCAGATCGAAGGCGAGATCGCCGACGCCGAGCGGCGACTCGCCGCGCTCTCCGACGAACTCTCCGGCCAGGAAGTCGCCCGCGACCCGGCGCGCGTCCGACGTCTCGACGAAGAGTACCGCGCGACGGACGAGCGCCTGCGCACGCTCTACGAGGAGTGGGAGCGCGCGGCGGCTGAGCCGGCGCCGCGGGCGTAACTCTTCTGGCGACGACTCCACCGGAACCCGTCGCGGGCTGCTGCTTGCCTGTCGGAAGCCACGTCCCGCCCCCGCTCAGACGAGGGCGGGACGTGGAAGTTGAAATGGATCAGGAGAGCTTACGGCGTGTCCGGCACGATGATGTGATACTCGACGTAGCTGTTGCCCGTCACTTCCGGAAACTCGCTGGGCGGCACTGAAACGAACACGTCGTCGTTCTCCTTCACCTTCTTGTGCCCGCCGCGCCTCCTCTTTTCGAAAACCCAATCGTGCGCATCGCTGCGATCCCAGCCGGCGTCAGTGAAGGGAACCTGCTTCGACTTGATGACCATCTTCTCGCCGCCGTCGCGGGTCGTCACAGTCAGGAAGTCCTCCGCGGGGTGCCCTGCCGCGTCCTGGTAGTCAACGCTGACTTCGGAGTGCGCGTTGCCGGAGAACTGGTAAGTCGTCTGCTGGGTCGTCGTCGGGGTCGGGTGGTTCACGATATAGACCAGAACGACGCTGCCGGTTTTCTTCCGGGTCAGCTTCTTGCCGCTGCCGTCGAGATCAAAATCGGCCGCCAGGGAGAGGAGCGAGGACTTGATGTGCAGCGAGCCGTCGGTGATGATGATCGGCTCGTCGTGCCCGATTCTCTTCTCCTTCTTCTCAAACTTGTCTTTCTCCTCGCTGATCACTTTCTTGATGTACGCCTGGGCTTCCTCCTCCGTCTTCCACTCCTTCTTCTCGCCGGTTGGCTTCTCCGGAGTCGCCGAGCTCGACGGCGGCTGTGTCGTCGCGGCGTTCGCCGTCGCGGAGTTTGTCGCCGGGGCATTTGCGGCGGGCGGCGTTTGATTAGCAGTGTTCTGGTTATCCTGGCAGCCGGCGTAAAGCACTGCCGAGACGGCTGCGAGGGCGACGAGCACGGCAAGTCGTGCCAGTCCGGTCGGTGCGGTTGAGTCCGGTCTGTGCTGAGTCACGATGTGCGTCCCTCCTGAGGAAGAGTTGCGTTGCCTGAACGTGGTTTAAAGTTAAGCGGGGCACGCGGCGGCGCAAGCGACCCGATCTCGGGCAGCTTTCAGGCAGCCGTCAGAGGCTTGCCGCTGTGTACGGCGCCTCAACTTGGCGTCACTGCACCCAATAGTGGACTACGGTCGTGCTGTTGCCGTGCAGTTCAGAGTACCGTTTCGGATTACCAATCCCTTCCACTGTGACCTTCTTATGCCCAAACCCAGTGGCATTCGGGGCGCCGCTGCCGTGCAGGTCTTCCTCGAAAACCCATTCCGTTGGGTACTTCTTCCATCTTGTGTCCGAGAACTTGACCGCCGATTTGATCTCCAGCCCTTTCCCGTCCATCCCGGTCGTCACGGTCAACAGGGAAGGGTAAGGATTCCCGTCCTTATCCTTGTATTCGAGCGTGACCTTGACCTGTGTCCCTGAAGTGGCCGGAACCGGATGGCACTCCGGTTGGTTGACACTATTCGGGTGGTTGACGACTGCCACGCGACCTACAGAGCCGCTAGGTTTGAGTTGAGTTAGCGTTTGGTCGTCGGATTCCGGTTTGAATATAGACAGTAAGTCTGGCCCTTTATCGCCCGGCAGACTCGTGCGGATATGCACGGAGCCGTCGGTGATGATAATGGGCTCGTCATGGCCAAGGCCGCCAACATGAGCTTCTTTCTCCCGCTCAGCCTCACCCTTCAAGAATGCCTCCGCCTTCTGGTCGTCATCGCACGGTACATCTTCTGTAGTCGCTCCCTTTCCACCTTGCGGGGTCTGACTTGCGGTCGGCGACGAGTTCGTGTTCGCAACGTTCGTCGTGTTGGTGTTGGACTGTGGCTGGCACGCGGAGGAGAGCAGCGCAGCGAACAGCATCAGGGCCAAGGGGGTAAAGAACAGTCGCCGTGTCGGGCGCGGATTTGATCCTTGTCGCATGGTCACGATCCTCCTGAGGACGAGTTGGAGTTACTTAAACTTGTTGAGCAGCGCGCCGAGTTGTGCACGTAGCTCCCGCACGTCTGTCCGCTCGCCGTAGCTGGGAAAGCCTGCGGCGGACAACTGCCGTTCTAAATTCGAGACGATGGCGTCGGCGTTTGTCGCATACTCGCGCGCTTTCGCCGCGTCGCCCACGGCCTGGCTCGCGCGCGCCGCCACAAGCCACGCGCGCCACTCGGAGTCGCGCTGCGCTGCGCGCGCGAAACTCTGCTGCGCTTCGAGCGCCACACCTTGCGCCTGCTGCACTTCGCCCGCTCCGAGCAGCGCCTCGGCCAGCGCGAGCTGCGCGTGTGTGCGCAGCGACTGATTGTCTTCGCCCTTCGCGCGGTCGAGCGCGCCCGCGCACAGGCGCAGGCCCTCGCGTTTGTCGCCGGAGCGCGTCGCCACCAAGCCGAGGAGGCGGTCGGCGTCCACGCGCGTTTCCGTGTCCTGCTCGTCGGCGCGGCGGAGCGCCTCGCGTATATTCGATCCCGCCAAGGGGAACTGTCCTTTGCTCAACGCCATCTCCGCGCGCGACTGATAGACGGCGACGAGGAGAGACTTGGAGCCGCCCGCACGGCTCGCGATGCTGAACGCCTGATCGAAATTGACGGCGGCTTCGTCGTCGCGACCGAGTTGCCACAGCACGTCACCCTGATTGACGAGGCAGTAGCCGAGGCTATTCTGATTGCCGAGGCCGCCGTAAGTATTGCAACTCGCTTTGAGGTGTTCGAGAGCCTCAGGGTACTTCTCCTGAAAGAGAAACACTTTGCCCAACTCGTTGTGCGCGTCGGCGATGGCAGATGGCGAGTTCGACTGCTCGGCGAGCCGCAATAGCTCGCTGTCGGCTTCGAGGACTGCGGCGTACTCACCCTTCTTACGCCGCGCCTGCCTGATGAGGATCAGTGAGTTGTTAGACTCGTTACGGTAGCCGCCTTTCTGGTAGTAGTCGAGGGCGAGATTGATATTCGCCAGCCCGTCGTCGAGCGAGCCAGTGTTAATTTGGAAGCTGCCGAGTGAGAAGCGCGCGCGCGCTTCGAGGCGCGTGTCTTTGTAGGCGATGGCGTCATTGAGCGCCTCCCCGAAGTACTGCCGCGCGTTCGTCAAATCTCCGTGCTTATAGAAGGCGTTGCCCAGATCAATCAGACCATTCATGGCAAGAGACTGCATGTTACTGTGCTTCGCTCGCTCGACTGCCTCAGACGCGAGTTGCTGCGCCTGCATCGTGTCTCCCTGCGCGATCTGGACGCTGCTCAATTGCAGCATCGCCTGAAGCTCTAGCGTCTCGTTCAGCGCGACGTGAGCCAACTCGCGAGCCTGTTGCAGTTCCTGATCAGCCTCTGCGATCTGCTTCTTATCCAGCAAGAGAAATCCACGTTGGTAATGCACCTGCGCGCGTCCCTCGACGATGCCCAGCGCCAGATAAATCTTATCGGCTGTGTCGAAAGCCGCGTTGGATTCTTTCAGCTTTCCCTGTCGCCCGTAGAGCATGCCGAGGCGAAGGTAAGGGGTGGCGTACTGCTGATCACGCCGCGCCGCTTCCTCGTAGCTCGTGGTCGCGTTCTTCACGTCGTTGTTCTTCTCGTAAGCCCGCCCCAGGTCAACGTACCCTTGGGGGTTCTCCGGCGAGAGGCGCGTGATCGCCTGATACTTCTCGATGGCCTTCGCGTAGTCTGACGACGCCACGGCGGTGACGGCTTCGACGTAGAGCTGGTCGCGCGGCTCAAGCGACGAGCGGTCGGCGATGAGGCTGTGTGCTTGCAGCAACTCATCCGATGCCCGCGCCTTGTTACCAAGCTCTATGAAGGCTTCGGCGAGCCGCGCGTGCGCGAGCGCGAAGTTGGGATCAATGTTGATCGCCAGTTCGAGCGCCTTGCGCGCCTGATAGTAAGTGCCATCCCGCAGAGCCTCCTCACCCTTCTGATACCAGTGCTGCGCCTCCGGCGGTGGCGTATGAGGCTTGGCGCGCATGAGCCAGCGGACGCCGAGCGTGGCGCCGCCGAGCGCGAGCAGAATTGCGATGACGAAGGCGGGGCTGAAGCGTGGGCGGCGCAGAGCCTCGGGGAGCGTGCGCCGGGGGCGCGCGACGACGGTCGCCGCTTTCGCGTCGGGGCGCGTGCGCGGCGCGGTGCTTACCACGCGCACGCCTGTCTCGCAGGCGCGAAGCGCCGCGGCGAACTCGTCGGCGGACTGGTAGCGCGCCTCGGGGCGCTTGGCGAGCGCCTTCAGGACGACTGCGTCGAGTTCAGGCGGGACGGCGGCGTTCACCCGCGAAGGCGGGGGCGGCTCGACGTGCATCACGGCGGCGCAAATCTCGATGACGGTCGCGCCCGGAAACGCCGGTCGACCCGTCAGGCACTCGTAGAGGACGGAGGCGAGCGCGTAGAGGTCGCTCCGCCCGTCGACGATCCCGCCCGCCGCCTGCTCCGGCGAGAGGTAGAGCGGCGTGCCGATGATGACGCCGCTGCGCGTGCGCGTGTGGGGCAGGGTCGGCGCTTCCGGATCGCTCGCGCCGCCGTCCGCCGTCGGCAACTGCTTGGCGAGACCGAAGTCGAGCACCTTCACCTCGCCGCGCGCGTTCAGCATGACGTTCGAGGGCTTGATGTCGCGGTGGACGATCCCCGCGCGGTGCGCCTCCGCGAGCGCCCCCGCCACGTCGATGGCGATCCCGACGGCGCGCGCGACGTTCATCTCGCCCGCCTCGATCAGTTCGTGCAGGTCGCGCCCCTCGATCAGCTCCATCACGATGAAGGGCTCGCCGTCCGCGGTCTCGCCGTAGTCGTGGACGGTGGCGATGTGCGGGTGGTTGAGCGCCGAGAGGGCGCGCGCCTCGCGCAGGAAGCGCGCGCGGAAGCGGAGTTCGTCCTCCGTGACGACGGCGAACTTGATGGCGACGCGGCGCGCGAGGCGCATGTCTTCGGCGAGATAGACGACGCCCATCCCGCCCTCGCCTAGTCTGCCGAGGACGCGGTAGTGACCGATGGTTTGCCCCTCGATCATAGTAGTGAAGCACGCACCGTCGGGCGGTAGGCGGAAGGGGCGCGGTTTAGATCGCGGACGGGCAGAACAGCAGGCTCGTCGCGGTGTGTCTCGCCGGAAGCTGCGGGCGGATTATAGACATAATTGATCGGCTAAGCCATAGTTTTGTCCGGCGGCGCGTGCCAGCCGCGAGGTGTCTCGCGGCTCTGGTCGGACGCGCTTGCCGCGGCGGGGCGCATCGCCAGAGGGAGGCTCGCTCGTCTTGGTGGAGGTTAGTCGGTCGCGGGCGGCTCGCTTGACACGGGCGCGAGCCGTTTGTTAAGTTGCGTCTTCGCTTTTGACCACGTTTGAAGCGAGCGGTTGACACCTATAGGCACGTAGCTCAGGGGTAGAGCACTACCTTGACACGGTAGGGGTCCGCGGTTCAAATCCGCGCGTGCCTACCAATTTTCTTCCTTCCCTCACAACACTTAACCGGCCAGCGCCCTTTCTCCGCGCACGCCGTCTTCCCGAATTTTCCCCGACCTCGATCCGAAAACCACGATCTCGGAAGGTTCGTATTCGAGACTTTCGACCGCTCGGCTCATCGCTTCCCAAGTGGTGTGCGAGTAGCCGACCGTGACGCGGGACTCCTGCCCGAAGCCGCTCACGGGTCGTGAGTGACCGAGCAGCGCCGAGATCGTTGAGTTCGGCACGTAGCGCTCCTGGACTCGGACGTGGCCACAGTCGTCCGGTCATGCTGACGCCGCGTGACCAGCCATGTTGACCACCCTCCCAGGTGTCCTCGTCCCGCTACCGGCAAAACCCTCTCAAAATCCGCGAACGATTCCATCCGAGGCGCGTGGCACGGCCGTTGCGGATAAAGCCGCGCCGACAGAGATCATGTCGCGCGACCAGCGCGAGGCGGCACATAAAAACATGAAACTCCATAAACATTACAAAGCGCTCTCGCGCCTGACGAGCCTATCGCTCGCTCTCGCGTTATGCACGGGCATCATCCTCTCGGATAAGGCGTCGGCGTCTTCCAACGGCAATGGCAATAGAATCGTCGGCGCGGCCGCGCCAACGTGGGTCGATAAGGTCTCACCAGAGTTACGCGACCTCGCCTTCAGCGGCAGCCAAGACGCCACCAGGGTGATCATCCAGTTCAGCGACGTCAAAGACCACCAGCTCGCCTCTGAACTCGGCTACCGCGGCAAGCGGCGCAAGGAGTTCACCCGCCTCAACTCTGTCTCGTTAGAGCTGGAGGCGAACCTGATCCCCTACATCGCTTCCTTCAAGGGGGTCGCCTACATCTCCGCGAACAAGGAAGTGAAAACGCTCGGGCACGTCTCGCTCACCTCGGGCGCGGACGCCGTGCGGGGGGCAGTCTCGACCGCTGGCGGTCTCGACGGTACGGGCGTTGGCATCGCCGTCTTCGACTCCGGCATGGACGCTAACCACGCCTCCTTCAGGGGGAGGAACGACGCGTCCCGCATCATCCTGAGCAAAGACTTCACGGGCGAGAACCGCACCGATGACCCTTATGGGCACGGCACGCACGTCGCCTCCATCGCCGCCGGCAACGGTCGCATCTCGAACGGGAGCTATATCGGCATCGCGTCCAACGCAAACATCATCAACCTCCGCGTGCTCGACTCCGCGGGCAAGGGCACCGTGACAGGGCTACTTGACGCCCTCGACTGGCTCGTGGCCAACTACAAGTCTTACAACGTCCGCGTCGCCAACTTGAGCCTCGGGATGATGGCGACCGAGTCCTACAAGAATGATCCGGTCTGCCGCGCCGTGCGCAAGCTGGTCGATCTCGGCGTCGTGGTCGTCGCCGCCGCGGGCAACAACGGCAAGAACGGAGCGGGTCAGAAGGTCTACGGGCAGATTCACTCGCCCGGCAACGAGCCGTCGGTGCTTACGGTCGGGGCGGCGAACACCTTCGGCACCGACTCGCGCTCGGACGACGGCGTGGCCTCCTATAGCTCGCGCGGCCCGACGCGCAGCTTCTGGACAGACTCGGCGAACGTCAAGCACTACGACAACTTGATCAAGCCCGACCTCGTCGCGCCTGGCAACAAATTGGTCTACGCCGAGTCCACCGACAACCTCCTCGTCACGCAACATCCCTCTCTGGACGCGGGCGTCAGCCCGGCCGACAGCCGCAAGATGATGTACATGAGCGGCACGTCGATGGCTTCGCCCGTGACGGCCGGGGCGGCAGCCCTACTGTTGCAGGTCAACCCAAAGCTGACGCCGAACATGATCAAGATGATCCTGATGTACACGGCGCAGCAGCTCAACGGCTTCAACACCTTCGAGCAGGGCGCGGGCGAGATTAACATCGAGGGCGCCGTCAGGCTCGCCAAGCAGATCAGGACCGATCTGACCGCTTCGACGCTCGTTGGGACACCTATGCTGACCGGCGGCACGCTGCTCGCCCCGGCCCCCCTACCGACCCCGCGGACGACCATCGCCGGTCAGACGTTCACCTGGGCACAGGGGATCGTCCTCAGCCAAAATTACGCGACCGGCTCGGCGCTCATCTCGAAGTACCAGAAGATATACGGCACGGGCGTCCTTCTGGGCGATGGCGTCCTCATCGGCGATGGTGTCCTTCTGGGCGACGGCACGATGCTCTCAAACGGCGTCTTGCTCGGCGACAACATCCTGACGAGCAGCGGCGTGCTGATGGGCGACGGTACGGTCTTTTGCAGCGACGGCGTGCTCTTAGGAGACGGCGTCCTTCTGGGTGACGGCGTGCTCATCGGCGACGGCGTGCTGATAGGAGACGGGGTGCTCATCGGCGACGGCGTGCTCCTTGGCGACGCCTACCTCCAGGCGCAGAGCGCTGCGGCGAACGGCGACGAAACCACCTCGATGAGCGTAGCGGCGGACACTGGCGTCGACTACTTGGGCTACTGAGCCCGCTCGCGCGACCTCAAGAGAAGGAGCACCGAGGACGAACTCCCCCGCGACACCCGGAGAAGCTGCAATGACTCTCGCACAAGACACCACGACGCTAAACGGACTGATGAGCGCCGTCATGACTGAGACGCCGTACCTGCCCGACGCCGACCTCGCCGTCGAAGTCGCCGAGCTGAAGCCGGAAGAGCAGGACGAGGTGCTCGCCTTCCTCGCAGAGAGGCCCGTCCACACCGTCTGCCTCGCCGGCTTCATCCGCGACAACGGGCCGTCGAGCCCCCACAACCGGGGCACCTTCTACGGCTGCCGCAACTCGGAAGGCCGGCTCGAGGGCGTCGCCCTGATCGGCCACGCGACCCTCGTCGAAGCCCGCACCGCCCGCGCCATGAGTGAGTTCGCGCTGGTCGCGCAGACCTACCCGCGGACGCACATGATCCTGGGTGAGAAGGAGAAGGTCGAGCAGTTCTGGGACGGCTACGCCGACGATGGGCAGCAGATGCGGCGCGCCTGCCGCGAGATACTGTTCGCGCTGCGCGACGCGATGGAGGCGCGGGAGGAAGTCGAAGGGCTGCGCCAGGCGACGTTAGGTGATCTCGACAAGGTCGCGCCGGTGCAGGCTGCGATGGCGGAATACGAGAGCGGGATCAACCCGCTCGCTGCCGACCCGGAAGGCTTCCGCGCCAGGTGCGCGCGCCGCATCGAGATGGGGCGCGTCTGGGTGCTGGAGGTGGACGGGAGGCTCATCTTCAAGGCGGACATCATGGCCGACACCCCGGACGTGATCTACCTCGAAGGCGTGTGGGTGAACCCATCGGAGCGCGGGCGTGGGGTCGGCAGGAAATGCATGAGGCAACTCTGCCGCGCTCTGCTCACGCGCACGAAGTCGGTCTGCGTGCTGGTCAATGAGGAGATGGAGCGCACGCACACCTTCTACCGGATGTGCAACTTTAAGAAGCGCGCCGTCTATGACACCATCTTCCTGCGGCGGGAGGACGGCTAGAACAGTAGACGCGAACCGGTTGGCCGAGGATCAATACCGCCGGAGGGCGTGGCTTCGCGCGCTCGCGTGTATGATGCCCGCCACGTCGGCGCGGACGTGAGACCGCACCGACGTGTGATGTGAGGGGAACGACCTCACGAGCAAGGATCGTAAGAAGAAGGGGCGGCGCGCCGTGAGGACAGGGGCGCCGCCCCTTCCAATTTTGGATCACGTCAGGCCGCACCTGATCTACTATGGCGGGGCCGCGCCTCTTAACCCGTCGGAGGGTCTGGGCGCGATTCCTGACTGGTCATCCGCTATTGCGAGCGGCTGTTAGTAACGTTGTGTGTCGGGTACGTTTTCACCCCGCGATTATAGAGGGACCGCCGATTTGGGTTAGCGGCATCCTTGAGTATAGATTCGTTAGTCGCAAGTAGGTTCCGCCTCACAACTCATTCAACCGGAGCGCGAATAGCGCGGCTTTCATACGCGAGACTTGGCTATACCGGCGGTTCGTTGCGCCCGGTTAATTCCTGCGTTAGATTTCAGATCGCTTGCCATGACTCAGAAACTTAGAATTGCGACCTGCCAATTTCCCGTCTCTTTTAACATTGTAAGGAATGCAAAGTTTATCGGCCGGTTTATGAAGGAAGCCGCCGATGCCGCAGTTCAAGTAATCCATTTCCCGGAAACTGCCCTATCGGGTTACGGGCGCTCAGATTTTTCACCTTTAAGCGCCGACAATTGGCAGCACCTTGATGCACATACGAAAGAGATTGTAAATCTAGCTGGCAAGCTCGGTTTGTGGGTTGTGTTGGGATCGTGCCGGAGAGTTGGAGGTAGGGAAAAACCTGCGAACTGTATTTACGTTATTTCCAATACGGGGCGTATTGTTGGCACGTATAACAAGCAGCATCTTACGCCAAATGAATCTGCTTGGTACGTACCCGGAGACGGCTTTTTAGTCGTCACGATCAACGGTATGAAGTGCGGATTTCTGATCTGTTATGAAGCCTGCTTTCCCGACTTATTTGAGTCTTACCGAAGGCAAGGCGTTCGATTGATTTTTCATTCCTGCCATAATGTTTCAGGGAAACCTAAGCTGCTTCTTCAGGAACTAGCATTAGCTCAAATTCGCATACGCGCGGCGGACAATCAAATGTGGATTTCAGATTCCAATTCCTCGTCTCGATATTCGTTTTCGACGGCTTGTGTTGCGAGACCCGACGGCTCGGTTCGCAGTTCGAGAAGACATACCGCTGGCATTTTACTGCACGATTTTCCAGATACGGAACTTGGCTGGACTTACGATAATCGAAGGAAGAAATCTAACAACGGCGTGCTCGCGACGCCCAATTAGCATGCCTTTTAACAATCACGGCAACAGGGCGCCGCTGATGTCGAGCGTTGGGCTGCTTCGAGGTTGTCATGAAGACACTGCTACACTTTATGCTGTCATTATCTTGCGTAGCCGCTCTGATGCTCGCGCCACTCATCGGGGCAGCGGCCGCCTCTCAAACTTGCGGCGGCATCAAGGGGAGAGTGACTACCGAGGATGGGGCCGTCATACCGGGGGCAGGCATCCGCCTTGTGGACAAGAAAACGAAACAAAGGACGAATGCTCAGACCACCGGCGAAGGCGAATATAGCGTCTGTCTCGCGGAGGGTGTGTATGATGTGTTCGCTGACGCTTTAGCGTTCAAGCCCGCGAAAAGGAAATCGATAAAGGTTGATGCGCGCAGCAAGAGCATCATCGATTTCGTGATGAAGCGCGGGAAGCCGGTCGTCGTTGACGAATCGCACCCGTAGCTTGATGCCCCTCAACGCGCAGCCCAACAACGGCATGCACCTGACCCGCGACACGCCGGCTGTCATCAATATCAATCTTGTGGGCGGGCGGGTGATGCCGGGCGTTAGACAGCTTTCCATTATGAGAGTTAAAAAGACACTTCTCGTTTGCTGGTCGCTTATCTTCGCGGCCTCAGCCCTTGCCGCCCCAACGCAGATCCCTCAATCGCCGCGGGAACTTTCCCTCACTATTGATCGCCCCGCCGGGTGGCACGGGGTCGATCAAGAAGGCGACGATCTGAACATCCGTTGCACCTTCAGGAACAGGAGTAAAAGGGTGGTCAGGTTCATGCTGGCGGACCACAATAACTTTAGCGGGGCGAAGCCGTTCCCGTACGGGATGAAGGCCAAGGTGACGGGCGAGGGCGGGGAGGTCATCACTTACAGCATCGACATGGGGGATTGGTATACTTCCCACTTCTATGCCGAAGGCAATTATGAGGACACGCCCGCGGACTGGGTCAGCCTGAAGCCGGGGCAGGAGGTGGTGCGGGTCGTGCCGCTGGCCGTCGTGCTCAGGGACTTGGGGGAAGGTTGGACAGGGTTGAAAGCCGGGGAGTACGAAGTCCGGCTGAGGCTCGGGGCCGCCATCTCGAACCCCATCAAGCTCAGGGTGGTGAAAAGGGGGGCGCCGCCTGACATCAAGTTTGAAGTGCCACACTGACTAAGATTCATGGTAGCACTCGAGCGGCGTCTTGAAGCTGAGCCGCTTACGCGGCCTCAGGTTGAGCTTCCGAGCGATTGAGTTGCCTTGCTGTTGAGTCAACCCGGCCATGCTGCTTCCTTTCGGCAGGTACTGCCGGATGAGCCCGTTGGCATTCTCGTTGCTCCCGCGCTCCCACGAGTGGTACGGCCTCGCGAAGTAAAAGAGCGCCATCTGGGGAAGTTCTAATCAGTCTGTGTAAGTGAGTTTGAGCTGGCTCAGGCCATCGGGCTCTACTATCGAATAGGGTGCGAACTGGTTGAGTGCCGCGCTCCAGTTCGGGACCGGCATTGTCCACCTCTTGCTGATATTTCTCAACGCCAGATACATCAGCTTGAAGACCGCCTTCTCCGACGGTAAGAGTGAAAATACGGAAACAAGGATCGCTTACTCTCAATGAGTAAACAATGGACTTTAACTCGCGATGCTTTTGAAGGACTGCTTACGTGGCTTGATTCAGATCGTGAGCAAGCCGGGAAGAAGTACGAAGACATACGTAGTTCTCTCATTAAGATTTTTACTTGGCGCGGTGTAGCTGAAGCTGAGGAGTTAGCCGATGAGACGATCAATAGGGTAGCTCGAAAAGTAAAAGATTTGATGG
>JBJMGS010000292.1:0-21515 GCA_045807785.1 Pyrinomonadaceae bacterium
ACGCGCTTCGCCCGCTCGTTCTGTTCGGCGCGGGCGCTGCCGCCGCCCTGCCCGTAGCCGACGTTGCCGCTCGCCTGCGCGCGGCAGACCACAGCGCAGGCGATCAAGATCAGGCTCAGAGTCACGACTCTCGACATTTTCCAGTTCCTCCGCTTTGGTGAAAACGTTTGGCGAGGTGAGCCCCCTGGATGGCAGGCAGGGTAACAGACTGCCGCGCCGAAATGATAGAAGCGCGTGCCGTGCGCCGCGAGGCGATGCGCCGCCGCGCGCCGTCTCGATCAAATCGGCGCACGGCTTTTCCCGCGAGTCATCTGAGCAACGCGACGCGCTTCGCGCTACAATCATCTCCGCCTTGCCTGAACGCGACGAAAAACTCGAAGAGCTGCTGCGCGACCTGCCCGACGCGGAAGGCGCGCGCCGCTTCTGTGATCAACTCTCGGTCGAGCACCCGCGCGTCGCCAGAAAACTGACGGGCGACCCCGGCTTGCTCTCCGACGCGCTCGCCCTCGCCGCGTGGAGCCCTCTGCTCGCGACGACGCTGGCGCAGCACCCGGAGTACGTCGCGTGGCTCGCGCGCGAGCGCGCCGACCGACGCGTGCGCTCGACCGAAGAACTCGGCGAGTCGCTCGCGCGCTTCGCGCTGACGCACACCGGCGAAGAGCCGCACGCCATGTTCGCGCACTTCCGCCGCCGCGAGCTGCTGCGCATCTACCTGCACGACATCCGCCGCACCGCGACGGTCGTCGAGACGACCGAGGAACTCTCGAACCTCGCCGACGCCGTACTCGCCTATGCTCTGAACCTCGCGCGGCAGGAACTCGACAACCGTTACGGCGCGCCGCTCGCGACCGACGCGCGCGGGCGCAAAATCACGGCGGGCTTCTGCGTCGTCGCCCTCGGCAAGCTCGGCTCGCGCGAGCTGAACTACTCCTCCGACATCGATCTCCTCTTCCTCTACTCCGACGAGGGCGAGACTTCAGGCGCCGGCGAGCGCGGCGCGACGACCAACCGCGAATACTTCAACCGCCTCGCTGAGCGCACCGCACGACTCGTCGGGCAGCAGGCGTCTGGCGGTGCGGCTTACCGCGTGGACTTGCGCCTGCGCCCGCACGGGCGCGACGGTGCGCTCGCCGTCTCGCTCGCCGAAGCCGCGCGCTACTATCAGGAGACGGCGCAGGCCTGGGAACTGCAAGCCCTGATCCGCTCGCGCGCGGCGGCGGGCGCGAGCGATCTCTTCGCGCGCTTTCACGAGCGGGTCAACCGCCGCGTCTATACGCACGCGGGCACGGTCGAGCAGGCGCTCGAAAACGTCCGCCTCGCCAAGCAGAAGATCGACCGGCAACACGGAGAGGAAGGGCGTGGCTTCGACGTCAAGCTCGGTCGCGGCGGCGTGCGCGAGATCGAGTTCATCGCGCAGGCGCTGCAACTCGCGCACGGCGCGCGTGACGCTTGGCTGCACGCGCCGCACACGCTCGTCAGCCTCGGTCGCCTCGCGGACAGGGGGCTCGTCACCGAACGCGAGCGCACCGAGCTGTCCGAGGCTTACGAATTCCTGCGCGCGCTCGAACACCGCTTGCAGATGGAGCACGGGCTGCAAACGCACGTCGTCCCGGACGACGCGGTGCGCCGCACGCTCGTCGCGCGCCGGATGAACTTCGCGGGCGCCGACGCCCTCGCCGACTTTGATCGCGCGCTTGCCGCGCACACCGCGCGCGTGCACGCGGCTTACGAGCGCGTCTTCGGCGCGGGCGAAGCCGACGCAGGGCCGTCTGCGGCGACGCCGTTCGACGCGGCGACCACACCGTCTGTAACTTCGCTCGAAGGTGAAGCCGCGCCGGCTGCGGACGAGGACGATCCTGCGCGGCGCGCGCTCAACCCGCGTCGCGCGCGCACGTTCGTCGCGCGGATCGCGGCGTCATTGGAGAAGTCGGAGCCACGGGTGGCGTTGTCGGCGGAGAAACTCGCAGTGCTCGCGCGCGTCTGCGGCGCGTCCGAGTACCTCGGCGAGATGATCGCGAGCAACCCGGAGCTGATCGACGCGCTCGATAGAGGCGGGACGGGCGGCGCTGTCATCGAGCCGGATTTTCGCGCCGTGCTGCGCGCCGCCGTGGACGGCGAGAATAATTTTCGCGCAGAGCTGGCGGCGCTGCGCCGCGCGTGGGCACGCATCGTCGTCCAGTTGGGCGCGCGCGACGTGGCGGGCGAGCTCGATCTCGCCGAGTCGAACCGCTTACAGACCGGGTTGGCCGTCGCTAGCATCAACGTGGCGCTGCTCGTGGCGCGACGCGAGCTGGCGCGGCGCACGGGGGGATTTGCGGCAGGCCCGCGTGCGGCGGTGCTCGCGCTCGGCAGGCTCGCGAGCGGCGGGATGGACTACGGCTCAGATTTGGATGTCGTCGTCGTGTATGACGAACGCGTGCCGCCGCCCGTCCCGACGCTCACGCGCGAGGAGTTCTACGCGCGCCTCACGGGGCTCGTGACGAACGCGCTCTCGAATCTGACGCGCGAGGGTCACCTCTACAGAGTTGATCTGCGGCTGAGACCCGACGGCAAGAACGGCGCGCTCGCCTCTTCATCCGCGTCGTTCGTCGAATACGTCTCGACGCGCACGCAGGCGTGGGAGTGGCTGGCTTACGTCAAGCTGCGCGCCGTGGCGGGCGATCTCGAACTCGGCCGGGCGGTCGAAGCGCGCGCGCGGCGTGCGATCCACGAGGCGGCTTTAAGGTGTGACGGGGAAGAGCTGCGGCGCGAGACGCGGCGCGTGCGCGAGCGGCTGGAGCGCGAGCGCGGCGCGCGCACGCGCCGCGAGGTGGACATCAAGTTCGGCGCAGGGGGAATGCTCGACGTGTACTTCGCCGCGCGCTACCTGCAACTGCGCGACGACGTGCGCGACGAAGGGGAGGATCGCTCGACCTTCTCGACGCTCACGCGCCTCAGCGACGCGGGCTCGCTCGACGCAGACTCTTTCGCCGCGCTCAGTGAAGGCTACGCGACGCTGCGGCGGCTCGACCACAGTCTGCGGCTCGTGGCCGGTCGCTCCGCGCGCGTGCCCGCCGCCGCAGACCACCCGCTCGTCGCAGACCTCGCGCGCGCCGCCGGGTTCGCGTCGCCCGAAGCGATGCTCGGACTGTTGCGCGCGCGCATGGCGGACGTGCGCGCTGCTTACGAGCGCGCGACCCGTTAGCCTTTGCCGCCTGTCTTCGGCGCGTCGGCGGCTGGCGGCGTCTTCGTCGCGGGCTTCGGCTTGGGCGAATCGTCCACGCCGCGCTCGCCCAGGTTTTTGATCGTGACCTTCAGCTCCGGGTGTTTGGACGCCCCGGCTTCGATGATCTCTCTCACCGCCTGCTTCGTCGAGGCGGCGAAGTCGTGCGCGGGCTCGTCCTCGCCCTCAATCCAGAGAGACACTTTCAGAGAGATTGCCTTACGCATTACTGTCTACTCCCCTGATCAATTCGAGAAGTTGTCGAGCGCGACCCACTTGCCGTTCTGCTGCACTTCGAGCTGCATGACGGGGTGAATCTCCCAGATTGTCGCGCGCGTCTTGCCCACCTGATCCGGGTGCTCCGGGTCGAGCATCAGCCAGCCGCTGACCCGCACGCGCAAGTCCTTCCTGACGATCTGACCGAGCACGTCCGTGCGCCACTGCGCGTGCCCGGCGCGCACGGGCGGCGTCATCTCGACGACGATGGACTTGCTGCGGTCGTCTTCCGCCTGCGGCGTGAGCCAGACATGGAAGTCGCGGAACTCCGCGTCGGCGCCGTGGCAGTTGGGCGATTCCGGCCCCTCCTGCTTCGAGCCCGCGAGGTACCCTTCGACCGAGACGGGCAAGCCTTCGTAGCGCGCAACCTCCGCTGCGTCCGCCTGCGACCAGTTGGCGCGCCGCTGCCGCTCGATGGTGGTAGGCCATGTCAGATTTGCCACGGCGTCGAAGTTGACGGCGACGTACTGCCCTTCGTCCACACGGTTCTTGAGATCGTTCAAGGCGGGATCGCCGCCGTCGCCTTCGGGCGGGCAGCCCTTGAAACTCGTGAGCGAGGGGCGCGGCTTCGTCGTCATCTCGGGGAGCGCGCCGGGCGCGGTCGCCGTCGGGGGGGCGGGCGTCGTCACCCCCGCGGGCGCGCCCGCGTTGTGGCGCAGGTAATAGAGCAGGAGGATCGCGCCGACGGCGAGGACGATGAGCAGTCCGGCGATGACCAGGCATGAATATTTCCGCGAGATGCTACTGCGGTTCGGATACTGTTGGCTCATAGTTTGGCGTGTGTCTTACGCGCCGACCTTCCGGCGGCTCATGCTGGCAGGCGTCATTGACATAATCATATGCCGAACCCGCGACCTGCGTGAAGCCCGCAGCCGAAACTGCCACGCCGACACGACTCACACAATCATCCGCGCCGGCGCGGGCGGCTGGCTAGACTTCGGCGGGGGCGGCTGTCGCGTCCGCCGCGTGCCTCTTTTGCAGCGCGCGCAGGGGTTCGGGGACGAAGGTCGTGAGCTGGTGCGTGGCGGTGCGCCCGTCGGCGAAGGCCTGATAGAGCAGCAGCTCAGGCAGTTGCAGGCAGGTGAGGGGCGACGAATCGACGTAGCCGGTGTCGATGCCGACGGCGCTGTTGTGCATGTAGATGCCGTGGTGGCCGAGGCGACCACGCAAGGGCAGGAGCGGCGTCGGCGTGTGGCCGAAGACGCAGGGCTTGCCCGCGTAAGACTTGAAGAAGTCCGGGTCGCGCGACCAGAGCAGGTGGTGCGCCGGCGTGTCGCGCGGGTGCTTGCCGTCTTCGAGCCCGGCGTGGACGTAGAGCGCAAAGTCGTCTTCGTGGTAGAGCGGGAGGCTGCGGAAGAACTCGACGTGCTCCAGGGGAAGCGACTCGGTGAAGCGCCGCCGCACGTCCGCGAAATCCTTCTCGTTGCGGATGCGTATCCACTCGCCCATGTACTGCTTGATGGTGCTGTGGCTGCCGACCGCCGCGTGCAGCCAGATCGTCGCCGAGGCGTCGAGGAAGTCGAGCAGCATCTGCTCGTGGTTGCCGCGGATGCAGATGGTGCGCTCCGGGCACGCGCGCCGCAAAGCGATGATGTCTTCGACCGTGCCGGGCACCTCTTCGCCGCGATCCACGAGGTCGCCGAGGAAGACGAGCGTGTCCGCCTCTACGTCGCGCGGAATCATGTCGAGCAGCGCGCGCATCTGTGTGCGCCGCCCGTGGAGATCGCCGATGACGAACGTCTTCACCCGGCGACGCCTTCCTGCCGCGCGCGCGGCTGCGCCTGCGACTGTTCGATGCGCTGCATCAGGGCGGCGAAGCGCGGATCGTCGCGCAGCTCCGCCCACTCCGGGTTCGCCTCGAACCACGGTCGGTTCTCGTTGCCGAGATCGATGGCGCGCTCCAGCCACTCGAACGCCTCATCCGTCATGCCTTCGAGCGCGTAGGCGGTGGCGAGCCAGTAGGGCACGTCGTGATCGGCAAGCGCGACCTCTTTGAGCCGCTCGGTCAACTCGGCGCGCGCCGCCTCGTGCTCGCCCAGACGCGAGAGCATCTGCGCGTAGAGCGCGCGCAGTCCCGCGAGCTCCGGATGCTTCTCCACCACGTCGCGCAAAATCTCTGCGCCGCGCCGCGCGTCGCCCTGATGGAAAATGACGACGCCGCGGAAGGCGCGGATGAACGGGTGGTCTGGCTCGACCTCGGCTCCGGCGTCCAGCTCCTGAAGCGCCTCGTCGTAGCGCATCATGTACATCAGCACGCGCGCGCGGTTGTAGCTGACGACGACGCGCTCCGCCGGGTTGAGGCGCGCCATGCGGTCGAGGCAGCGTAGGGATCGGTCGTACTGCCCGTCGAGGCGGTAGAGGTAGGCGGCGACGAACTGCACGCCCGTGTCGTTCGTCGCTTCGTGGCGCAGGCGCTCGACCTCTGCGCGCGCCTTACGCTTCTCGCCGCGCGTCAGGTAGATGAAGACCATGTGGACGCGCGCCTCCGCGTTTTTGGGATCGAGCGCGAGCCCCTTGCGGAAGGCCTCCTCGGCGCGCTCGTAGTCTTCGTTGTCGCCCATGCACTTGATGACGCGGTTGGCGTAAGCGCCGCCCAGGGCGCACAGCGCGAGCGCGAAGTTGCCGTCCAGCTCGATGGCGCGCGTGAAGTGCTGGATGGCCTCCTCCACGTCCTCGTTGGCGAGCGTGTGGTGGATGTAGCGACCCAGGGCGTCGCGCCCGCGCAGGTACTCTTCGTAGGCTTCGCCGTTCGTCGTCGCGCGCTGCGCGAGCGCCTCCTGTTCGTCAGCGCCCAGTTCGACGCGCAAGCCCTGCACGATGCGGTGCGCGATGGTGTCCTGCACCTCGATGATGTCCTCGGCGGTGGCGTCGATGCGGTCCGACCACAACAGATTGCCGGAAGCCACGTCGAGTAGTTGCGCGTTGACGCGCAGTTTCTCGCCAGCGCGCAGGAAGTTCGCCGAGAGCACCGCGCCGACGCTCATCTCGCGCCCGGCGGCGAGCGGATCGGCCTGTTGCCCCTGATACTTCGCGATCATCGAAGAGGGACGCACGACGAGCGAGCGCAGACGCGCCAGCTCCGTGATCACGGCGTCGGCGAGCGCGAACTCGTAGAAGCCCGCCTCTTGGTCGCCGCTCAGGTTGTAGAAGGGAAGGATGGCGACGGACTTCTGCGAGCCGTCGGGCGCACTCGTCTGCTGCGTGTCGTGGAGCGTGTACTGCGTCGAGGAGGCGTTCGCCGTCGCGGTCGAGTTGGGCGGCACAGAGCTGGCATCGCCCGTGCCGGTGATGTTGCGCATCCAGCGGCGGAAGGTGCGACCGAAGGAGGTCTGCGGCGTGTGGCGCGGCGGCACGGGCGCGATGCCCTCGGCGACGGTGCTCGTCACGGTCGTCGTGCTCGTGTTGACTTCGAGCAGCACGGCGCGCATGTCGTCGCGGAAGTCAGACATGCGCTGGTAGCGATCCTGCGGGCGTTTGGCGAGCGCGCGGTCGAGTATCTCTTGCAGGCGCGGCGGCGTGTCCTGACGCACTTCTGCCAGACGCACCGGCGTGTCGTGCAGCACGGCGTAGCGCACTTCGACCGAGGTCTTGCCGCGGAAGGGCCAGGTGCCGGTGAGCATCTCGTAGATCAGAACGCCGGTCGAGAAAATGTCGGCGCGGTGATCGACCTTCGCGCCCGTCGCCTGTTCGGGCGCGGCGTAGGTCGCCGTCCCGTAGGGGATGCCCATCTCGGTGAGGTGCATGTCGGATTTGTCTTCGCCCTGCTCGTCGAGGAGTTTGGCGAGACCGAAGTCCAAGACCTTCGCCATGCCCTGCGGCGTGACCATCACGTTCCCGGCTTTGATGTCGCGGTGGATGACGCCGCGCGCGTGAGCGGCGGCCAGGGCGTCGGCGACCTGCAAGCCGATGGTCAGCGCGCTCCTCAGTTCGAGGGGTCTGCCGTTGACGAGCTGGCGGACGTTCTTGCCGTCGACGTACTGCATCGTGATGAAGTGGACGCCGCCCTCTTCGTGCAGCCCGTAGATGATGCAGATGTTCGGGTGATCGAGGGACGAGGCGAGCTGCGCCTCGCGCTCGAAGCGCCGCAGGTTCGTCTCGCGCGCGGTCAGCTCCGGTGAGAGGACTTTGACGACGACCGTGCGACCAAGGCGCGTGTCGAGCGCCTTGTAAACCGTCCCCTGCCCGCCCGTGCCGAGCTTCTCGACGATCTTGTAGTTAAGGAGGGTTGAGCCGAGCATCCTTTGTCTGCGATTCTAGTTTTTTGACCCACGGTTTGCAATGAAGCGACGGTCGAAGTATTTTCCTACCCGCCTTCGCCATCTTTTGGCTTTACATCGCCATGACATCCGACGACACGCCGAAGCAACTCGCCGCCATCAGGCGGCGACTCGCGACCGAGTCTGACGAGGGGGCGAAAAAGTCGTTCAGAAAATTCGTCCCGACATCGCAGCGCGTTTACGGCGTGCGGGTCACCGTCCTCAACGAGATCGTCAAGCAGCACGGCGCGGCGGACTTCGCGCTGATCGAGGCCTTGTGGCAGGCGGGCGCTTTCGAGGAGAGGCTGCTCGCCGCCAAGATGCTCGGTCGCGCGGGAAGGCAAGAGCCTGATCACGCATTACGATTGATCGAAAGATTTTGCGCGGGCGTCGGCGACTGGGCGGTCTGCGACACGCTCGCGACGCAGGGCGCGAGGGGAATCGTTAAGACTGGGCGGACGGAATTGCTCGACTTGTCGCAGAGGCTCGTCGTCTCGGACAACTTCTGGGAGCGCCGGTTCGCCGTCGTCCTGCTGACTAACTACGCCAGGGACGAGACGGCGCGAGAAGCGGTCGAGCGTATCGCGCGTGTCGTGGCGGACGACAGCGAGTATTACGTGAAGAAGGCGGTCGAATGGCTCGACAGAGACCTGAAGAAAGGAGCTTAGGAAGTGTCAAGACTGCTGCTCGGCGCGATCTGCGGCGTCCTCTTCGGCACGTTCGCCGTGGCGACGATGTTGCCGCTCACCTTTACGGACAAGCGCGCGGCGCTCGTCGGTGCGTTCCTCAACCGCTTCGCCATCGGGTTCTGTATCGGCGCGGCGCGCCTGCCCCTGCCTGCTTGGGCAAGCGGGCTCGTCTTCGGACTCCTGTTGAGTCTGCCCGATGCCATCATCACGAAAGCCTACGCGCCGATCTTAATCCTCGGCGCCGTCGGCGGCGTCGTCATCGGGCTGGTCGTCGGCAAGTGGGGCGCGTGACGCGAAAGGGGCGACGCGCCGGTCGTAGCGCCGCCCCCAGTCGCAAGATCGTTAATCGTGTCGGTTGTCCGGCGAACCGCCGGAGCTAGTCGTGCACCGTTCAACCACGCGGGGGCTCGCCCCAGCCCGAGCCCTGATAGACGCCGTCCACGACGACGCACGGCACGGTCGGATCGTTCTGCGAAAACTCGAACATCTCCTTGCGCCGCGCGCGGTCGTTCTGCGCGTCGTACTCTGTGAACGGCGTGCCCTGCGCGTTGTAATGGTCGCGCGCCTGCTGGCAGTAAGGGCAGCCCGGCTTGACATACAGCACTACTCCCATCGTTCGTCTTCCTCCTTCTCAGCGTTAATCGTAAATCGTAAATCGTGAATAGTAAACAGAAGCCGTTAGCTGTTGGCTCTGAGCCGTTAGCCGGGAGGAACCAACTCTCAAGCTTCGCGCTCGCTCCGGCTTTGGTTCGGCTAAGAGCTAACAACTCAGGGCTCAGAGCTTCTGTTTACGATTCACGATTTAACCTTTATACTCTCGCCCGCTCAGCCCGACTCCGTAGCCGCGACCGATTCGGGAGCCTCAATGGTTGACAGCGATCTCTTCGAGCCCTACGAACAACTGATCGAGATAGAAGTGCTGGGACGCAAGGTGCGCGTGCCGGAGAACAACCGTCTGCTGCGCTGCTTCCAGTTCCTCTCGCTCAAGTCGATCTCCTACGGCGACTTCTGCTGGAACGGCGACTGTACCAACTGCCAGTTCTGGTATCGCGAACCCGGCGACGACGACGACGCGCCGGAGAAGACCGCGCTCTCCTGCCGCTTCCGCGTGCGCGAAGGTCTCTCGGTCACGCGCCTCAACCCGTGCGTCCAGATCGCAGGCGTCAACGCCGGGCGCGGCGACGACGACTCGCCGCACGATCCGCCGCCGCCCGCCACCGAATTTGAACGCGCCCCCCGCGAAGCTCAGTCGGTCGCTGCCCCTGCCTATCACGAACCCTGAACGCCCCGCCCCCCGCGTTTTCTTTCCCGCCGCCGGTTACGTTACACTCGAAATAGCCATTAGCTATTAGCTGTTAGCCGTTAGCCAGACCCGCGCGGTCACCCTGCGTGACTGTGAATTGGTCTCTGCAAATACAAACATCGCTGCTGGCTAACAGCTAATCGCTAACAGCTAATAGCTCATCATGCACGACGTTCTGATCATCGGTGCGGGCGCGGGCGGCTTGTCCGCCGCGCGTTGGTGCGACGAGTTGGGGCTCGACGCCATCGTGCTCGAAGAGCGCGCAGAGGTCGGCGGCCAACTGCTGTGGGTACACAACCCGGTCGAGAATTATCCGGGTGTGCGCGCCGCCGACGGTCGCGAGCTGCGCGATCTGTTCGCCGCGCGGATCGAGGACGCGGAGTTCGACCTGTGGACGCAAACTCAGATCGAGACGGTTGACCTCGGCGCGAAGCGCGTCCGCTTGCGCAGCGGCGAGGAACTGCAAGCGATCTTCGTCATCATCGCGACGGGCTTGCGCCGCCGCCGCCTGAATGTGCCGGGCGAGGCGGAGTTCGAGGGGCGCGGGATGATCGAATCGGGTGCGCGCGACCGCGAGTTGTTCGCCGGGCGCGACGTGTGCGTCGTCGGCGGCGGCGACTCTGCGGTGGAGAACGCCCTGCTCCTCGCCGAAGTCTGCCCGACCGTGACGCTCGTCCACCGGCGGAAAAAGTTGAGGGCGCGGCGCGACCTCGTCGAGCGTTTGCAGGGCACGCACTGCGTCACGGTCTTCACGGAGGCGGAACTCGTGCGCGTCATCGGGGGCGAGCGCGTCGAGGCGGTCGAGATCAAGCGGCACGGCGCGATCAAGTCGTTCCAGATGGCTGTCGGCGGCGTGCTCGTGCGCGTCGGGTACGAGCCGAACACGGAGCTATTCGGCGGACAGTTGGAACTGGACGAGCGCGGCTACGTCAAAGTTTCGAGCGAGCAGGAGACGAGCGCCGAGAACGTCTTCGCCATCGGCGACGTGGCGAGCCCGCTCGCGCCAACGATCAGTGGCGCCGTGGGCGCGGGCGCGACCGCCGCGAAAGTCATCGCCGCTCGGCTCAATGAAGCGACAAGGTGAGCGGGGCGCGCCGGTCTGGCGAGTGTTGGCGGCGTGACGTAGGGAAAGAGACATTTAACAGGATTAACAGGATTGACAGGATGAAAGGCTGGAAGGAAACAATGTGAAGTGCGATCCGTTGAAAGTCTTCGTCTCATCTCTTCTCATCCTGTCAATCCTGTTAATCCTGTCTCATTCTTCTGTGGATTGATCTGAGGATGAGTTACGGCACGATCAGCCCGACTGAGTTTGCCGCGCGCGCGGCGAGTGGCGAGCGCGTGCGCCTGATCGACGTGCGCGAGCCGGAGGAGTTCGAGCTGGCGCGTGTCGAGGGCGCGGAGCGGCTGCCCATGAGCCGCTTCTCGGAGTGGGCGGGCGCGCTCGACCCGGCGGAAGAGATCGTCGTGATGTGCCACCACGGCATACGCAGCGCACAGGTCTGCGCCGCGCTCGCGCACGCCGGCTTCACGAAGCTGTCGAACCTCGCGGGCGGCATCGTACGCTGGTCGGCGGAAGTCGATCCAAGGGTGCCGAGGTACTGAGAGAGCTGTTAGCTGTTAGCCGTTAGCTCATCGCTTAGCCATGCGGTGCTGGTTTTAGTCTTGCTAACAGCTAACAGCTAACAGCTAAGTGCTCTATAATGCCCGCAACGATGAAAGCTGTGGACGAAGCGCGGCCCGCCTACACGGAGGCGCACGCGGAGGCTTACCCGGTGGAGTACATCGCCGGGATCGAGCTGTACAACGCGGGCGAGTTTCACGCGGCGCACGACGCGTGGGAGGATCGCTGGGTGGATGAGGCCGGGCCGACGGAGAAGCTGTTTTTGCAGGCGATGATTCAGTCGGCGGTGGCCTTCCACCATCTCGAAATCGGGCGACCCGGCGCGGCGCGCAGGATGTACCAGATGGCGAAGGAGAAGTTCGCGCGACTCGGCACGCCCGTCTACATGTCGCTCGATTTGGTTGACTATCAGGCGCAGCTCGACCGCGCGCTCGCGTGGCTGCTGGAAGTGGCAGACCCGCGCACCGTCGCGCCGCCGGAGGTCGTGCCGCCGACGATCAGGCTGCTGCCCGAAGTGACGGAGTACGACTGATGAGCGTCAGACTGAGCGACGAAGGGACGGCGCCGTCCCGCACGAAAGACGTGGCGGAGTCGGCAACACGGGCGAAGCTCGCGGCGGCGCCGACTCGCGGCGCGTGGCTCGGCGTGCTCGGCGACGTGCGGCTCTTGCTCATCGCGCTGTGGCTCGGCGGCGCGGTCTTCTTCAGCTTCGTCGTCGCGCCCACGGCGTTCGCCGTGCTGCCCACGCACGAGCTGGCGGGACGGGTCGTGACGCACACGATTGCGGTCGTCAACGTCGGCGGCTGCATCGTCGGGCTGGCTCTGCTCGCGTCCGCGTTTTTCGACCGGCGCGACGTGGCGCGCAGCCGCGCGCGTCTCGTGGAGGTCTTGTCGCTTGCTATCGTTGCGGCGGCATGCGGCATCGGGCACTGGGTCGTCGCGGCGCGGATGGTCGCGCTACGCGCCGCGATGGGGAGACCGATCGACGCGGTGGCGGCGGACGATCCCACACGCGCCGCCTTCAACAGCCTGCACGGCTACTCGGTCGGGCTGATGGGCGTCGCGATGCTCGCGGGCGTTGTCGCGTTGTTACTCATCGGGCGTCGCCGGCGGATGACGCAAAGCCTCGAACGGTGACAGCGAGAATGTCGGATCGGGGTGTGACTGATGAGTTCTGCCGCCTCTGAAAAACTGGAAGGGAAACCGGCTGTGGAAACTATCGAGCGGATCGACGAGTGGCGCGAGGACTACCAGCGCTGGAAGCGGATCAACGAGCTGCGCGACGGCGACGTGGGCGAGCACTACCCCTGGGTCGAGAACCGGCGCGCGCCGTTCAAGCCGATGGGGCGTGCGCTGCCGATGCTCAACCTCGGCCTCATCACGACGGCGGGCGCGTACATCGACGGCACCGAACCGTTCGACGTGACTGTGCCCGGCGGCGACGCGACCTACCGCGAAATCCCGACGCTCGTCACGCAAGAGGATGTGCGCTTCGCCGCGCGCGGCTACGATGCGGCGGCGGTCAACGAAGACATGAACGCGCAGGTGCCGCTCGCGCGCCTCCGCGAGTTTGAGGGCAACGGCATCATCGGTCGGCTCAACCCGGTCTTCTGGAGCCTGTGCGGCTTCATCCCCTCGGCGGCGCGCTTCGCCACACAGACGCTCCCCGAACTCGTCGAGCGCGTCCGGCGCTACGACGTGCAGGCGGCGCTCATCGTCCCGGCGTCGCGGCTGTGCCATCAGACCGCGGGACTCACGGCGCGCGCGCTCGAAGCGGCGAACATCCCGACGATGATGCTCTCGGTGGACAAGGAGACGACGGCGCGGGTGAAGCCGCCGCGCGCGGCGTTCTACAAGGGCGAGACGGGCAGCGTCGCCGGGCGACCCAACTTCAGCGAGCACCAGCGGCGCATCCTCGACGAAGCGCTGCGGCTCCTGGAGCCGATGGACCAGCCCTCGATCCGCACCCTGAACGTCGTGCTGGAGTCGGCGGTCGTAGCCGCGCGCGGGGAGAGATAAAAAGGCGGAAGCTGACAGCCCCTGAAAGGGGCGAGAGAGATTAGCCCAGGGCGCAAGCCGCGGGTAACGCGCACGAATAAAACTTTGAGAGCCCCTGAAAGGGGCGAAAGAATCTCGGCCTTGGATTCTTTCGCCCCTTTCAGGGGCTCTCGATTATTTTGCACGTTCTAGCCCACGGCTCACGCCGTGGGCTACAAATATACCGCCCCTAACGGGGCTTCAGACAGGGTCAGCCGTTTGGTGTCGTCCTGACCTATTCCGTGCGGCGCTTGCGCGTCGTGGGCGTGTCGGACTTGGCGAAGTAGCCCTGGCGGTAGGTGAGCTTGATCTTCTGATCTTTTAGCGCGGGGTTCGTGATGTCGATCTGGAGCTTGCGGAACGTGCCGTCGTGCTTCTTGTTCGTCGGCGAGTAGGCGACGAGGTACTGCTCGCGCAGCTCCTGCTGAATCTGCGCAAACGCCCGGTGCATCTCATCCTCGTTGTGCGGGACGTAGGCGCGACCACCCGTGCGCTCGGCGAGCTTCTTGATCGAGCCTTCGTCCACACCCTGATAGCTGAAGCTGTCGCCGACGCCGATGACGAAGACGAGCGTGTCGTTCTTGATGGCGCGATCTACGGCGTCCTGCAACTTCATCTTGCCCGAAGTGTTGTAGCCGTCGGTCATCAGGATGATCGCGCGGCGCGTCTGCTCGGACGATTCCGAGAGCACCTCGTCGCACGTCACCCAGACGGCATCCCAGAGCGCGGTCGAAGAGGCGATGTCGTTGTTCGTGCCGGAGATGGGCGGCGTGCCGACGACGGTGCCGTTGCCGAGGTAGCCGCCGGCGGGCGGGACGAACTCGACCTTGTCGATGGCGGCGCGCACGCGCTGGGTATTGCCCGTCAGACCTTGTTCGAGCGTCGTCTCGCCGGTGAAGGAGACGACCGCCACCTCGTCCTTGCGCGGGCGCAAGACCTGATCGACGAACTCACGCGCCGCCTGCTTCTCCTGCGGCAAGGTGTGCTCCTGCGAGCCGCTCACGTCAATGACGATGGCGAGCGTCAGCGGGAGATCGACCTGCGTCGCGAAGGTGAAAATCTCCTGCGGCACGCCGTCCTCGAAGATGCGCACGTCTTCCTTCTTCAGGTTGGTGACGAAGTGCTTGTCCCTATCGACGGCGCTGAGCAGGACGTTCGTCAGATTCGTATCGACCTTGTAAACCTCGTCGTCGTCCACGGTCGTGTTCGGATCGATTGGCTTCTGGGCGGGCGGTTGCTGCGGTTGCTGCTGCGCGTGCGAGGGCGCGAGCGCCGCCAGCGAGACCACGGCGAGCGCGAGGAACAGGACGAACGTGCGTGCCAGACGACTGCGGGAAAACTTCATGGGTTAACAACCTTCCGAGCGAACCGTTAGATGCCGGATGTTTGCTGTTGGATGCTAGTTAAAGCAGCGGACCAGCATCCGGCATCTCACCTCTGACATCTACTATTTACCTTGCTTCGCCGCCATGTAGCCGCGCCGCGTCCGCACCTTGAAGTCGCCGCCGGAGGCGAGCTTGACCTCGATGCGGCGGTAGCTGCCGTCGAAGGGGCGCTGCGGCTTGTAGGTCACGACGTACTGCGAGCGCAGCTCGCTGGCGACGCCGCCGAAGGCGCGCTCCAGCCCCAGTTTGTCGCCGATGAAAAACGCCTTGCCGCCCGTCTCGTTGCAGAGCCGGTCGAGTTCCAGATCGGCGTCGCCTTTGGGCGTGCCCATCTGCACGCCGGGCACGACGCCGGAGAGCCCGGCGCGCGTCGAGATGGCGAAGACGGTCGTCTCGGTTGACTGCGCCATCTCGATGGCCTCTTTGAGGCGCGCGCGGCTCGCCGTGTCCGTGCCGTCGGTGATGACGACGACGACGCGCCGCCCCGCCTCGCCGCGCATCTTCTCGTCGCACAGGAGCCACACGGCGTCCCACAGCGCCGTGCCCGAGCCGGGCTTCTTGACGCTGTCGATGGCGTCGTCGAGCAGGTCGAGCTTGTCGGTGAAGTCTTGCAGCAGGTGCACGTCGTCGTCGAAGGTGGCGAACGCGCCCTTGTCTTTGCGCACGCGCACGACCGTGTAGAGGAAGTCTTTGGCCGCCTCCTTCTCGAAGGAGAGCTTGCCCGCGGTCGAGCCGGAGATGTCCAAGAGGACGGCGACATGGACAGGCACGCCGGTCTTCTCGTCCGTGAAGGACTCGATGCGCTGCGGCTGCTTGTCCTCGAAGACCTGGAAGTCCGAGGCGGCGAGACCCACGACGGGCTTGTCCTTCTTGTCGAGCACGGTGATCGGCAGGCGCACGATACTGACGTTGACCGTGCCGCCGGTCTCGTCGGGCGGCGTCGGGGTGGGGCGTGCAGGAGTCCGCGAACCTTGCGCAGCGGCGCGGCCCGTCGCCAAGCCCCAGGCAGGCACGCCGACCGACGCGAAAATCAGAACAAGTTTACAGGCTAATCTCATGATGCTACGGAAACTCTGAATAATTCGGACATGCTGAGCGGGACGGGTAAGAGATTTCTGATGGTCGCGCGCGCCACGGTTTTCGATGCCCGCCGCGCCCGCGCTCGTTGCCTTCGGAGTCCTTACAGGCGCGGGCTCTGGTCAACCGAACCCTACTATCTGATAAAACTGATCGGGCATACGCCGTCGGCAGCGAGCGCGTCAAGCTCATGGTGATCCGAGGTCAACAGCGTGCCACCCACCCGATTCGTCAGCACCACGGCACAGCAATCGGCGAGCGATATTTTCTTCCACACCGCTTTCATCTCGCCGACCGCCATCCAGAAAGTCTGGCTGAGATCGTCACGCTCGACGACGCCGAGAGTCACGAGATCGGCGACGGCGTTCTTCGCCGCGCTCTCACCACTGGCGCGATGAAAATTGTAGTACACCTCACAGAGATTTATAGCGTGCGCCATGCACTGGCTGGTAGCGTCGAGCAGAGACTGCTCAACCACCTCCGCGCCCGGCTCTCCGCGCAGGTAGGCGATCATCGCGCACGCATCCAGCACATAGAACACTACTGGCTCCGCCGATCTTCGAGAGTGATCTCATTAGCCTTGCTCGCGGCGAAGTCTTCGCTGCTGGTCGGCACGTGCGCATATTTGCCCCTGACACTTCTTACCAAATCTGCGCGACACTCCGCCTGTAGCCTATCGAGTTCTTGACGCAAGAGGTGCAACTCGTCCAACGGCAACGCGCGCACTTCTTCAATGATTCGCTCCAAAGTTACGCTCATGACTGACACCCCTCTTCGTCCCGGAAAAGACCCGACCCGGAAGGCGAAGTATAGCAACGGCGGCGCGGCGTCGCACGGCGCGCGCGCGCCGCTGTTTAAGTCTCTGCGAGCGAGGCGAGCACGGCGGCGAGGTCGGGCGGGAGCGGGGCGCGGAATTTGACGAACTCGCCCGTGCGCGGGTGGCGGAAGCCGAGGCGTTCGGCGTGCAGGAACTGCCGCCCGAGTTTTGTGACCAGCGCGCGCAGGCGCGGGTCTGTGATCTGCTTGTCGCGCCCCGCGCCGTACACCTCGTCGCCGACGACCGGGTGCTTGAGCCACGCGAGGTGAACCCTGATCTGGTGCGTGCGCCCGGTCTTGATCTGCACATCGAGCAGGGTGAAGCGCGTGAAGCGTTGCCGCGCGCGGTAGAGCGAGAGGGCGTGGCGGCCGCCGCGCACGACCGCCATGCGTGTGCGGTGGCGCGGGTCGCGCGCGATGGGTTCTTCGATCCGCCCCTTGTCTTCCGGCATCACGCCGTGGACGAGCGCGACGTAAGACTTGAAGACCTCGCGCGCGCGGAACTGATCCGACAGGCTCTCGTGCGCCTCCGGCGTCTTGGCGACGACGATCAACCCAGAGGTGTCGCGGTCGAGCCGGTGGACGATGCCCGGTCGCGTCGCGCCCGCGTTCGGCGAGAGTTCGCGGAAGTGGAAGGCGAGCGCGTTGGCGAGCGTCCCGGAGGGCGCGCCCGCCGCCGGGTGGACGACGAGACCTGCGGGCTTGTTGACGACGATGACGTCGTCGTCTTCGTAGATGACGTCGAGCGGGATGTCTTCGGGCGCGAAGTTGGAGACGGGCGGCGCGGGCGTTTCGAGTTCCACGGTCTCGCCCGCCTTGAGCCGGTGCGAGGGCTTCGCCGCGCGCCCCGAGACCAGGACCTCGCCGTCGTCAATGATCTGCTTGAGCCGCGAGCGCGAGACGTGTGCGACGCGCGCAGCGAGGTAGGCGTCGAGCCGCGCGCCCGCGTCCGCCGCTTCGACTGTGAACGCGAGCGTCGCGGCGTCCGGCTCTAGCGCGGGGGCGTCGGCGAGTTCAAGGGCTTGCGTGTCATCGCTCATCACGCGCGCGCCGTCTCAGCCGCCGAAGATTCGTGCGCCACCGCCGACGTGGCGCGGCGCCAGCGCAGCACGAGCGCAACGAGGCTCAGCGCGCCGACGACGAGGCTGATCAGTTGCGAGGTCGAGAGCCCGGTCAGAGAGGTCAGCCCGAAGAGATCGCCGCGTGGATCGTCGCGGAAGAACTCGACGGTGAAGCGCACCGCGGCGTAGAGCACGCCGTATAAAAGGATGACCTGACCGTCGAAAATTTTGCGCCGGTGCAGGCGGAGCAGGAAGAGGAAGATGAGAAACGCGGCGAACGACTCGTAGAGTTGCGTCGGGTGCAGGTGCGCGTCCGTGGGCACGCCCGTGATCTCGTGGCCGAGCGGCGAGAACTGCACGCCCCATGGCAGCGTCGTCGGCTTGCCCCAGCAGCACCCGGCGGCGAAGCAGCCTTGCCGCCCGATGGCCTGACCCAGGGCGATGGCGGGTGCGAAGGCGTCGGCGGTTTTCCACCACGGCAGTTTGAAGCGGCGGACGAGCAGGAACGCGGTCGCCGACGCCGCGAGCAAGCCGCCGTAGAAGACGCCGCCCGAACGCAGGAAGTCGAGCGAGAGCAGGTGCGCGGGGTTCGCGCGGTACTCCGGCTCGGTGAAGAGCATCAGCACCTTCGAGCCGACGATGGCCGCCAAAAGCAACCACAGGCCGAGGTCGTAGATGCGCTCGCGCGGCAGACCGTCGCGCGCGGCGAGTCGTGCGGCGACGACGAGCGCGAGCAAAAACGCCAGCGCCAGCAGCACGCCGTAGGTGTTGATGGGGAAGCTGCCGATGCGGAAAATTTCTGGGTACATCTTCGGAACTGGGATTCAGGAGTCAGAATACAGGAGTCAGAATGAATCTAAAAGCGCCGCTATCGCGACGGGCGCGCTTCCGCGTTCTGACTCCTGACGCCTGAGTTCTTTCTCCTGCCTTCGAGGATGAGATCGAGCGCGAGCAGGCAAGCGCCGAGGCAGATCGAGGCGTCGGCAACGTTGAAGGTGGGCCAGTAGTGCGTGTCGGCGTGGAGCAGAATGAAGTCTATGACGTGGCCGAGGCGGATGCGGTCGGCGACGTTGCCACTGATGCCGGCGAGCAGGAGCGCGCACGCGCCGAGGACGCGGTCGTCCTGTCGCGGCGTGCGGAAAAAATAGGTGAGCACGGCGACGATGGCGGCGCAGGCGAGCGCGACCAGCAGCCAGCGACCCATCGAGCCCGTCTCCTGCAACTGCCCGAAGGCGATGCCGGGGTTTTCCGAGTAGGCGAGATCGAGGAAGCGTGGGACGAGCGTCACGTCCTGACCCAGACGCAGGCGGCGCAGCGCCCAGGCCTTCGACGTTTGATCGACGAGGAAGACGCCGAACGACGCGAGCAGGTAGGCGGCACGCCAACGCAAGGCGTGGAAGGAGTCCACGCCGGGGTTGGGTGTCGGGGGCTGGGGGTCGGGGGCGGCAGCGGAAGTTTTCATGCGGTCGCCCCTTCCGCTTCGATCTCGGCGAGGGCTTCGATGCAGCGCTCGCAGACCGTCGGGTAGCGGTGGAACTCGCCGACGCGGGGCGAGTAGTTCCAGCAGCGCTCGCACTTACTGCCGTCGGCACGAAAGACTTTCACATCGATGTCGGGCGACGCTTCGTCCTCCGTCTTAACCACGCCGACCTGCGAGACGATGAAGACGTAGCGCAGCTCCGCCTGATAGTTCATCATCGTCGTAAAGAGCGGGTCTCTCAGTTTCAGCTCGACGCGCGCTTCCAGACTGCTCCCGATCTCCTTCTTCGCGCGCGCCTCTTCAAGCGCCCGCAGGACGACCTCACGCACCTCGAAAATCTGCGACCAGCGTGCCGCCAACTCCGCGTCGCGCGACGCTGCCGTCGCGACGGGGAAGCTCGCGAGATGGACGGAGGCCGGGCGCGGCGCTTCGGCGGACGCGTTGTTGTCGCCGCCGGTCAGGACTGCAAAGGCGGGCGCGGGCAGGTTCTCCCAGATTTCGTCGGCCGTGAAGACGAGGAAGGGCGCGAGCAGGCGGGCGAGCGCGTCGGCGATCTCGTAGAGCGCGGTCTGCGCGGCGCGGCGCGCGTGCGACTTCGGCGCGGACGTGTAGAGCCTGTCCTTGATAATGTCGAAGTAGCGCGCCGAGAGCGCGACGGTGCAGAACTGGTAGAGCGCCTGATAGACGGCGTGGTACTCGTAAGTCTCGTAAGCTGCGAGCACGCGCTCGATCACCGTGTCCAGTTCCGCCAGCGCCCAGCGGTCAATTTCCTGCAGCTCGTTTTGCGCCACGCGGTCGCGCGCTGGGTCGAAGCCGTCGAGGCTGCCAAGCGCGAAGCGCACGGTGTTGCGCAGCTTGCGGTAGGCTTCGCCCGTGCGCGCGAGAATCTCCGGCGAGCAGCGCATGTCCTCGTGGTAATCGGACGAGGCGCACCAGAGGCGCAAAATTTCCGCGCCCGATTTTTTGATCTCGTCGTTGGGCGAGACGGCGTTGCCGCCGGACTTGTGCATCGCCTTGCCCTGCCCGTCCAAAACCCAGCCGTGTGTCGAGACCGTGCGGTACGGCGCGCGATCATAGGCGGCGAGCGAGACCATCAGGGAAGAGTTGAACCAGCCGCGGTACTGATCGCCGCCTTCGAGGTAGATGTCCGCCGGTCGCCACGTCTTTAACTCGTCGGCGAAATATTCTTTGAAGACAGCCGTCCAGGAAGAGCCGCTGTCGAACCACACGTCGAGAATGTCCGTCTCCTTCGTAAACTCCGCGCCCTTGCAACTCGGACAGGTGAAGCCTTCGGGCAGCAGCTCTTTCGCGTCCCGCTTGTACCAGGCGTCGGACGATTCCTGCTCGAAGATGTCCGCGACGCGGTTGATAACGCGCGCGTCGGCGACTTCGGCGTTGCAGCCCGCGCAGTAGAAGACTGGGATGGGCACGCCCCACACGCGCTGGCGCGAGACGCACCAGTCGGGGCGACCGCGCACCATGTTGCGCATCCGCGTCTCGCCCCATGCGGGGAACCACCCGACGCGCTCGATCTCTTCGAGCGCGCCCTCGCGCAGAGAGCGCGGCGCGCCCTGCTCGTTCTCGGTGTAGTTGCTGCGGTCACGCCCGTCTTCGTCCACCTCCACGGCGGGCGCTTGCGCCTTCGCGTCGAGTGAGATGAACCACTGCGGCGTGGCGCGGAAGATGACGGGGTTCTTGCAGCGCCAGCAGTGCGGGTAGCGGTGCGCGTAGTCTTCGGCCAGGAGCAGCGCGCCGCGCTCGCGCAAAAACTCGACGATGCGCGGGTTCGCGTCGAAGACGCGCATCTGCGCGAAGTGCTCCACATCGTTCGTGAAGCGTCCTGCGCTATCGACGGGGCAGTAGATGTCGAGCCCGTAAGATTTGCCGACGACAAAGTCGTCGTGGCCGTGCCCCGGCGCGGTGTGAACGAGCCCCGTGCCGGCTTTGGAAGTGGCAGCCTTGTCGCGCGCGTCCTTCACGTCCAACTCCGTCTCGGCGTCGGCCTCGCCGCCGAGCGTGACGTGCTCGCCGACCATCAACAGCGACGCGCGTTCGAGCCACGCGTGGCGCGCTTCCAGACGATCCAAGCGTGAGCCGGGGAAGCGCGCGACGATCTTCGGATCACTGAGTCCGCACTTCTGCGCGACCACTTCGACGAGTTCACAGGCGACGAAATACACTTCGCCGCCGCTCTCGATGGCGCAATATTCAAATTTCGGGTTGACGGCGATGCCGAGGTTGGCGGGCAGCGTCCACGGCGTCGTCGTCCAGATGAGGAAGAAGTTCGTGCGCGGGTCTTCGTCGTCGCC
>JBJMGS010000293.1:0-1672 GCA_045807785.1 Pyrinomonadaceae bacterium
CAGCGAAACTCCAAGCGGCAGGCGCACCTCACACTTGAACCTCTGGCGCGCGAACCGGCGCCGCTCAATCAGGAGCGAACGCATCTTCTCTTCAAGCGTGTTGACGACTTGCGGCACGGCTCTCACCTCCTTCAGACCTTTACGTGATGAGGTCTCGCGCAGGAATCGCGCGAGGTCGCTGGTGCGGCGGGCGGCTCGAAGACATGCGGGCGGCGAAGGACAGAAGCGTCGGCTGGCGCGTGAGGCGGCGGTCTTCGTTTGAGGCGACGGTCTGCGTTGCGTGACGCAAGAACAACCCCGCTCTTTAAGTTAGAGATTAGCCGCGGCGCAGTCAATAGATTTATTCGTTGCCACCGGAAGTAAGCAGGAGCGCGAGTCGTTATCGGACTCGGCGGATGTTACAGGGAAAGGGTGACTATTCAGGAGGCAGATCTGTCTCAGGCGGCTTTCACGGGAAGGCGCAGGAGGGCGACGCAGCCCCTCCCCTGCCGACGGTTGGCGAGTTTGAGCGTGCCGCCGTGCCCTTCGGCGATCTGGCGTGAGAGGACGAGACCGATCCCCGTGCCCCCCGGCTTCGTCGTGAAGAACGGGACGAAGAGGTTCGCCGTCTTCGGCAGCCCCGTCCCCTCGTATTCGACCGAGAGATCGAGGTGAGAGTTGATCCTCTCCCAACCGACGCTGACCCCCCCGCCCGTCTGGAGCGCGGCGTCGGAGGCGTTGCGGATTAAATTGATCAGGAGTTGTTCCAACTGATCGCCGTCGGCATCGACCGTCACGTCCGGCCCCGTTACGCGCACGCTCAACCGCGTCTCGAGCGCCGCGACCCGGCGTACCAGTTCGCCCACCTTCACCTGCTGGCAGCGCGGCGCGGGCAGGCGCGCGAGGCGCGCGTATGCCTGCATGAAGCGGCTCAGCGACTCGGAGCGCGCGCCGATGATCGTCAGACCGCGCTGCATGTCTTCGCGCCAGTCCGCCGGGCGCGGCTCGCGCGAGAGCAGCGATTCGAGACTCCCGGCGATGGACTTGATCGGCGTCAGCGAGTTGTTCAATTCGTGTCCGAGGACGCGCACGAGCCTGCGCCACGCGTCGAGTTCTTCCTCGCGCAGCTCGCGCGTCAAATCCGATAGGACGAGCATCTGGTGCGGCAGCCCCTGCGCGCGGAACGTGCCGCAGCGCACGCCCCACCGACCCGTCCCGCCGGGGAAAGTTTTTTGCAGCGTGCGCGCCTCGTCCGTGTCCGCGCCGTCGAGACAGTCCGCGAGGTTGAGTTCCGCCGCGCCGCGCCCGATCAAGCGCTCCGCCGGTTGCGCCAGCAGGCGCTCGCCCGCGCGGTTGATCAGGCGCAGGCGGCTCTCCGCGTCGAAGGCGAAGATGGCGACCTCGATCTCGGCCATCACCGTGCGCGCCAGCGCCGTCGCCTCCATCGCCCCGAGCCGCTGCTCGCGCAAGGTCTCGCCGAGCGCGTTCACCTCCAACATCACTTCGCCCAGCGCGTCCTCGTGCGAAGAGCCGCGCGCGCGGATCGAGTAGTCGCCCTCGCGTAGCGCCGCCAATAAGTTTGAGAGTGTTTGCAGGTGGCGAACGACGCGACCGCGCAGAGCGCCCGCGCAGCCCCACAGAAACCCGACGATAAAGACGGTGAGCGTCCACTGGACGCGCGCCGTGTAGGCGC
>JBJMGS010000294.1:0-1823 GCA_045807785.1 Pyrinomonadaceae bacterium
CAGGCCATCAGGACGATCGCGAAGAGGATGTTCCACGCGGTCGTGAAGAGCTGCTGGGCGACCGAGTACGCGGTGGCGTCGGTGGGGCTCGCGATGCCGCTCAACGACGCGACGTTGAACGCCTGGTTCACGCCGACGCCGCCCGGCGTGACGGAGGTGACGTTCGCGATCGAGTTCCCCGCGACGATCCGCATCAGCGTGTGGAAGGACACCGGGATCGAGTACGCCGCGAGGAAGACCGCGATCACGCCGAGGCTGGCGAGCCAGGAGACGCCTTCGGGCAGGAGCACCTGCAGCATGTACTTGCGCGGGTAGGCGAGGATCCGGCCCCCGTCCTTCGCCTTGTCCCACCACATGAGGACGCGCGGCCACAGCATCTGCCCGACGAGGAAGAGCAGGAACGCTCCGCCGATGAGCATCGTCGCGGTCGCCCACGGATGTGCCTTCACGAACTCGAACTTGATCGCGAAGGAGCCGCCGACCGTGAGGAACAGGTACAGGTACGGGAACGCGCCGATCACGACGAAGAAGATCTTCTGCACGCCGTAGACCGCGAGGACGCCCGGGAACGTCGACTCGGCGATGATCTGCGTGAACATCACCAGCAGCACGAACGTCCCGATGTTGGCCGGCAGGATGTTGTTGAGCGCCACCGAGGCCGCGTAGGCCGCGATCACCTCGAGGAAGCGCACGCGCCCGGGATAGGCGAACCGGAGAATCGCGAAATAGGCGAACGCGACGGCGGAGGTCTGCAGCGTCTTGAGCAGTGCCGCAAGGACGAGGTAGGCCGCCGAGATGCTCGAGATGACGTCCCAGAGGCTCTCGAACCAGCCTGCGATGTCCCATCCCAGGAGGTTCGCCAGCGCTCCGCCGACGAGGATCCCCAGCGCACCGATGACCCACCGCCTCCAGCGAGGCCCCGTCGCCGCGGGCGGTGCGGTCGTCGAGGCCGCGACGGTCATCGCGCGGCGCCGCTGCGGGCAGTCGTGTCCGTCATCGCCCCAATGAACCCCTACGGGAGCGCGCGCGACATCATCCCCACCGGGTGAACCTCCCGGCACGCCGCGACCACGCGTGTGGATCGGGGCGGCTCGCTTCGCGGCGGCGCGCGTCGCAAGGTACGGTCGCCGTATGGGAGTCCTGCTCGTCGAGGAGCTCGTCAAGCGCTACCCGAAGGGGCGCGTGAACGCCGTCGACGGCGTCTCGTTCGACATCGAGGCGGGCGAGGTGTTCGGCCTCCTCGGGCCGAACGGTGCCGGCAAGACGACGACGATGGGCGTGCTCACGACGCGGGTGCGGCCGACGAGCGGCCGCGCCTCGATCGACGGCGTCGACGTCGTGGCGGATCCGGTGGGCGCGCGCCGCCAGCTCGCGGTCGTCCCGCAGCGGAGCAACCTCGACCGGTCGCTCTCGATCCGCGACAACCTCATCTTCCACGCGGCCTATCACGGCGTCCCCGCGAAGGTGCGGGAGGCGCGCGCGGACGAGCTGCTGGAGCAGTTCGGACTCGGGGACAGGTCGAGCACGAAGCCGGACTTCTTCTCCGGCGGGCAGTCGCAGCGCGTGATGATCGCGCGCGCGCAGATGCACCGGCCGAAGGTCCTCTTCCTCGACGAGCCGACGACTGGGCTCGACCCTGCGGCGCGGCTCTTCGTCTGGGACCGGCTCACCGAGCTGCGCGAGGCCGGCGTGACGCTCCTGCTGACGACGCACGACATGCACGAGGCAGCGGCCCTCTCCGGCCGCGTCGGGATCATGGATCACGGCAAGCTCCTCGCCCTCGAGCGAGCTGATCAGGGCATCGGGCGTGTCGAGCGCCAACA
>JBJMGS010000295.1:0-38679 GCA_045807785.1 Pyrinomonadaceae bacterium
ACCGCGGGCGGTTCTGACAGAACTGACAGAGCGGTCAGACTTTCGTTAAGGCTGCTGCGCGTCGAAGCGGCGGCGGTAGTCTTCGCCCTCGACGTGGACGGTCTTGCACATCTCGAAGAGGCGACTACGCAAACGCACGCCGACGCGATCTTCCAGCGTCTCGTCGGTCGGGTTGCGGCGCGCGTCGAGGTAGTTGGTCGTGAAGATGGTCAGCCGCCGGTCGTTGTAGCGCGTACCGATGATCTGGTGCATGGTGTCGCGCACCCAGTCGGTCGGCTTCGACGCGCCGAGTTCGTCGAGCACGAGCACCTCCGCCTGATAGACGGGCGAGAGCACGCGCAGCTCCGAGTTCTTTGAGATCGGGTTGTAGGAGTCTTGTATCTCCTTGAGGAGCGCGCCGAACTCGTAGAAGAGGCACTGCACGCCCTGCTCGATCAAGCCGCGCAGGATCGAGACCGAGAGGTGCGTCTTGCCCACGCCGACCGGCCCCATGAAGATCAAGCCCTGCTCGACCTTGCCCGCGAGATAACCGTCATGGATTTTCGACGCCTCCTGCACGGCGCGCCACTGGCTCTTACTGGTCTTCAGGAAGTTGTGCAGCGTGCAGTGCGAGTAGCGGCGCGGGATGCGCGCGGCTTCGTAGAGCTTCGACTGCGTGTCGCGCTCGCGGCAGCGGCAGCGCTTCGCGCCCTTGCCCGCGACGATCTCCATCCCCGTGCCGTAGCAGTGCGGGCACAAAGACGGAGACTCTGATGGCGCATCGCCCGGCGCGGGCGCGCGGTCGAAGGGCAACGCGGGCGCGTCCGATTCGCGGTCGGGCACGGCGCGCAGTGGCTGAATTTTCTTGGCGTTGTCGGAAGACATCCCGGACAAAATTCTAATGCGAGAGTGTGTGAACGTGGAAGAAAAAAATTTCAGGCAAGACCCGCTCTCATCATTCGCCCCGGAAAATCTGTTGATGAGCCTCCCGAAAGTGCGGCGGATTATAGCATCGCGGGTGAGTAACGCAAGGCGTCTATTTGACGAGAACGATTTCCACAGTGTGGAAAACTTTTCGGGATCGTTAGAGTGTGCGGAAGAGGATGTCGAACATGAAGGCGAGCGCGGTGAGACCGACGACAGTGAGCAGCAGGACGTGGTGCCAGCGCAGCACGTAGCGCCGACATGCGCGGCACTTCAACCCGAAACCTTTGAGAGGTCTCGCACAGTAAGGACACTTTGCAGGCATCGTTAACCGGTCGGGGGAAGACATTATACGGGGATCACTGTTCAGCATGCCACGAGCCTGCGCGGCAAGCAAGTTTTAATGTTCCCATTTTAATGTTTCTATTGTCGCCGGGATGCCCGTCGCCCGCGCCCGAAAGCGTGTGCTATAGTCGCCCGCCGGCATCACCCGAGCCGACGCGTGGAGACGACCGAATTTGACTCGCGGCGGCACCCCGGCACATTCATCACATCATGAGCATCTGGCAGGGATTCTTACGCAAGTTGGGACTGGGGGCACGTGACGGGCGTCACCCCGTCAGCGTCTTTCTCCTCGACGACGACACGCTGCGCCACCAGTGGTTCGCGCGCCGCTTCGCCGACGATCACCTCGACACCGCCGTCGATCCGCCGCGCGCCGTCGAACTGCTCTCGACGAACCTCTACGACGCCGTCTTTCTCGATCACGATCTGCTCCCGGAGCACTACAACTCCGACGAGCAGGACGACGAGCGCACCGGCTACGCCGTCGCCGCGTGGCTCGCCGAGCGCCCCGAAGTCCAGCCCTCTGCGACGATCATCGTCCACACGCGAAACGCCGACGGCGCGATGCGCATGGTCGAGTTGCTGCGCGGCGCGGGACGCCACGCCGAGTACGTCCCCTTCCCCGTCCTCTCACAGAAGATCAGAAGTTACTTTCAACGATGACAGGTAACGACATGAAACTCGCATCACGCGCCGCGCTCGCCTTCGCCGCGCTCCTCTTCTGCGCCGTTTCGGGCGACGCGCCCGCCGCTGCGCAGCAACAGCCCACCGCACCGCCGCAACAGCAACTCGACGAGGCGAACCGTCTGCTCAAGCGCGCGGACGTGGCCGCGGCGCTCGCCGACGTGGACAGGTCGAAGGCTGCGATCCTGAAGGAGTGGACGGCGATCACGGAGATCAACGCGCCTTCGGGCAAGGAGCACGAGCGTGCGCTCTACCTCGAAAAAATCCTGCGGGGCTTGAAGCTCGAAGACATCCACTTCGACAAGTCCGGCAACCTCGTCGCCGTGCGCCGCGGCACGCAGGGACGCCCGCGCACGGTCTTCGACGCGCACATGGACACGGTCTTCCAGCCCGGCTTGAAGATCAAGGCGACGATCAAGGACGGCAAAATCTACGCGCCGGGCGTGGGCGACGACACGCGCAACATCGAGGCGCTGCTCGCCATGATCCGCGCCCTGAACGCGGCACACATCAAGACCAGAGGCGATCTCGTCTTCGTCTTCACGGTCGAAGAAGAGACGACGATGCGCGGCGCAGAGGAATACGTCGCGGAGAACAAGGCGCAGATCGACTCTTACGTCGCCCTGGACGGCGGCTACGAGGGCTTCACCTACGGCGGCATCGGCATCAACTGGTATCGCTTCCACTTCATCGGCCCCGGCGGGCACACGCGCTCGCGCACGCCGCCCTACTCGGCGACGCTGCCGGTCGCGCACGCCATCTCGCGCATCTACGAGTTGGAAGTGCCGCGCAGCCCTTCGTCGAACCTGAACATCGGGATGCTCGGCGGCTCGGAGGTCGTCAACGCGAAGGCGTCGGACGCGTGGTTCACGGTGGACTTACGTTCGACGAGCAACGACGTGATCGCCGATCTGGAGAGAAAGATTAAAGCGATTGTTGACGACGAGGCGCGGAAGGTGGGGATGACGGTCAAGACCGATCTCATCTCGTCGTCGCCGTCGGCGCAGATTCCCGGCCATCGCGACTCGCCGCTCGTGAAGATGGCCGAAGCCGTCCACCTCGCGATGGGCTTTCAGAACCCGCCCATCGGCGTGACGGGCTCGAACAATTCGAGCGCCGCGCTGCTCGCGGGCGTCTCCTCGATCTCGACCGGCGCCGGCCCCTGCGACGATTCGCACGCGCTGACCGAGAACTGCGAGATCGAGCCGCTCTACAAAGGCATCAAGAAACTGATCTTGTTAGGTGTCGCGCTCGCGCAGGTGAGCGACTAACGGGCTTCCGCCTTCTCCGCGCCCTGCTTCCTCATCGCCACGTGCTCGCCGCGCATCTCTTCGTCGGGCGAGAGTCCGGCTTCGGCGAAGAGTATCTCGGAGTTCATCTCGCCGCCGACGAGGATCGCCGCGCCGGTCAGATAGAACCAGAGCATGAGGATGATCACCGCGCCGAGCGCGCCATAGGTCGCGCTGTAGGAGTTGAAGAAGTGCAGGTAGAGGCGGAAGGCGAAGGAGACGACGAGCCACAGCGCGACGGCGACGACCGTGCCCGGCGCGATCCACTGCCAGCGGCGCACGCGCACGTCGGGCGCGAAGTAGTAGATCAGTGCGAAGGCTAAGAGCACGAAGGCGAGGACGACGACCCACTGCAAGACCTTCCACGCCGTGACGAAGACGCCGCCGAAGCTGTAGGTCGCCGCGATCCACTCGGCGATGTGCCCGCCGAAGAGCACCAGCGCGAGCGCCGACAGAATGAGCACCGAGAGGACGAGGGTGAGCACGACGGCGGTCAGTCGCGACTTCCACCACGGCCTCGTCTCGCGCACCTCGTAGGCGGTGTTGAGCGCGTCGGTCAGCGCGCCCATGCCGTTCGAGGCCGCCCAGAGCGTGGCGAGGACGCCGAAGGAGAGCTTGCCGCCGCCCGCGTGATCCTGCACCTCGTTGACGGTTTTGAAGATGAGGCTGCTCGCGTCAGCCGGGACGACCATCGAGAGCATCCGCAGCAGTTCCTGGCGCAGGTCGCCGCCGGCTCCGGCAAAGTAGCCGAGCACGGTCGTCACAAAGAGCAATAGCGGGAAGAGCGCGAGTAGGAAATAGTAGGAGAGCTTCGCCGCGTTGCCGAACACATCGTCCTGCTGGAACTCGCTCGAGACGCGCCTCAGCAGCTCCTTCCAGCCCAAACCGCCCAGTCCCCAGCTTGAAAACATCGCCCCCTCCTTGATCCACTTAAACGCCCGCGCCCGTCACTTGATCATCGTGCCTGTCCGACTCCAGCGCGAGTTGCGGAAGAAGTCCAAGAGGTAAGGGAACTGCATCGGCTTGCTCTCGTCGTAAGACCAATAGACGAACAGCGCGCGACCGATGATGACTTCGCGCGGGACGAAGCCCCAGTAGCGGCTGTCGGCGCTGTTGTCGCGGTTGTCGCCCATCACGAAGTAGTGTTCAGCGGGGACGGTGATGACGTGCTGCCCGTTCATCAGTTCATAGACGGGGTAGGAATAGTCGTTGTCGCCGCGCTCGCCGGCGCGACGCTGCGCGGCGCTGTAATAGACCGTGTAAGGGCCGTCGCCGCCCGGCGGGGGGTTACCCTCGGGTTGCAGCGGCAGGTTGTCTTCGCGCAGCAGCGGGGTGCGCGGATCGTCGCTGAAATTCTCCGCCGTGACGACGCGCTCCGGCAGCACCTGGCCGTTAACGAAGACCTTCGTGCCCTTCAGCTCGATGCGGTCGCCGGGCAAGCCGATGACGCGCTTGACGTAATTCGTCGCGTAGGGGCGGTTGGTCGGGTCGTTCGGGTCGGGGTTGTAGCTCGTCGAGCTGCCGGGATACTTGAAGACGATGATGTCGCCGCGGCGGATGTCACGCATCGGCAGAAAAGGCAGGGCGGGACCCGGCGCGAAAATGAACTTGTTGACAAGCAGGTGATCGCCGATGGTGATCGTGTTCTGCATCGAGCCCGTCGGGACTTTGACCGCCTGCACGACGAAGGTCATGCCGAAGAACGCCATGATGGCGGTCACGACGAGCGACTCGAAATACTCGCGCCACACGCTGCGCGGCGGAGCCTGCGCCTTCTTCGCCGCGGCGTCGGCATCCTTTTTCTCGTCCCGCGCGCCCGCCGACTTCACCGCCTTCGCGGGCGTCTCTTCGACGACCGCCGCTTTCGCATCATTGCCCATATTGTTTAATCGTAGTTAACGGCGTGCACAGCGGTCAAGTTGAGTTTCCGTCGCGGAAAGGTGTCACGAAGGAAAGGATGAAGTCGAAACGGTGAACGATGAAGTAAATGCAACCGACTTTCAACTCATCGCTCCTCGTTCCCGCCTCCGGCTTCGAGCTGTTCGAGCGCGCAGCGGGCTGACTCCATCTCGGCGGCTTTGATCGTCGAGCCGGAGCCGCGGACGGCGTGCTCGTTCCAGCGCGCCTCGACGTGGAAGGTGCGGTCGTGCGGCGGGCCCTCGGTGGAGATCACCTCGTAGGTCGGCGTGACGCGGCAGGCGGCTTGCACCTTCTCCTGCAACATCGTCTTGTAGTCGGCGGCGGCGGCGGCTTCCGGCGTCGCCACGCCCAAGTCCTCTTCGAGCGCGCGCAGGACGAAGCGGGTCGCCGCCTCGAAGCCCCCGTCGAGATAGACAGCGGCGAGCAAAGCCTCGAACGAGTCGGCGAGCAAAGCCTGCTTCTGTCTCCCACCCGTCTTGTCTTCGCCGCGACCGAGTTTGATGAAGTCGCCGACGCCAAGCCGCATGGCGGCGTTGGCTAAAGTCTGCGTGCTGACGAGCTGATGCTTCATGCGCGAGAGGTCGCCCTCGGTCAGTTCGGCGTTCGCGCGAAAGAGGTGCTCGGCGACGACGAGCCCGAGCACCGAGTCGCCGACGAACTCAAGCGCCTCGTTGTGCAGGGCGCGCGCCTTCTCTTCCTCGCCGGGGCCGACCTGTTCGTGCGCCCACGAGCGGTGCGTCACGGCGCGCTCCAAAAGCGCCCGGTCGTCGAACTCATAGCCGAGCCGGCGCTCAAGCTCTGCGAGCGCCGGCGTTGTCTCCTCTTCCCTGCTCACGCCCTGATTGTAAATGGAAAAGGCGGAAAGGCGAAAGGTGGAATGATGAATGGGGAATGATGAAGGATGAGTGCAAGAGTGCTTGCCTCCATTCATCCTTTATCATTCTGCATTCTTCATTGATTTGCCGGCAGCGGCTTCGAGGTGATGCCGTTGATGAGGGCGTCGAGACCTTCGGTCGAGTCGTCGTGGCGGAACTTGTAGAAGCGCGTCAGCTCGTCCGACCAGCGGCGCTTGGCGGCGGCGTACTTCGGGTCGCTCGCGGAAAAGGCGACGGCGCGCGCGTAGGCGTCGATGATGTGATCGACGACGACGCGAATCTTCTCCAGCGCGGCGCGGCTCTCGTCCGAAGGCTCCTTGCCCGCGAAGCGCGCCTCGTAATCCTTCGAGAGCGGATCGTACTCGGTGACGACGTGGGCGGCAGCGAGGCGCGAGTAGATGACGGGCGCGCGCCTGAGCGTCGTCTCGTAGCCGAGGGCTTTGCGGTAGAGCAGCGCGGAGTTCGCCGCGTCGTCTTTGAAGGTCAGCTCGCCGATGACGAAGTTGAGGTAGCCGAGCGCGTCGGGCTGATCGACGAAGGGCTGCCAGTCGGCGGGCTTCGCGCCCGACTCGATCATCCGCACGGCGCGGCGCGCGTCGTCGAGCGCTTCCGCCGAGAGCGAGTCGTCGCCCTTGCCGGAGGCGAGGTAGCCCGCGTAGGCGAGGTGGATGATCGTCTTCAGATCGTCCGGCTCGTCGGCGAGGATGAGTCTGCCGGTGCGGAAGACCTCCGCGAAATTTTGCAGCTTGAAGAGACGCGCCAATTCGACTTTGCGCGCGGCGCGCTCGTAAGCCGAAACCCACGGGCGGACGTAAGCCGCGTAAGCATCGCCGGGGTACTTGGCGAGATATTCCCTGCCCGCGTCGAAAGCTGCCGACTGGTTCGTGTTGATGTTGGCGCGCCAGCGTTCGTAGAGGTCTGCCTGCGCCTGCGTGATCGACTGCGCCGTGCCGACGGCTGGCTGCTGCGCCCGCGCCCGCGGCGTACCGGCGGCGAGCGCGAGGAGCGCGAACGCCAGCAGCGCGACGCCCCCGCGCGCCCGCCCGTCAACTCGTGCGGCGCGCTCGTTCGATCTATGTCTCTGACTCATGTAGTGCTGGTTCAACTTCTGCCCTGCGGGATTGCTCTGCGACTAGATTGCCAACCGCCCCCGCGTTCGTCAAGCGCCACCCCGACGGGCTGAGTTTTTGGGCGCTCTCTCTTCACGATAGGAAGAGAAACGCCGCGCGCGTCGTGGCTTGACGACGCGCGCGGCGCTTGTATCGCTTCGGGCGGAGTGCGCCGCCAGCGGGAGAAGCTTTACGGCTTCTTCTTCGCGGGCGGGTTGGTCGCGGTCGTCGTCGTCGCGGGCGCGGGCTTTACAGCGGTGCTGCTCGCCGGGGCAGCGACGGTCGTCCCCGCCGGGGTCGTCGCGGCGGCGCCGTCGGTGGGCGTCGGCGCGGGCACCGCCGCGGGCAGCGAAGTGATCGGCTGAGTCAAGAGCAGCGGCTGCGCCTTGATACTCGCGATCATCGCGTCGAGCCCGTCCGTTTTGTCCTCGTGGCGCGACTTGTAAAGCTCGGTCAGACGGGTCATGAACTCCGTCTTCTGAGTCTGATCCTTGCTGAAAGCGACCGCGCGCGCGTAGGCGTCGATCATGCGGTCGATGACCTGGTTCAGGTTGGCGAGCACGAGCTTGCTCTCGTCGTTCTCGACCGTGAAGGTCTTGTACTTCGCCAACAGCGGCGCGGCTTCCTTCTCGTAGGCGAAGGCGAGGTAGCTATAGACCTGAGGCTCTTCCTTCGCCTTGCCATTGTTCTGCGCGATCTGCACGAGGCGCTTCGTGGCGTCGTCGGTGTTCGTCTTGAGTTCGAGCGAGGCGACCGCGAAGTTGAGGTAGCTGACCGCGTCGTCCCTGTTCGCGAACGGAGCCCAGCTCACCTTGCCGTTCAGATCGGTCGGTTCCTTGCCGCTGTTGATGACGTCGAGCGCACGATTAGCGAGGCTGACCGCGTCGGCGTCGGTCGCCGCGGGATTTTTGAGGGTCACGCCCGTGTAGGTGCCCCATGCGGAGAGCAGGGCGACGGCGGCGTCGTTCGGATCGGTGGCGAGGAGCTGCTGGGCGAGGCTGTTGGTCTTCGCCACGTCCTTCGCGTTGTAGGCGTTGAAGAAGTCGAAGCGCCGCGTCGCGCCTTCGTAGAGTGTGACGAACTTCTTCACCGACTCGGTGTACTTGTCCGCGCAGCTCTCGTATTTGCCGAGGTACTGTTTCCCGACTTCGTAGGCGGCTTTCTGATCGGTCTTCTTCTTGTTGTAGTAGTCTGTGTACAAATCGGTGCGCGCCTGCTCGTCGCACGGTCCGGCGGGCGAGGCGGCGGCGTCTTGCGCGAACGCCGGGAGCGAGAAGGCGGTGGCGAGCGCAGCCAGCACTAAAAGTCGGCTCAGGGTTTTCATCGGTTTCTTAACTCCTCCGAAGCAATCAGACATTGTCTCGATCCGTGCGGGGGCCCGTCTCGCGTCGCGAAATTTCGCGACTCATTTCAGATGCGCGCCCCAAGTCGGCAGTTGCCGTACTTGCGTGCGTGGCTCGTGAGATCGGCTCACGACTTAAGCGAGGTGGCAGCAATTTTACGGGGAACGGAAAAGCACCACTATGGGGATGCGCCGTGCATACTGCAATAACCCGCGAAGGCGTGTCAAGCGTGCCGCCGCACGCGCGCGGGCTGTGGCTCCCCTCACCCCGCGCCGCCGGGCAGCCGCACGGACGACAGCCGCGCCCCGAAAACACTCGCGCCGCGCCACAGTCTCTTTAGACACCGTGGCGCGGCGCGCGGTTCCTTGCAATCAGATCACAACCTGATTAAGGGTTCTTGATCACACGGCGCGGTCGCCCGTCGGCACCCGCGGGCGGCGGCTGCGCGGCAGGCGTCTTCGTCGCGGGCGCGGAGCTCGACTTCAGCGTGGGGACGGAGGTCGAGGGCTGGCGCGTCTGCATCGGCTGCGGGTAAGGCATGATCACCTGTTTGACGTTCGAGTTCGAGGCTGGCGCGGCAGTGGTCGTCGCCGCGTCAGTCTTCATCGCGTCGGTCGCGGCGGGGTTCGCCGGATCGCTCGCGGCCTCTTCGTCGTCGTCCGTGTCGGCGACCTTTGACGGGTCGATCTTCGGCTTGGGCGCGAGCATGTCGGGCGTCAGCGCGAGAGGCAGACGGTCGCCGTGCTTGCCGAAGCGGTAGTTGAGTGTGCGGTAAATCTGTCCCGCGATGGCGGCGGGGACGTGGCTGTGCGCGTCCGTGCCGCGACCGACGACGGCGATGGCGAGCTGCGGGTCTTCGACCGGCGCGTAGGAGGCGAAGAGACCGACCCAGACGCGGTCGCTGTCGATGCAGGTGCCGGTCTTGCCCGCGATGGTCTCCGCCGGATCGTAAGCCTTGTGGCCCGACCCGTAGTTGACCGAGCCGATCATGCCCGGCAGCATCCGCCGCAGACTCTCCTGCGGGATGTTCAACTGGCGGCGCACTTCGGTCTTAAACTTTAAGTCCTCTTCGGGCGTGCGCGGCAGGTGCGGCGTCAAAAGCGTCCCGCCGTTGGCGAAGACCGAGGCGAGGGCGGCGAGCTGCACGGGCGTCACCTCGATGTCGTCGCCGTGCGAACTCATCCTGAGCATCCCCACGTCGCTCTTAAACAGGGGCCACTTGCCGGGGTTCTCGCCCATGTGGTTGATGCCCGTGCGCTCGCCCAGGCCGAGCTGACGCGCGTAGGAGGACATGCGGTCGAAGCCGACCTTCTGCCCGACCTGCTGGAAGTAGCTGTTGATCGAGTAGGCGAGCGCGTCGGTCAGGTTCATGCGGCTGTTGTAAGACGCGTTCTCCGCCACGGGGTCGATGACGCCCTCGGCAACGCCCGCCAGGCCGCTCACGAGCTTGATCGTCGAGCACGGCTTGAAGCCCCGGCGCACGCCCCACTGCTGGTTGACGATGGTGTAGATGCGACCCGTCTTCGGGTTCATCACGACGACCGAGGCGGCGTGGTTGCCGAGCGCGTTGATGGCGACGCGGCGCACCTCCGCGTCTTCGCCGGTGGCATCATCTTTGGCGATGTTCGCCTGAACCTCGTTGCGCAGCCCCTCGTCAATCGCGCGCTGCCGCGCAATCGCCGCCAGCCGCGCCAGCTCGGCGCGGTGTGCCGCCTCGCGCCGCCTGCGCTCCTCCGCCGCGATGCGCGCCAGCTCGCGGCGCGAGACTTTCCCGCCGCGACCGCCGCGCGTCGCCTTCGCCTCTTCGCCGCGACTCGCACGCCGCTCGGCGCGCGTCTGCTTCGCCGAAGACTTACCTGCGCGCGCGGACTTCTCGCGCCCGCGCGAGGCGCGAGCCGATTTAGCAGATTTGGCTGGGGCGGCTTTCTTGCCGCCGTGTGATTTGGCGGCGGTGCTGGTGGCGAATGCGACCAGGAGGAAGAGCGTGACGATGACGGGGAGGTAGGGGGATCGGGGTGTTCGGGTCATGTATCAATCCTCTCACGGTAACTGTCGAGAGACCGCGCGGGCGCGTCAAGATTTCCGGCGCGGCGGCAACTGTTGGATGCGTAAACGATCGACGGCGGCGAGGTAGTGTGAAGCGACGCAAGCAACCAAAGAGTGTTCGTTTGGAAAATGGGCTTTCGCAAATCGCCCTTCCAAAATTCCCTTCAAGCGTTTGATTTTCTTTCCGTCGAGCCTTCGTTCGCAGGCGGGAGAGACAAAGCCCCCATGTCTCCGAGGGGTTTGCGTTGGAGACCTTACGAATATAACATCTGAAGCCGGCGAGGGCAACACCCTAAAGTTCGTATCACTTAACTTAGCGCGTCTTTCGTTCAACTTGAACTAGGCGCGTAGCGTATTCGTTCAGGATCATGAGCGCGCTCCGTCTTCTCAACACCTTCCGCGTGCGGCTGCTGCTGCTGCTCGCGTTGCTGCTCGTCGCCACGCTCGGCGTGCAGTTCTACCTGAATCAGCGCCAGGAGCGGCGCGTCGCCCTGACCATCGCGAAGCAGGAGCAGGCACTGGCGGCGAGCGTCGCCCTCGCGCTCGAAAGCCTCCCGCGCAAGGACAAGTACCTCGTTGATATAGACAAGGAGCACACGGTCGGGCTGCGACAGGATCACAAGAGCGTGATCAACGTCCTCGTCGTCAACGAAGACGGGCGCGTGGACGACAGCCTCGATCCGGCCTACAAGCCGAAGACGCTCGACGACGGCACGCCGCACTATTCCTCCATCAACGAAGTGCCGCTGCCGAACCGGATCGTTGACACCGGCAACGACACAGACGACGTGCGGCGGCTCATCCCGTCTTCGACCTCGGCGGCGGGAGTCCCGGTCGCGGGCGAGCGGCGCGCCTTCGTTATCCCGGTCAGAACCGACAAGGGCACCAACTACATCATCGTCGTGCTCGGGATGCAGAGCTCCACGCGTTGGGAGACGGCCAAGGCACTGCTGCCAACCCTCGCCGTGATGATCGTCGCCATCTTCGTCGCGGCGTTCCTCCTGTGGCGCTTCACGCAGCCGATTCAGGAACTCTCTGCCGCCGCGCGCCGCGTCGCTGCCGGAGACTTCCGCTTCCGCGTCCCTGCCGCCGCGCGCGGCGACGAGATGGGCGAACTCGCGCGCGTCTTCAATGAGATGCTCGCCGGCTTGGGTCGCCTGCGCGAGGTCGAGAGCCGTCTGAATCAGGCGGAGCGCTCGGCGGTCGTCGGTCGCCTCGCCTCGGCTATCGCGCACGAGATCAGAAACCCGCTCAACTACATCAACCTCTCGCTCGACCACCTGCGCACTTCGCTTGCGCCCAACGATCCGCAGAAGCGCGCCGTCGTCGAGAAACTGACCGACCAGCTCAAGACGGAAGTGCAGCGCATCAACACGCGCATCACAGAGTTCCTCCACTACTCGCGCCCCGCCGATCTGAAGATGGGCCGCCTGAACCTGCGCGAGACGATTGACGACGCGCTACGTATCGTCGAGGGGCAGGCGTCGGAGGGCGACATCGAGACGCGCGTCGAGCAGGACGGCGACGTGCCGCGCGTCTTCGGCGACGCGGAATCTTTACGTTCGCTCTTCACAAACCTTATCATCAACGGCGTGCAGGCAATCGAGGGGCGCGGCGGCGGCGGGCGGCTGACGGTGAGGCTCGCGTCGGAGGACGGGCGGCGCGTGCGCGTCGAAGTCTCGGACACGGGCGTCGGCATCCCCGCCGAGAACGTCTCGCAACTCTTCGAGCCCTATTTTTCGACGAAGGAGACGGGCACCGGGCTCGGGCTCGCCATCGCCAAAAAAGTGATCGACGATCACCACGGCACGATCAGTGTGATGAGCAAGCCCGGCGAAGGCACGACGTTTACGGTCACACTACCAACAGAAGGAAAGGATGAAGGATGAAGGATGAAGGATGAAGAAGGTGAGGCTATAAGCTTTCATCCTTCATCCTTCATCCTTCATCCTTGCTCGTCATGGCACGCAAAAGCATACTCGTGGTTGACGACGAGAAGTCGCAGCGCGAAATTCTAGAGATGATCCTCTCCACCGAGAGCTACGACGTCTCGACCGCCGCGTCGGGCGAGGCGGCGTTGAAGATCGCGCGCGAGCGGCGCTTCGATCTTGTCCTGACCGACTTCAAGATGACGGGCATCGACGGCATCGAGCTGCTGCAAAAGCTGCTCGCCTACGACTCTTCGATCATCGTCATCCTCTTGACCGCCCACGGCTCGATTGACTCGGCGAAGGAGGCGCTCCGGCGTGGCGCGTTCGACTATCTGGAAAAGCCCTACGACCGCACGAAGCTCCTCGACACGATCAGCCGTGCGCTGACGCGCCTCGACGCGCTCGACTCCGAGATCATCTCCGCCTCGCAGGAGATGGAGACCGTCAAGAAGATGATCCTGAAAGTGGCGCGCTCGACCTCGACCGTGCTCATCCGCGGCGAGTCGGGGACGGGCAAAGAGATGATCGCGCGCGCCATCCACACGCAGAGCCCACGCGCGACGGAGATGTTTCAGGCGGTCAACTGCGCCGCCATCAACGAGAATCTCTTAGAGTCCGAGCTGTTCGGCCACGAGAAGGGATCGTTTACGGGCGCGCACGCCGAGAAGAAAGGTCTCTTTGAAGTCGCGGATCGCGGCACGCTCTTCCTCGACGAGATCGGCGAACTCGACATCTCGATGCAGGCGAAGCTGCTGCGCGCTTTGCAGGAGCGCGAGATACGCCGCGTCGGCGGCACGCGCGCCATCAAGATCGACGTGCGCGTCGTCTGCGCGACGAACCGCGACCTGCGCGCGATGGTCGCCGACGGTCGCTTCCGCGACGACCTCTACTACCGCATCAACGTCCTCTCGATTGACGTGCCCCCGCTGCGCGACCGTCGTGACGACATCCCCGTCCTCCTCGACTTCTTCCTGCGCAAGCACACGCGCAACACCTCGCGCCTCATCCGCGGCTTCACTTCGGAAGCGCGCGCCGTGATGCTCGACTACGCGTGGCCCGGCAATGTGCGCCAGTTGGAGTCCGCCATCGAGCGCGCGATCCTGCTCGCCGAAAGCGATCTCATCGCGGTTGAGGATTTGCCTCTCGAAGTCAGGCAGGAGGCGCGCCCCGTCGTCGAGGGCGCGTTCAAGCTTCCCTCCGAAGGCATCTCGTTCGAGGACTTCGAGCGCAACTTGATCATGCAGGCGATGGAGCGCACCGACTACAACATCACGAAGGCGGCGAAGCTGCTCGGCCTCACCTTCCGCACGCTCCAGTATCGTCTCGAAAAGTTTGGCATCAAGCGACCCGACCGCAAGCACGCGGGCGACGAGGCGGGCGAGGATGAGGAAGAGTAGCGACGGATCGGCGCACCGGGCGGCCGCGCTCATGCGCCGAACCTTGCGCTCGGCTTCGGCGTTTAGAGCGCCATGAACCTTATTCAAATTCTCGGACTGGCGCTCGGCTCGGCGTGGACTTCCGGCATCAACCTCTACGCGACCGTCGTCGTGCTCGGGCTGCTTGAACGCTATGGGCTCGCGCACCTGCCCGGCGATCTCAAGGTGCTCGCGAACCCTTGGGTCCTGGGCGTCGCCGTCGCGCTCTACCTCGTCGAGTTCTTCGCCGACAAGATTCCTTACCTCGACACGGTCTGGGACGCCGTCCACACCTTCATCCGCATCCCGGCGGGCGCGGTGCTCGCCTACGGCGCGACGGCGCAACTCGATCCGGCGGCGCGCGTCGTGGCGCTGCTCGTCGGCGGCGGGCTCGCGCTCTCCACGCACGGGACGAAGGCGACGCTGCGCGCGGCGACGAACCTCAGCCCCGAACCTTTCACCAACTGGGCGCTCTCAATCGCCGAGGATGTGATCGCCGTCGTCGCCATCACGCTCGCGGTGATCAAGCCGCTCGCGATGCTGTTCGTCATCTTTGTGTTCCTGCTCGTCGCCGCGTGGCTTTTGCCGAAGATCGTCCGGCGGCTCCGCCGACTCTTCGCCAGAGCCGCCGACATCCTGCGCGGTCGCGGCGCCGTGCGACCCGTACCGCGTTGAGCGCGCGCCTTCCCCGTCCTGCTAAATTCCCTTCGTCCGACCCCGCCGCACGCGCAAGTTCCGCCCGTCCGGTCGTTCTCACAGGCAGAACGATCTTTCACCCGGACGGAGGTTCTTTCACGATGCGACACTTTGGCACGCTCCTGCTTCTCACCTCGCTCCTTCTCTCTTCTTCCGCCTGCGAACGCGCGTCCGCGCCCGCCACAATCGATCAGCAGCCACGCGACGGTACAGTTTCCGAAAGCACAAATGTGGTAGCGCGTCCCGAAGCGGAGCAAGCGCATCTCGCCTCGACTGCCGCACCCGCCGCGGCTGCCGAGACCAGCATTGCGGGACGGGATAAGAATGATGGCGACTTCGCCGCGAATCCCGCGCAGTACAAGACGCAACAAATCTCCTTCGACCCTACGGGGCAGAATGCCCCCGTCACGGTCGTCCCCGACCGCAAGGTGATCCGCAACGCCGAGCTGACGGTCGAGACGGGCTCGCCCGCTGAGGCGCAGCGCAAGCTCGCCTCCGTCGCGGAGGCGAGCGGCGGCTTCGTCGTCACGTCGGAATCAAAGCAGGACGGGCGCACGCCCGGCGCGCGCTCCGCCGAGATCGTCACGCTAGAAATGCGCGTGCCCGCGGCGCAGTTCGACGCCGTCATCAACGCGGTGCGCGGCGTCGGCGGTCGCGTCATACAGGAGAAGATTTCCGGCAAGGACGTGACCGAGGAGTACATCGACATGGAGGCGCGGCTCAGGGCGCAGCGCGCGCTCGAAGCGCAGATACTTGAGATCATGAAGCGCGCGCAGCGCGTCTCGGACGCGCTCGAAGTCAACGCACAGCTCGCGCTGGTGCGCTCCGAGATCGAGCGGCTCGAAGGTCGCCGCCGCTTCCTCGAAAACCAGTCGAGCCTTTCGACGATCAAGATCACCTTGCAGCCCGCCGCGCCGCTCGTCTCCGCCGAGACGACGGGCTTCTTCTCGAACCTGCGTCGCGCCTTCGGCGACGGCGTGGACTTCGCCGCCGCGCTCGTCGTCGGCATGGTGCGCGTCGTCGTCACTCTGCTTCCGGTCGCCCTGCTGCTATGCTTACCCGCGTGGGTCGCGTGGCGCGTGCTGAGGCGCAAGGTGCGGCGCGCGAAAACACACGGAGACTGGCACCCCGCGACGCCGCCCGCGGGCGCGTGAGATGCGTTCAACTTTCCTAGCCCTCCTTGGTTCGACAACGCTCCTCGCCGCCGCGCCGGTAGTTTTGGCGCGGCGGCGTTGGAGCGTCGTCGCGGGTGCGTGTCTCATCGCGGCGGTCGCGCTGTGGATCGTGGTCGGCGTGAACGCCGCGTTCGTCGCCGCGACGCTTGGCGTGCTCGCGTGGTTCTGGGATCAACGCAACCGCTACAAGGCGCTGCTCCCCGAAGACGCGGGCGGCAGCGACACGGAAGTTGACGCGGAGGACGACGAAGTTGATGAGGTTGATGGGGATGATGAAACGAGCGGAGGCGGAAGAGACTTTGGCAACGGAGAAGAAGGTTTTGAGAGACGACGCGGATCGTAGTCGGATCACGCACGTCGCGCGCGTGATGGCTCTCGCGCTGGCGGCTGTGTCATCCGTCGCGGCCACGGCGCGCGCGGCGTCTGACGAGTCGGACGTGCGCGGCGCGGTTGAGAGCGCGTTCTCTCAGCTCAAGGGCGGCGACTACGGTGCGCTCTACGACGCGCTGCCTTCGGCGGCGCAGAAGAAGATCGCGCGGGCGTCGTTCGTCACATCGTTGCAGCGCTCGCGCGGGATGTACGCGCTGGATCGGCTGGAGATCGGCGCGGTTCACGTCGCGGGCGATCTGGCGGTCGTGGACTCGACCGTGTACGGTCGCGCGCTCGCGCCGTTCGAGGGCGACGGCAAGATCGTCCTGCGGCAGTACCTCTTGCGCGAGGGCGGTCGCTGGCGCGTCACGACCGGCGACCGCTCGACCGTCCAGCCGCTGCTCGCTGCCAACCCGGCCTTCGCGCGCCGCTATCCGCTCACGCAGCCGCGCCTCTACGTCAGGCGCGACAACCGCTGGGTGCCGGTGGAAGAGTTGATGAAGAACGCGCGCAGGCGTGGCGGCGGGAAACAAATCTGAGGCGCGAACAGCCGTCGCGCCCGTCACATCAAGTCTTCAAAACTTAACTGCGGGTCGTCGTCCTTGTCGTGACCGTGCGTGCGGCGCGCGCGCGACTTCGGCGAGCTGTCGCCATCGAGGGCGCGCAGGACGGACTGTAGGTTGTAACGCGTCAGGCGTGGCGTGAGGCGCACGACGGGGATGCGTCCCGCGCGCGCCAGCTTGCGCACGGTCGATTCACTCACTTGCAGGACTTCGGCGATCTGCCGCGCGGTCAAAAACTCGCCGCGCCCGTTGCCCGCTTTCTCGGTCTCATTGCTCATAGAAGCAGTTTTCAGTTTTCGGTTTTCAGCTGTCAGCCGGACGGGTTGAAGTTCGTGCAGGTTAGCTGAAAACTGAAAACTCAAAACTAAAAACTCTTATTGACTCGGCTTGAGCGAGAGCGCGACGCGGTACACGAGCGCGCCTTCGACATCGACATCCTTCGTCGCCTCGCCACCTTCGCCTTTCGCCGTCACGCGGTAGTGCCCCGCCGACGGCTTGAGGCGGAATGAGAACTGGCCGGACTCGTTCGAGACGCGACCGTCGATCTTCTTCACCGATCCGTCCGCCCCGACCATGAACAACTCGACGCGCGCGCCCTCGACGCTCGCCCCCGTCGCCGTGAAGACGCTGCCCCTGACGAACGCGATGGAGCCCTCGTCAACCGGCATGAAGACGTGATCGCCGAGCGAGTTCGTCTTCCCCGCCCTGATCTCGTAGGGCTTCAGCTCGGCAGTCTTCAAGCCCGTCTTGCGGAACGTCAGCGTATAGACGCCCGGCGCGACGCCCGCGATCTCGAAGCCGCCGTCGCGGCTCGTCTCGGCGTGCGCCACCTCCTCGTCATCGTCGCGCCTGAGCGAGACGCGCACGCCTTCGGGCGTCGCGCCGCTATCGACGCGCACCTTGCCCTTGACGCCGCCCGTCGTCGGCACAGGCTTCGACTTCTTCTGCCCCGCGCAGACGACGGCGAGAAGCAGTATGAGCGCGCAGACACTGATCGTCTTCAACTTCATCTCGGAGATTCGACCGCGCCGCAGAAGCGCACTCGGCGGGGCGGGTTGTCCTTTCGGGCGGAGGGATTATACACGCACTCCGGCGCGCTTTGTCACGGTTCCACAGCCGCACGGAGTTGATGCGCCGGCGCACGCACGACGTTGCCCCGCGCCGCGTTCGCACCATCTGGCGAGAACGCCCGCGCCGCCGTATAATTTCTCGCGCGCCGCCGGGCACGGGCGGACGCAAAAGTCCTGCGGGGCGCGGCAACGCCGACGCCGTTTCATTCATCAAGATTCCCAACAGGTGCCGCGCACGAAAGTTGTCGGATGAGGCAGTTTTTCCGGTTCAGAATTTGGCGAAGCGGGAGACGGCACGCGCCGCGCGCGCGCTTCTCGACCGCCGCGCTCGCGCTCGGTTCATTCGCACTCGCCGGCACCCTTCCCGTCTCGGCGCAGACTCAGCAGCCAACGCCCGATGCACAGCCCACGCCTTCGCCGCACGAGCGACCGCGCCGCGCCATCCCGACCGACGTGTTGCCGGAAGACCCCACGGACGTGCTGACGGTGGACACGAACCTCGTGCTCGTTGATGTGGACGTGCGCGACGCGGGCGGCAACCCCGTGCGGAATCTGCGGCAGCAGGATTTCAAGCTCTTCGAGGACGGCGTGGAGCGACCCATCGCGTTCTTCAACGTCGAGCAGCGCGACAACGCGCGCCGCCCCGTCGCCGTCGTCTTCGCCGTGGACGTTTCGGGCAGCCTCACGCCGCCGGAGATGGAGCGCATCGGGCAGAGTCTGCGCACGTTCGCGCAGAGGCTCTACGACCGCGACTCGGTCTTCGCCGTGACGACCTTCGGGATGCGCGTCAACGTCCTCCAGAACTTCACCAACAATCCCGAAAAGCTCGACCACGCCTTCGCCAAACTCTCGCGCGAGCCGAACGGGCTCTCGACGCACGCCTACGACGCGGTGGACGACGCCGTGCGCCTCTTGAAGCGCGAGGCACCGCGCACGCGCAACCGGCAGCCGATCAAGCGCGCCGTCGTCGTCGTCACGGACGGCTTCCCCGTCGGCGACACAGTCGCGCCCGACACCGTCATCGAGCGCGCCAACGGCGAGGGCGTGAGCGTCTATACGCTGACCTTGCCGTCTTACTCGCGCCTGCTTGCGCCCATCTCCGCCGAGCACGAACCACTGCCCACCCCGCTTGACGTAAGCGGACTCGTCGAGAAGACGGGCGGCGCGAACGTCTATGCCAACCAGAAGGACTTCGAGTCGTTCTTCAAAAAGCTCGCCGACGAGTTGATCTCGACCTACGTGCTCGCCTTCTACCCGCCCGAACAGAACCGGCGCGACGGGCACTTCCACCAGATTCGCATCACCGCGCCCGGCGGGCTCACGCTGCGCCAGAACCGTCCCGGCTACAAAAACAACGGCGGCTAAAAGCAGAGAGAAGCGGCGGCACGCCGACACGCCACGCTCGTCTGGCGCCCGCCGTACCGCCGCTCCCGATTGATCTCACGCCGCCCGCTGAAGCTTAAGCCCCGACTCAAGCCGCGCGCGCTTCAGACTTCGTCTTCATCCTCCTCGTCGTCGTCCCCGTCTTCGTCGTCCTCGACGATGTCGAGTTCGATGGGGTCGAGCCCGACGACTTCGAGTTCCGTCCCGCAGTCCTCGCACGCGATGGTGTCGCCCTTGTCGGCGTCAGTGTCCACGTAAACGTCGGCTTCACATTCCGGGCATGATCCTGTTGGCACTTCTCTTTTCCTCCGCCGTGTCCTAAAGACGTGAGAGGCGAGCCCGCTCGCAACGTGGGGAGACCTCCGCCGCCTGAAATAGTTTTGCTTGAACGCCGACAATCTAACCGCGCCCGACGTTTTTTGCAACCCACATTTTCGTTACCTAACTGCGCCGAAGCCGTGCCGCACGCGACGCCCTGCCGCGCCCGCCGTGATGAGTCGCGGGAGCGGTGACGCGCGGCGGCCAAGCCACCGACTCAGTGATCGACGCGGGCGGAAACGGCTTCGAGCCGAGCACGTGCCGGCGCCGCTTCGGCGCTGCGCGGGTAGCGGCGCAATATCTCGTGCCACGCCTCGCCGTCGTAGTGAAACTGTTTCGCCGCGGCGTCGAAGACGTAGGTGACGCCCTGCCTGCGGAAGCGGTCGAGCCCGTTGAAGTTCAGGTAGTAGCTGCGCGCGGGCGCGCCGTCGGCGGGGAGTCGGTCGTCGGCGAACCGGTTCGACGCGGCGCGCGATAGAGTCGCGGCAGCTTCCTCGGCGGCATCGCCGTAGAACAAGAGCGCGGCGGGTCTGAGCGGCGAACGCGGGAAGAGGTCGAGGAAGATGCGCGCGCGCTCCACCCGGTCGAAGCCGCGCGAAGCTTTGACGAGAGCGAGGAGCCGCACGTCGTCGCCCGCGCGCACCGGCGTGACGAAGCTTTCCGACTGCAACCACCCGCGCGTCCGCCGCGTGACGTTGACCTGATAGAAAGTCACTCCGTCCGCCGCGCGGCGCGCGCCCGTCAGCGCCACCGCGCGACCGCGACCGAGCCGGCGCGAGAGCGCGCCTGACAGACGCGGCTCGTCTCTGAGCGCCGACAGCCGCTCGTCAACTACGACGGCCAGGCGTCCGCCCGACGGCGCGCGTCGCTGCGACTTCGCCCTGGCGGGCGCGGCCATCAACACGCACGCCGCGAGCAGGACGAGCGTTGTAATGAAAAAGTTTTGGCGGATGTTGGCGCGCGACGAAGAGTCCGCGACGCGGGTTGGAGACTTGACCGCGTTTGACGCGACGCGGCGTGAGAGTGGTTCGGACATGGTGAGAACCTCCGTGGTTGAGGATGAGGTTGAGCGAGAACGCTTTTGCGCCGCCGCGTGAGTGCGGGGGTGCGACTCTTAAGCCAGAGACGTTTATCGCGCGCTGCGGCGTCGGCGCGTGTTCGACGCGAGCAACGCTTCGAGCCGGGCGCGCGCCGGGGGCGGCTGGCGTTCGACGCGGCTCGCTAGGTTCGTGTGATGCAGGTGCGTGATGGCGATGGCGAGCGCGTCCGCCGCGTCGTGGGGCTGCGGCACTTCCTTCATCGAGAGCAGCACGCGCACCATCTCCTGCACCTGATGCTTCTCCGCCGCGCCGTAGCCGACGACCGTGCTCTTGACGAGCCGCGGCGCGTACTCTCCGATCTCGACCCCCGCGCGCTGAGCCGCCAGCAAAATCACGCCGCGCACCTGACCGAGCTTGATCGCCGTCTTCACGTTGACGGCGTAGAACGCATCCTCGACCGCGCACGCGTCGGGCGCGAACTGCCGCAGCACTTCCTCGACGCCGTCGGAAATCTTTAACAGCCGCGCGGCGAAACTCTCTCGCGGCGAGGCGCGCACCGTGCCGAAGTCAACCAGCCGGTAACGCCGCGCGTCGCCCTCGACGACGCCCCAGCCCGTCGTCTCGCTCCCCGGATCGATGCCTAGAACTTTCATGAAGAGATGCTGGATGTTAGATGCTAGATGCTGGTTCTCTACTAACATCTAACATCCAGCATCTGACATCTGCCTTTACGCTTCCGTCATGTCCGCCTCGCTGATGTCGAAGTTGGCGGAGACCTTCTGCACGTCGTCGTTGTCTTCGAGCGACTCCATGAGCTTGAGCATCTGCTTGGCTTCGATGCCTTCGAGCCGCTTGTACTCCTTCGGCAGTTGCTCGATCTCGGCGACTTCGGGCTCAAGTCCCGCCTTCTTGACGGCTTCGAGCACGGCGTCGAAGTCGTCGGGCGAGGTGATGATCTCGAAGTTGTCCTCGTCGTCGCGCAAATCCTCCGCGCCGGCGTCGGTGACGATCTCGAACAACTCTTCCTCAGGCTTCGCCGACTTCGCGACGACGATGTAACCCTTCTTCTCGAACATCCAGTTGACCGCACCACTCGTGCCGAGGTTGCCGCCGTTTTTGGAGAAGATGTGACGTATCTCCGCGACCGTGCGGTTGCGGTTGTCCGTCATCGAGTCAACCATCACGGCGACGCCGCCGGGGCCGTAGCCCTCGTAGGTGATCTCCTCGTAGGAGACGCCCTCTTCCTCGCCGGTGCCCCGACGGATGGCGCGCGCGATGGTGTCGTTCGGCATGTTCGCGCCCTTGGCGTCGGAGACGGCTTTACGCAGGCGCGCGTTGGCGTCCGGGTCGCCGCCGCCGACGCGCGCCGCGACCGTGATCTCTTTGATCAGCTTAGTGAAGACCTTGCCGCGCTTGGCGTCGAGCGCGCCCTTCTTGTGCTTGATAGTATGCCACTTGGAATGTCCCGACATTTGATTAACTTCCTCGGATGAGATTGCGGTATTTCGGAGCGGCGCGAATATATCACGCGATTTTTCCGCGCCGCAAACCCGTCAGCCCCGCGCGAGCCCTTCGACCGCCGCGCGCGACGCTCCGCGCACGCGCAGGAGTTTCGTCTTCGACGAGTGACCTGAGACGATCTCGACATCGCGCGACGCGACGCCCAACGCTTTCGCGACGAAGCGGACCAGCTCCGCGTTCGCCGCGCCCTCGACCGGCGGCGCGGTGACTCGCACGCGCAGCGCCCCGTCGTACATGCCCGCGACCTCTGTGCGCGAGGCACGCGGCACGACGCGCACGGCGAAGATCAACGCGCCGTCTTGTTCCATGCAGCGGATCATGGTCGGGTCGCCGTCGGGCGCGGGCGGACGTAGCGCGCGCACTAACCCGCGAGCAGCGTCCCGGCGACCGCGCGCTGCAAGAGGTCGAGCAGGAAGAGGACGATGATCGGGGAGATGTCGAACATGCCGACGGGCGGGATCAGTCGGCGGAACGGCAAGAGCACGGGCTCGGTCACGCGGACGAGGAAGCGCATCACGCGGCTCTCCGAACTCATGCCCCACGCGAAGACGATGCGCATGAAGATGAGCAGCATGTAGATGGCGAGCACGCCGAAGATGACAAAGCCGAGCACGCGCACGGGCGCGCCCGCCATCGTACTCAGGATCAGTCCGTTGATCGTGAAGAGCACTGTGCCGAAGAGCTGGAGGCCAAAGTAGCCGAGCAGGATGGCGATGAGCGCGGCGACGAGCGGCGCATACTTCGGATCGAGCCCGGCGCGCGCGAGGCCCCGCCTGACGGGGTTGACGAGCGGATCGCTCCAACGCCTGACGGTAAGCGGGAGCCACCCGAACGGGTTCATGTCGACGCGGTTTATCAGCGCGCGCAGCAGCATCAGCACGAGGACGGCGACGATCAACGTCACGACCGCGTACCAGACGACGATAGACAACCAGGCAAAGATTTGCATAAGTTTGATAGCGCGGCGCGCTCACCCGCGCGCGCCGAAGATCGCCGTGCCGACCCTAACCATCGTCGCGCCCTCTTCGATGGCCACTTCGTAGTCGTGGCTCATGCCCATCGAGAGTTCGCCCGAGCCCGTCGCAGACGAGAACGCGCCGCGTGCCCGCCACTCGTCGCGCAGCTCGCGCAAGCGGCGGAAGTAGGGGCGCGCGTCTTCCGCTTCGTCAGAGAAAGGAGGCATCGTCATCAGACCCACCAGCCGCACGCACGCGCACGCGTTGGCGCGCTCGACGATTGATGGCAACTCGCTCACGTCAGCGCCGGCTTTCGTCGCCTCGCCCGCCAGACTCAGTTGCGCGAGCACGCGCAAATCCGCGCGGTTCTCTTCCTCGCACAACCTTTCGAGCCGCTCGACGAGCGCGACCGAATCGACCGTGTGGATCACGTCGAAGAGTTGCACGGCGCGACGCGCCTTGTTCGACTGGAGGTGCCCGATGAGGTGCCAGCGGGCGCGCGTCTCCGCGTCCTGGTTCAGCGCGTCGATCTTCCCCGCCGCCTCCTGCACCTTGTTCTCGCCGAGGTCTGTCGCGCCCGCGCGGATCGCCTGTGCGACGAGACTCGCCGGGTGAGTCTTGCTCACGGCGACGAGCGTGATCTCCGACGGGTCGCGCCCGGCGCGGCGCGCGCGCGCCTCGATGCGCCCGCGCACCTCTTCGAGCCGCGCGGAGATGCCTGCGAGTCTTTCGGCTGCCTCCGTCATCACAACACTGTGTCGAGTCTGATGCCCGGCGACTATATCAAGCACGCGCGCGCGCCCGCAACAGTCCCTCCCCGCGCGCGTCCTCTTTCGTTGCACCGCGCGCCCCGTCTCGCAACACACTAACGGGTATGTGCGGCGACACCGTATCGTGCAAGTTCGCGTCTTTCCAGTTTGAACATGGCGCTTTTCACGATTTACGCGCGCGCCAGCGTGTGGCACGCGGGTTGTTATTACCTTGAGCGACTACCGCACCCGCCTCCGCGTCGGAGGCGAGTGGTTGAAGTAGAGAGGGGACGATAAAGATGAGAAGCAAAAATCAGAATCTCTTGAAGAAGGCCATCCTGACAGCGGCGGGCATGGCGCTGCTGCTGCCGGTCGCCGCGTCCGCCCAGCAGGGGCGCTACGACCGTTGGAATACCCAGCCGCAGTACGACCGTGACCGCGATCAGCGCGACCGCGACCAGCGCGATCGTGATCAGCGCGACAGAGATCGCGACCGTAACGATAACCGCCGTGAGCGCCGCGGGCGCAACTGGGATCGCTACGGGCAGTATGGCGGCAACTTCCAGCTCCGCCAGACGGCCCTCAACGCCGGTTACAACGAAGGCATCAAGGTCGGTCGCCGCGACCGCAACCGCCGCGGGCGCTCAGACTTCCGCAACAACAGCGCCTACCGCAACGGCGACAAGGACTACAGCTCGAAGCTCGGCGACCGCGAGTTGTATCGTCGTTACTACCGCGAAGGCTACGAGAACGGCTATTACGACGGCTTGGACGGTAACTAAGCCGATGACTTCAAACGCGCACGCCGCCGCGTGAGGCTCGTCGGGAGCCACGGCGCGACGCGCGAGTGAATGATGAGAGGCGACCGGGTTAACTCCCCGGTCGCCTTTTTCGTCGGCCTGTTTCGTCAGCCTGACGCCCGCTTGACACCCCCGCGCGCCGGTTCGTAATATCCTCTCTCCGACTCATGCGGATGTGGCGGAATTGGCAGACGCGCAGGTCTCAGAAGCCTGTGGCCGTGAGGTCGTGGAGGTTCAAGTCCTCTCATCCGCATTAATCAAGGCAAAAGTAAAAAGGTAAAAGGCAAAGGTGAGGCGACGACCAATCTTCATCTTTACCTTTTTACTTTTGCCTTATTTAGTTGACCGCTTCCGACTCCGCTTCGGTCGCCTGTGCGGAGCGTGCGTCCATGACGACGAGCGGCTGTTCGTGGAAGAGCGTGGAATCGATGAGCGTCTGCACCCAGTAGCGACCGGGCGCGTGGAAGGTGACGTTGACGAAGAAGCTGATGTTGTCGGCGTCGCCGCCCGCGGCGATCTGGAAAGAGGTCGGCTGCGAGGCGACGACGAACTGCTGCCGGTCGGGCGTCAGCACGCGCACCTCGGAGAGGTACGAGCCCTCGCCGCGCCAGTGGTTGATGACGGCGAACTTGATCAGCGAGACCGGCAATTGCTCGACCGCAATCGACTGGAACACGCCCATCAGCGAGAGCTTGTTGCCGACTTCGAGCCGCACGTCGTCGCAGAGGATCGTGTACGCGAGTTTGAGTTTGTCTGTCCGTTCAGTGTTACTCACCATGACTCCTGACTTTCAAGTTTAATCGCGACCTGTCGAAGCATCAGGTGCTGGAATCTCACATCACTAATTTGCCATCGAGACTTTGCCTCACGCGCCGAGTATCTCCTGAAGCTCCGCTTCGCCGATGACGACGACGCCGAGCGCGCGCGCCTTGTCGAGCTTCGACCCCGCCTCCGCGCCCTCGACGACGTAGTCGGTCTTCTTGCTGACGGACGAAGTGACGCGACCGCCGCGCGCCTCAATCGCCGCGCCAGCCTCCTCGCGCGTCATCGTTTCGAGCCGGCCCGTCAGGACGAACTGCTTGCCCGCGAACCTCTCATCCTGCACGCCCGCCCCGGCTTCGAGTTCCGTGCGCACGCCCGCCGCGCCGAGGCGCGCGCACAACTCCCGATTCCCTTCGTCGCCGAACCAGTCGCGCACGCTCTCCGCCACCGTCAGGCCAATCTCGTGAACCGCGTCCAACTCTTCGACGCTCGCCGCGCCGAGGCGTTCGAGCGAGCGGAACGCGCGCGCGAGGATCGCGGCGGTGCGCTCGCCGACGTGGCGCAGGCCCAAGCCGTAGACGAGGTGCGGCAGATCGCGCCGCTTGCTCGCCTCGATCTGCTCGATCAGGTTCGACGCGGACTTCTCCGCCTTGCGCTCAAGCTCCGCGACAGACTCGCGCGTCAACTGGTAGAGGTCAGCCACGTCGCGCACCAGGCCGTTCTGCACGAGCTGTTCGGCGAGCGCTTCACCGAGCCCCTCGATCCGCATCGCGCGGCGCGAGGCGAAATGGAGCAGGCGCGCTTTGAGCTGCGCCGGGCAGTCCGCCGCCACGCAGCGCGCGACCACCTCGCCTTCGGGACGGGAGACGACGCCACCGCAGACCGGACACTTCGTCGGAAACTCGAAAGGCTGCTCCGCGCCCGTCCGGCGCGACTCAACGACCTTCAGAATCTTCGGGATGATCTCGCCGCTCTTCTCCAGCATCACCCAGTCGCCGACGAGCAGGCCGAGCCGCTTGATCTCGTCCTCGTTGTGCAGGGTCGAGCGCGAGACAACGGTGCCCGCGAGCTGCACGGGTTCGAGAATCGCGACCGGCGTGAGCGCGCCTGTGCGACCGACCTGCACGATGATCTCTTTGACCTGCGTCGTCCCCTGCCGCGCCGGGTACTTGTAGGCAATCGCCCAGCGCGGCGACTTCGTGGTCGCGCCGAACTCGTCCTGCAACGCCGTGGAGTTTACTTTGACGACCACGCCGTCGATCTCATACGCGAGCGCGTCGCGTCGCGCCTCCATCCGGTTACAGAACGCGATCACCTCTTCAATCGTCGGACACAGTTCGCGCTCGCTCAGATGAAAGCCCGCGGAGGCGAGCCATTCGAGCGCCGCCCAGTGCGTGTCGAAGGCTTTGCGGTCGCCGGCGAGCGCGTCGTAGGCGAAGAGATCGAGGCGGCGCGAGCGCACCACTTTGGGATCGAGCTGCCGGAGCGTCCCGGCGGCGGCGTTGCGCGGGTTGGCGAAGCGCACCTCTTCCGCCTCCTCGCGCCCGGCGTTGATGCGCTCGAACTCTTTGCGCGAAAGATACGCCTCGCCGCGCACCTCCAACTCGTGCGCGGCGTGCGCCTGCGTCAGCCTGAGCGGGACGCTCCTGATCGTCCGCACGTTCTGCGTCACGTCTTCTCCGACTCTGCCATCGCCGCGCGTCACGCCGCGCACGAGCACGCCGCCCGCGTAGTGCAGCGAGATCGAGAGCCCGTCAATCTTTAGTTCCGCGACGTAATCGAACTCTCGACCGTCGGCGAGCTTGCGGCAGCGCTCGTCAAACGCGCGCAGGTCTTCGATGTTGTAGCTGTTGTCGAGCGAGAGCATCGGGCGGCGGTGCTCGTACTGCTCAAACTTTTCCGCCGGGCGACCGCCCACGCGCTGCGTCGGGCTGTCGGGCGTGACGAGCAGCGGGTACTCCTCTTCGAGCCGTTGCAGGCGCGACATGAGCGCGTCGTAGTCGGCGTCAGAGATTTCCGGGTTGTCGTAAACGTAGTACAGCTCCTCGTGATGGCGTATCTCTTCGCGTATCGCCGCGATCTCCGCCGCCGCGTCTTTATCTTTTCTTTTCGTCGATGTCTTCGCCATGATTCGCTGTCGGAACTACCGCGATCTCACTTGCTGATCTGTATGAAGCTTTCGAGCGTCTTGAACTCCCGTTTGTCATCACGCGCGAACTGCGCGAGGTTGTGGATGACGCGCCCGAAGTATTTGACGCCCTGCGCGAAGTCTTCGAGCCGGATGTTCTCGTCCGGCGCGTGCGGGTTCGAGCCCGCGTAGGAGATGCCGAAGGAGACGACCGGCGTCGGAGGCTGTTGCACGCCGCAGACCGCGCCCACGGGCCCGCTCGCCGGGTCGAGCGGATAGACGACGGGCGCGGCGCCGTACACCTCCGCCGCCGCCTCGACCGCCGCGCGCGCCACCGTCGAACTCTGCGCCGCCTTGGCGTAGGGCGCGCTCGCGATCTCGATCACCTCCACGTCCTGAAAGCCGCGCGCGTCGAGGTGCTCGCGCAGCAGCGAGACGACGATGGCGGGTGTGAGATCGGGCACGAGGCGGAAATCCAGACGCGCGCGCGCCATGCCGGGCAGCACGGTTTTCGCGCCCGCCTCGGTGTGCCCCGTGTTGATGCCGCAGATCGTACAGGTCGGCCCGAAGATCAACTCTTTTGTCAGACTCTTGCCCGTCATCCCGCGCACCCACCCGCCGATCTTGAACTCGCGCCGCAAATCCGCCTCGTCGATCTCGATTGCCTTGAGCGCGCGCACGTCTTCCTCTGAGATGGGAGCGACGTGCGACGAGAAGCCGTCAATGGTGATGACGCCTTTGGGCGAAACAATCGTCGCGAGCGCCTGCACCAGTCGCCACGCCGGGTTCGGCACGATGCCGCCCCACTTCGAGTGCAAGTCCGTGCGCGCGCCGTAGGCTCTCAGTTCTAAGAACGTGATGCCTTTGAAGCCGAGGCTGATGACCAGACGCTCCTTCGTGTCCTTGTCGCCGTCGTCCCACAGGCAGCCGTCGGCGCGCAGCACGTCGGCGTTCTCTTCCGTGAAGCGATAGAGGCTCGGGCTGCCCAGACCGTCCTCGCCCTCGACGATGAAGCGCAGGCACATCGGCAGCTTGCCGAAGGTTTTTTGATAAGCCTCGACCGCCGCGAGCCTCGCGACGAGATCGCCCTTGCTGTTCGACGCCCCGCGCGCGTAGAGCTTCCCGTCGCGAATCTCTGACGCGAAGGGGCCTGAGCTCCACTCCGAGAGCTGCCCGACGGGCTGCACGTCGTAATGCCCATAGACGATGAAGCAGTGCGAGCCCGCGCCGAACTCGCCATAGACGACTGGGTAGCCCGCGCCGATCTTAAACGTGCGCGTGCCCGCGCCGACGCGCTGCATCAACTGCTCGACGCGCTCCGCCACCGCGCGCATCCCCGTCCCGCGCGCCGCCACCGAAGGCATCCGGCACAGCCCCTGCAAACGCTCGACGAAAGCGTTCATGTGGCGGTCAACGTAGCGGTCGAATTTAGCGAACGTCATAGGCTGCGTGAATCGTCAATCGTCAATCATGAATCGTAATCAGGAAACAAGCGGCTTGAACTATTTACGATTAACGATTCACGATTCACGATAAAACAGGTAGCGCGGGCGCGTCGCATCGCGTTCGAAGCCGGAGCAGATGAGTCCGGCTTCGAGCGCCGTCTGGAACTCGCAGCGGACGCGCAGCAACTCTTCGCGGGCACGCGCAGGGTCTTCGCGGACGAGCGCGTTCCAGTCGGGCGGAATCTCGACGGTCGCGGCGGGCTCTGTGTCGCGCGTCAGATGCTCGCCGCGCGCGGCTGTCTCGACGCGGGGCGAGTTGAGATTCCATTCGGCGATGAGGCGGTCGCTGTCGATGCCGAAGGGGCGTCCGAACTCGCCGTCGAACGTCGCGTAGTCCGTGCCGTAGAAGTTCGCGGCGTAAGTCCTCACCACCGCGCCGAGCCGGTTCAAATTAAAATGGGCGTTGCGCGCCCGCGCGGGCTCGAACGTCCACTTGATGAAGTCGCGCCCCTCTCGGAGTGCCCGCTCGCGCTGCGCCCACTTGAGACGTGCGCCCAGGCCCTGGTTCTGGAAGTCCGCGGCGACCGCCATCATGTGCGAGTAGCCGCCGATGCGGTCGCCGTAAACCGCCGCGAGGTGATGCACGAAGCCGACGAGACGGTCGCCGGAAAACGCGCCGAGCGTCCAGCCGCCCGCGCTGCGCGAGACGACGAGGTGGCGGCGCGGCGAAATCTCGATGTCGGGCAGGGCGAAGACCTCGCGCTGCAAACGCACGCACGCGTCGAACTCCGCCACACTCGCGCACTCGCGGATCGAGACCCCTCCAACGGGGCGGCTCTGCTCTTCGGTCTGAGCGGACACGCGCGGCTCGCTCCCCCTCTCTCAACGTCGGTCAAAGACTTCCTGTGAAAATGCGTGCCTTGAGTTTAATCTCGAAACGCGACTTGAGGAAAGACCCGGCGGGCGTTTTCTTCAGGGAAGGCTGTCAGTTGTCAGTTGTCTGTTGTCCGTTGCACGTGGCTTACGCGCGGCTTACTGTCCGAACAACTGACAACCCCCCCGCTTCGCTGTTATGATTCGCGCGGCGGGCTCGTCCGCCCTTTTGTCTCCTAACATGAATGGTCGTCTAAGCGAGCACCCGCTCACGGAGCTGCTGCGCGAGATCAATGACGCGGGATTGTCGGGCGCGCTGCGCCTCTCGCGCGAGCGTGTCAAAGCCGTGATCTACGCCGAGCGCGGCGAGATCCTTTACGCCCGCTCGAACCTGCGTGCGCACAGTCTCGCCGAGTGCGCGCGGAGGTCGAATCTGGTCAACGCGGCGCGACTCTCCGAAGCCCTGACTGAGATGATGTCGGACGCGGAGGTCGCCGCGGCGCTCCTCAAAGCGGGCGCGATTACGGACGAGGGGCTCACGCGGCTGCGCGCGATGCAGGTCTCGGACGCACTGCGCGCGCTCCTGCCGCTGACCGACGGCGAGTGGAATTTCGATCCGCGCGCACGTCTCGCCGACGACACGCGCGCGCGCTTCGACCTGCGGCTGATCCTGCTCGAAGGCGCGCGCCGTCTGCCCGCCGGGTTCGCCGCGAGCCGTTTCAACGACTCAGAGGAGTTGATCTCGCCCGCGCCCGCGCAGCCCGTCCACCTGCAACTGCTGCCCGCCGAGGCGTTCATCCTCTCGCGCGCGGATGCGCCCGCCCGGCTCGGCGAGCTGCTCTCGCTCTCCGGGATGCCCGAAGCCGAGACGCTGCACGCGCTCTACGGGCTCGCCCTCTGCGGCTTCCTCGCGCGCAGGAAGTGGCGGCTGGTACTCGGCACGAAGGCGAACCGACAGGCGGCTTTGACGACCGGCGCGAACGGCACCGAGGATGACAGCGCGGGCGAGACGGCGGCGGACACCGACGCGGCGGGCGAAGACGAGGCGCAGAACGCGGCAAGGCAAAGGGAAGTTTCTGCCGAGCCCGATCCGCGCGACGAGATTGCGGCGCTCATCGAGTGCGCCGCCGCCGCCAACTACTACGAGATGCTCGGCGTCGCGCGCGACGCCGGCGCGCGCGACGTGAAGCGCGCCTACTACGCGCTCGCCAAGCGCTTCCACCCAGACCGCTTCCGCCGCGCGGCGGAAGCCGACACGCTCGCGCGCGTCGAAGACGCCTTCGCCGAGATCGCGCACGCCTACGAGACCCTGCACGATCCGCGCGAGCGCGCCACCTACGACAGCAAGCTCGGCGCGCACGTCGTCGCCCCCACGGCTTCGGGCGCGGCGCAGTCAGGGCGCAGTGCGGGAAGCGGCAACGAGCAGCGTCAGCCGGGCAACTACCACGCGCCGGACGGGCCGCAGTCACGTGCGGAGGAGAGTTTCCAGCAGGGGCTCGCCGCACTGCAGCGCGGCGACGCGGCGGCGGCGGTGACCCACTTCGGCGAAGCCGTGCGGCTCTCGCCGCAGCAAGCGCGCTATCACGCGCTCTACGGGCGCGCGCTGATGGCGTTTGTGCAGACGCGCCGGCAGGCGGAAGCCGAGTTTCGCGCCGCGATCACGCTCGAACCGCGCAACGCCTCGTACCGCGTCGCGCTCGCCGAACTTTACGACTTGGTCGGCTTGCCGCGCCGCGCCGAGGGCGAACTCGAACGCGCCCTCTCGCTCGATCCCCAGCACGCCGCCGCGCGGCTGATGCTGGAACGGATGAAAGGAAAAGGATGAAGGATGAAGGATGAAGGATGGAAGAAAGGCTGACCATGCGTCAACTTCTATTTCATCCTTCATCCTTCATCCTTCATCCTTCATCGACATGGCTTCCCACAAACCACAACTCTCGGACGAGGAGCGGCTGGCGCGCGACGTGTTTACGCGGCTGGCGGCGGCGGCGGACGAGTTCGAGGCTTACGCCCACCCGCACGCCGAGCGCATCGCCGCGCTCGCCGACGCGCTCGCGCGACTCTTCCACCTCGGTCGCGCCGACCGCGCGTCGCTGCACATCGGCGCGCTCGCGCACGATCTCGGCGAGGCGGCGATGAAGCGCGACTACATCCGCCGCGCCGGCGCGCTCGAAGGCGAGGAGCGGCTCGATCTCGCCCGCCACCCGGTCATCGGCGAGCAGGAGGCGGCGCGCGCCGGGGCGGATCGCGCGGCGCAACTCGTCGTGCGCTGGAGCCACGAGTGGTGGAACGGCGCGGGCTACCCGGACGCGCTGCGCCGCGAGCAGATTCCCCTCGCCGCGCGCATCTTCCACGTCGCCGACGCCTACTGCGCGTTCACCGACGACCGACCTTTCCGCCGCGCGGCCACGGAAGACGAGGCGCGCAAGCACCTCGCGCAGTGGGCCGGCATCGAGTTCGATCCGCGAGTCGTCCGCGCCTTCCTCACGCTGCACGGTCTGCCGGAACTACGTTCTTACGCGCGCCGCGACGCCGAAGAAGAGACGTCGCGACAGACCACGGCGAATGAAGGCGACATAACACGCGGCGGACTCGTCCCCGAAAAGGGTACGAACCCTTACGCGCAGGTCAATGACGCGAGCGCCGCCGACGCGCCGAACGAGGGCGGGCGCGCTAAGGTTGAAGAGGGATCGTGACGATGAACAGTTTTTCCGAAGAGACGCCGCGCGGCTGGCTCGCCTTCGAGCTGAGCGTGCTGCGCCGTCTGCGCTTCCGCTCGGTCGCGAATCCGCTCGCGGGCGAACCCGATCTGGACGTGTACCTCAAGCGCTGGGGCGCGCGCGTCGCCGTCAACGACCCGGCGCAGTGGGCCTGGGTGCGCGGGCTGGCGCGCGTCGAGAACAACGACGCGCGCCTCACCGAAGACGACTTCCGCGTGCTGCTCGAAGACGTGTATGTGCCGCATCACGCCCTGCGTAACCCGGCGCTCGCGCGCTGGTTCGGCGAGACGGACGCGTGGTGGTTCGACAACTACCGCGCGGCGGTCGAGCGCCTTGAAGGCGAGACGCGGCAGGCGCTCGCGCTCGACCTCGGCATGTCGGTCGGCGACTACGCGCTCTCGTTCGACGCCGAGACGCGTGAATTGCGCCAGCCCCTCTCGCGCGCTTTGCGACGCATACACGAGGCGTCGCCGCCCCCGGTCAACAACCAGCAGGTGAACGTGAGCCGCAACACAGACGCGCGCCACTTCGTCGCAGACCAGCACGGCGAGCTACTCTTCCTGCGCCTGCCGCCGCCCGGCGCGGCGCACGCGCGACACGATTCGCTCTCGGCGTGGCGCGAGGAGTGGGTGCGCAATGGTTCGGATTTTTGGGCGGAGGCGGACGCCTCGCAGGCGGGCCGCTTCGGCGCGCGGGCGCAGACCCGGCAGCAGTACCTGCGCTTCGTCGAGGATTTGCTCGAGACCGCCGGGCACTTCAAGCTCTGGGCGATCTCTTTCGCCGAGAGCGGCTACTACTCGACGCAGGAGATGGTCGAGCTGCTGCGCCGCCTGCGCCGGGTGGACACGATCTACACGAAAGATTTCTCGGAGCTGACGGGCGCGCGCGCCGCGATCATCACGGCGAGTGGTTGATGCGCTGTGATCGTTATGGTGAAGACGAAAAGAAGATTCACCGCCGCAGGCGCAGAGAGCACAGAGGGGGCGCAGAGAAGAATTGTCTTCCTCCGCGCCCCTCCGCGTCGTCTGTGCCTGCGGCGGTGAATCTTCAGCCGTTCATCTACGAATCGCTTACCCTCGCACCTTCAGGATGACGACCGTCTGATCGTCGTCGCGCTCGCGCCCGCCCGTCCACGCGTCGATCTCGTCGAAGACGGCGGCGCGCAAGTCGTCCGTCGAGAGGTGGCGATTCGTAATCGCAAACTGCGCGAGGCGCTCGTCGCCGTACTCCTCGCCCGCATGGTTCTGCGCCTCGGTGATGCCGTCGGAGAAGACGAGCAGCAGGTCGCCCGCTTCGAACGTCGCCGCCTCTTCCTCGTAGCGCGCCCAGTCGAACGCGCCGAGCACGGTGCCGCCCACGTCGAGGTGCTCGACGGCGCCCGCGGCTCGCACCAGCAGCGGCGGGTTGTGACCGGCGTTCGTGTAGCGCAGGCGGCGCGTGCGGTCGTCGTAGAGCGCGAGGAAGACCGTGGCGAAGCGGTTCGAGTCGGTGCTCCGGCAGAGCTGATCGTTGATGCTCACCGCCATCTGCTCGACCGCGCAGTCCGTGTCAATGCCCGCAACGCCGCACGGCAACTCCGCGCCCGCCTCGTTGCCGCCCGTACCAGTCGCCGACGCCGCACTCTTCAGCGCGACGCGCTCCGAGAGCTTCAGGCGCTCCGAGAGAATCGTCGTCTGCGCGCGCAGGGAGGCTTGCAAATTCGACATGACGAGCGCGGCGGAGATGCCTTTGCCCGACACGTCGCCGAGCGTGAAGACGATGAGACCGGGCGTGACCTCGATGTAGTCGTAGTAGTCGCCCGCCACGCCGCGCGCCGCGCGACACTCGCCGACGATCTCCGTGCCCCGCAGGTTCGGCACCTCGCGCGGGAAGAGCTGCGCCTGCACCTCCGCCGCGATCTCCACCTCGCGTTGCAACTTCTCGCGCTCGACGCGCTCTTCCAGCAGCGACTCGATGTCCGCCGACATCTCGTTGAAGGCTTCGGCGAGTTCGCCGAGCTGATCGTGCGAGCGCACGCGGACGCGGTGCGAGAAGTCGCCGCGTTTGATGAACTCGGTCGCGAGATAAAGCCTGTGCACCGTGCCCGTGACGGCGCGCGTCATCCATGCGGCGGAGAAGAGAGCGAAGAGTTCGAGGGTGAGGAAGCAGACGACGACGAGCGTGAACGCGCCTTGCAGTATCTGCCCGACGCTACCCTCGGCGAACAACTGCTGCGCTACCGCCCACGCTGAAAACTCGCACATGAACGACGCGCGCAAACTCTCGCTGCCGTTCGCCCAGTTCGTCGCGGGCAGGATGACGAGCGAACTGGTGTTGTCCGGCTCGCCGAACTGATCGCGGCGGAAGTCTACGCGGTAGCGGTGCGCGGGCGTGACGATAAACACTCCGTTTGGGTTGTCTGGATCGCGCCGCTGCGCGCGCGCGTCGCCGATGGACGCGTAGCTCGTTCCTAGCCCGCCGCGATTGATCGTCACCTCTGTGCCTTCGGCGCCGAGGAAGAAGGGGTGGACGGCGAGCCCCGTGTTCTCGCGAATCTGTCTGACGAAGGCGCGACTGACCGGCACGACTAAGAGGAGCGCGACGGCGCGACCGTCCGGCGTGCGTTCGTGGACGAGGGCGCGCAAAGAGGGCGAGCCGAAGCCGCTCGTCTCGTTCTCGTCAGGCTGCACGAACGTCAGCCCATGCCACTCGGATTTTTCGCGCAGCCATTCGGGCAGCGGCTCACCCGCGTGCGACATGTCGCCGCCGACAGGGCGCGCATTTTCATCTTTCGGCTCGGACGCGAAACGCGCCGGACGACTCACGTCCGCCTCTCTCGTCCAGCCCGGCGCATTCATCACCGCGCTCGTCCCCGCGCTCGCATCAGCGCGCCAGACGGCGGCGCGCGCGCCGGGCAGCGACGATTGCAGCAGCGCGACGCGGTCGTCGAGCCACGTTTGCAGAGTCTTGTCGTCGGCAGCCGCCGGCTGGCGCGCGAAGGCGCGTGCGAGCATGTGCGCCCCGGCGAGCGCCTGGTTCTCCTGCCCGCCGAGGTGGACTCGGACGACGCGCGTCATCACCTGATTGAGACCGACGAGCCCGGTCAGCGCGAAGAGCGTGAGCAGCAGGACGATGGGCGTCAGCCCGACGAAGAGGTATGTGATGATGAGCCTGCGCCGCACGCGCCAGAGCAGCTTGTTCTTCAGCCAGCGAAGCCCACGCAGGCCGTAGTAGAACGCGGCGACATAGACGACGACGAAGGCGATGTCGAAGAAGAGGACGACCGGGCTCAGCCGGTCGAGGCTGAACTGCTTGGCGAAGACCCACGCGATGAAGATAATCGCCGCCGCCACCGCCACGCGCGGCATCACGCGCCGCAAGCGCGACCGCACGCCCTCAAGCGTCGTCCTCAACTTCCCCGTTTCATCGCTCGTGCCTTGCATCAACTGTTTCCGTTCGTCTCGCCGATCCGGCGCGGGTCGTCTAAAGGTTTACGTCTCTGCCGAAGGTCGTGTTTCACGCTTCGAGCGTTAACCGCCCGCACGGAAATATTCTCGCCGCCGGGTTGATCGAAAAACGCGCCGCGCGCCGTCAGCCTTCGTCCTCGCTGAGTGCGCGGACGTGTGCGCCGGCGGTCGCGCCGAGGGTGTCGAGGTTGTAGCCGCCTTCGAGGCAGGAGATGACCCGACCGCCGCACGCCTCGCGCGCCCACTGCTTGACGGTGCGCGTCATCTGGGCGAAATCCTCGTCTTCGAGCCGGAGTTGTCCGAGCGGGTCGCCGGCGCGCGAGTCGAACCCGGCGGAGATGATGACGAGGTCGGGCTTGAACTTCGCGCTGATCTCCGCAATCGCCGAGTCGAACGCGCGGCGGTGATCCACGGCGGGCGTCAGCGCGCGCAACGGCACGTTCAAAGTGGAGCCGCGACCGCGACCGTGCCCCGTCTCGCCGCGCGCGCCCGTGCCTGGATACCAGGGGTACTGGTGCGCGGAGAAGAAGAAGACCGTGGGGTCGTCGTAGAAAATCCCCTGCGTCCCGTTGCCGTGATGCACGTCCCAATCGACGACGGCGACGCGCTCGATCTCTCTGTGGCGCGACTGCGCGTAGCGCGCGGCGACCGCCGCCGTGTTGAAGAGGCAAAAGCCCATGGCGTGTTCGGCGGTGGCGTGGTGACCGGGCGGGCGCGCGGGGATGAAGGCGTTGTCCGCCGCACCGCTCATCAGCAGATCGACGGCGAGGCACGCCCCGCCCGCGGCGCGCAGCGCGGCGTCGAGCGAGTGGAGCGAGACGACTGTGTCGGCGTCGAGGTGTTGGAGCCCTTCGCTGACGGCGTGCTCGACGCGCTTGTAGTGCTGCGTCGTGTGCGCGGCTTGCACGACCGTGCGCGCGGCTGTCGGCGCTTCCGACTCGACGAGGCGCGACCACAGCTCTGCGTCGTCGCGCAGCGCCTTCATCACGACCTCGTAGCGTTCGGGTCGCTCAGGGTGAAAGTCGCCGGTGTCGTGCTCCGCGAAAACCTTGTGATGGATGATGGCGGTCTTCATGCGCGGATTATGAGAGAGCACGGAAGGGTTGGTCAAACCGACTTAAAGAAGGGGGGGCGGCGTCAGACTTTCGCGGGAGTTGACGTATAATCCGCGGCACCCACGAACCGACGCCCGCAGCATGAAATCAGTACGCGAGCCCGCGCCGGGCTGTAGTGAAAGCCTCGCACATTTTTCGCACGACGCGCCGTCGCGGGGCGGAAACTGTTCATTCTGCGCGATTCGCGGGTTCTTGACATGTCTCGGCGCGCGCGGAATGGCGCTTGCAAAAGTACCTTCGTGCGGTGCGGCTCTCCCGCTTTACCATGACTGTTTGAACTACTTGAGGAGGTCTTTTTCATGAAACGCATAACTACGGCTCTGATGTGCCTGTTGATGCTCACGACGCTGCTCGCGCCGGAGATGTTCGGGCAGGAGCGACGACACCGCTCGAAGTTCGGGCGCAAGGCGCGCACGGCGGCGATGCTCGGCGGCGGGGCGCTCGTCGGCGGCTTGATCGGCGGTAAGAAGGGCGCGGCCATCGGCGCGGGCGGCGCCGGCATGTACGCCTTCAATCGCAAGGCGGCGCGGCGACACTTCAGCGGGCGCACGCGCACCATCGGCTCGACGGCGAGCGGCGCGGCGCTCGGCGCGGGCGTCGGCGGCGCCATCGGGCACAAGCGCGGCGCGGCGGCTGGCGCCATCGCCGGCGGCACGGGCGGCTACCTGACCAAGCGTCACTACGCGCGCAAGCGTCGCTACTAACTTGGAGAGCGGAAGGGAGTGGTCGCGCCTGTGCGTGCGGCTACTCCCTTCGCTCGCCGATTCGACGCGCCGCTTCTTCCCGGCGCAAGACCTTTCGGTCGGACGCACCTTCGAGTCCGCCGACAAATCTTAACCAACACCTCGCGCTGTATTCACGCTAATAACTTCGCCACGATAGGAGAGGAACATTTATGTCTTACGACGAAGAGCAGCAACGCAAGAGCCGGGTGGTGGTCGAGACGCCCACGGCGCGGCGCGAGGAGTATGTCACGCAGACGCGGCGCACGCCGGACGATAGAGGCGGCTATTCGACGGGCGTCGTCGCGGCGGTCGCGCTGACGGCGATTGCCTTGACCGCGCTGCTTGTCTTCTTTTTCATGAACAACGGCTCGGACGCGACGCAGACGAACGTCAACGTCGCGACGGCGGCGACGCCGCTCCCGACGCAGCCGACGCCGATCATCATTCAGTCGACCCCGATGCCGCAGCAGCAGACGCCGATCATCGTGCAGGCGCCGCCCGCACAGACGACGCAAGCGCCGCCCGTCATCGTCAACGCGCCGCCCGCTTCGAGCGCGCCTGCCGCGCCGGCCAACGACGACGCGACGGTCGAGTCGCGTGTCAACAAGGCCTTCACTGACGACACAGACCTCGGCTCGCTCGGCATCACCGTTACGGTCATCAACGGCAAGGCGACGCTCAACGGCATCGTCAAGAGCGCCGCACAGAGGTCTCACGCCGAACAGCTCGCCCACGGCGTCCGCGGCGTCAAGTCAATCGACAACAAGATCATCGTCGAAGGACAGTAAGAGAAAGGATGAAGGATGAAGGATGAAGGATGAAAGAAAGCATTCGAGTTGAGTGCTTTCTTTCATCCTTCATCCTTCATCCTTTTCAATACCCTTCCGTGTGCTCGCGCAGCCACTCGTTAAGCTCTTCGTCCGTCGGCTCGCGCCCCAGCTCGCCTCTCAGGCGCTGGCGCACGT
>JBJMGS010000296.1:0-4865 GCA_045807785.1 Pyrinomonadaceae bacterium
AATCGTGAATCGTCAATCGCTAATCGTGAATCGTAAACCGTGAATGTGGTTGAGTAACTCTTCGCCTTTTCGATTGACGATTCACGATTGACGATTCACGGCCTTTACGGTCTGCGCCACCTGCGCCCCGCGCGCTCGATTAATTCGTCGGAGGCTGCGGGTCCCCACGTCCCCGCCTCGTAGTTCGGGAACTGCACGTCGCCTTTCGTCCGCTCCCACTCTTCGATGATGGGCATGACGATCTCCCAGCCGCGCTCGGTCATGTCCGTGCGCGCGTAGAGCGTCTGGTCGCCGAGCATACAGTCGAGCAGCAGGCGCTCGTAGGCTTCGGCGAGGTGGACGCCGAACGAAGCGCCATAGCGAAAGTCCATGTTCACGTCGCGCACGCGCGTGATCTGGCCGGGCACCTTCGCGGCGAAGCGCAGCGTGATCCCTTCGTCCGGCTGGATGCGGATGATGAGCTGGTTCGGCTCCATCTGCTCCATCATCTCGTGCCCGAAGAGTTGGTGCGGCGCGCCCTTGAAGCGAATCGCGATCTCGGTGACGCGCTTCGCCAGCCGCTTGCCCGAACGGATGAAGAACGGCACGCCCGACCAGCGCCAGTTGTCGAAGTACATCGTCAGCGCGGCAAATGTCTCGGTCGTCGAATCGGGCGCGACGCCCGGCTCTTCGCGGTAGCCGACGACCGGCTCGCCGTTGATCGAGCCCGCGCCGTATTGCCCGCGCACGCACTCGGCGCGCACACGCTCGGGCGTGAAGGCGCGCGCCGTGGTCATCGCCTTGATCTTCTCGTCGCGCACGGCTTCCGCGCCCAGGCTCGCGGGCGGCTCCATTGCGATCAGAGAGAGGACTTGAAAGACGTGGTTCTGGATCATGTCGCGCACGACGCCCGCCGACTCGTAGTAGCCGCCGCGACCCTCTACGCCGACCGTCTCGGCGTTCGTGATCTGCACGTGATCGATGTACTGCCGGTTCCACAGCGGCTCGTAGATGCCGTTGGCGAAGCGGAAGACGAGCAGGTTCTGGACGGTCTCTTTGCCGAGGTAGTGATCGATGCGGTAAATCTGCGACTCGTCGAGGTACTGGTGAATCTCTCGGTTGAGCGCGCGCGCGCTTTCCAGATCGCGACCAAACGGCTTCTCGATGACAACGCGCACCCAGCCCTTCGCCTTCGTCAGCCCCGACTCGCCGAGTTGCTTGACAGCTTCGGCGTAGAGCGTCGGCGCGGTCGAGAGATAAAAGAGGTGGTTGCCATGCGTGCCCTGTTGGGCATCAACCTGCTCGATGAGCGCGCCGAGTTGTTGGAAGTCCGCGGGCGTGCCGATGTCGAGCGTGAGGTAGGACAACTTTTCGGCGAATGAGTTCCAGACCTGCTCGTCCACCGGCTGACCGTCGGAGAACTCCTCGACCGCCTCGCGCATCCGCGTGCGAAACTCTGCGGTCTCCATCGCGGTGCGCGCCGCGCCGATGATGGCGAACTCGGCGGGGATGAGCCGCTGCTGCGAGAGACGGAAGAGCGCCGGGATCAACTTGCGTTTAGCGAGATCGCCCGACGCGCCGAAGATGATGATGCAGCACGGCTCGGCGGTGCGCTCAAGTCGCATCTCCTCGCGCAGAGGATTTTCTAGGACGGCTGATGACATAAACAGTTCAACTAGAAATCTATTTGTAGGGGCAGGGCTTGCCGCTGCCCGCAGCGACCGAGAGGTCGCTCAAACGAATCGGTTGCTTCGGCGTTGAATGATCGTGTGTGTTGATTCGCGCTGTCGCGCGGCGGGCAGGGACAAGCCCTGCCCCTACAACTCCCGTGTGCGTTCCGCTCTTTGCCTGACCCCTAGCCCCCGGCACCCGACCCCTGTTTCTCCAATAATTCTTCCCACTCAGTATGAACCGCGCCCGCGCCGGGCTTGTCCGAACGCTCGTAGGTGTGCGAGCCGAAGAAGTCGCGTTGCGCCTGCGTCAGGTTCAAAGGTAGCTCGGCGGTGCGATATGTGTCGAAGTAGCCGAGGCTCGCCGACATGCCGGGCACAGGCACGCCCGCGTTGATCGCGACCGTAATCGCCTTGCGCCAACTGCCTTGCGCGCGCGCGACCCACGAGTTGAAATCCGGATCGAGCAGCAGGTTCGCGAGATCGGGCTGGTTCTGGTAAGCCTGTTTGATCTTGCCGAGGAAGCGCGCGCGGATGATGCAGCCGCCCTTCCAGATGCGCGCCGTCTCGCCCAGATCGATGCCCCACTTGTAGTTGTCCGAGCCCGCGCGGATGAGGTTCATCCCCTGCGCGTAGGAGCAAATCTTGGCGGCATAGAGCGCGTCGTGGATCGCTTTGATCAACTCCGTGCGATCACCCTCGTATTTCATCGTAGTCGGCGCGGCGATCTCTTTGCTCGCGGCGACACGCTGCTCTTTGTTCGCGGAGAGCGTGCGCGTGTTGACCGCAGCATCAATCGTCGGGATGGGCACGCCGAGTTCAAGCGCCTGTTCGCTCGCCCATCTGCCGGTGCCCTTCTGCCCGGCTTTGTCGAGCACAAGATCGACTAAAGGCTTGCCCGTCTCCAGGTCTTTGACGCGCAAAATTTTCGCCGTGATCTCGATGAGGTACGACTCCAGCTCGCCGCGATTCCACTCGTCGAAAACATCCGCCATCTCGTCCGCCGACATCGAGAGCACACGGCGCATGATGTCATAAGTTTCGGCGATGAGCTGCATGTCGCCGTACTCGATGCCGTTGTGCACCATCTTGACGAAGTGTCCGGCGCCGCCCGCGCCGATGTAGGTGACGCACGGCCCGTCGTCCACCTTGGCCGCAATCGCCTCCCAGATCGGGCGTATCTTTTCGTATGCGTCGCGGTCGCCGCCGGGCATCAAGCTGGGTCCCCACAGCGCGCCCTTCTCGCCGCCGGAGACGCCGGAGCCGATGAAGAAGATGCCGTCGCGCTTCAAAGCCTCTTCGCGCCGCGCCGTGTCGAGAAAATACGAGTTGCCGCCGTCAATGATGATATCGCCTGCTTCGAGGTAGGGCTTGATCTGGTTGATCGTCCAGTCAACGGGATCGCCCGCCTTGACGAGCAGGATGATCTTGCGCGGTCTCTCCAGCGACTTGACGAAATCCTCCCATGACGTTGCGCCGTAAAACTTTTTGCCGGGGTGCTTATTGACGAACTCGCCGACCCACTCGACCTCGCGGTTGAAGACAGCGACCGAGTAGCCGTTGCGTTCGATGTTCTGCGCGAGATTCGCGCCCATCACGGCGAGCCCGATCATCCCGACCTGTGCTTTATTCGCGTTACCTTCAGCTTCAGCCATGACTCCCCTTCGTAACCCTCACTCCGTTTTGCGACGAACTACTCCTCGCCCGACAGGATGGATTTCATGTGCTTCTTGTAAGCCTCGACGCCGGGCTGGCCGTACGGGTTGACGCCGATGAGTCGCCCTTCGACGACCGTCGCGAGCATCAGCATCTGGTAGAGCTGCCCCAAAGATGCTTCGTCGGCGCGCGGCAAATGTATGTCGGCGGTCGGCCGGCGATCCTCGCGGTAGGCGCGCTTCGTCCCTTTGATCGCGGCAGACATCAGCTCCGGCATGGTCTTCCCGGCGATAGCGTTCAGGTTGTCCTGATTCAGCTCGGACGTCCCGACCGCGAGCGGCTCGCGCTTGAAGGCGTCGAGGACGACATTCGTAATGAGCTTATCACGCCGCCCCTGCTGGTGCTGCTGCCCGCGCGAATGGAGGTCGCGCGTGTTGACGGCGGTGACGGGCGTCGCACCCCGTTCGTCCTTCCCCAGACTCTCCGAGAGCAGTTGGTCGTACCACATGCCGACGGCTTCGAGCGCCTGCGACCAGACGGTCATCACGCGGATCGTCGCGCCGCGTTGCGCCTCCATCAAATGAGAGACGCCCACGTAGTCGAGCACGGGGTTCTCGTCCGGCGCGGCGTCGCGGAACAGTCTGTTCATGGACGCCGCGCCTTCGAGCAGCTTCACGATGTCGAGTCCGAGCACAGCGGCGGGGACCAGACCAACCGCCGTCAGGATCGAATAGCGACCGCCGATGCCTTCGGGGATATCGAAGATCGCATCGCAGCCTAGCTCTGTGACGAGTTTGAAGAGGTTGCTCCCTTGGCCCGTGACGGGGATGATCAGTTTCGGCAGGAGTGACTGATCGTCGCCGAGCGACTGACGCAGAAAAGAGAGCAGCTCGCGGAAGGCGACGGCGGGCTCAAGCGTGCCGCCGCTTTTGCTGACGACGACGACGCCCCAACGCTCCTGCGGCGTCTCTGCCCGACGCCCGCGACCGAGTATGTCGATCAACGCTTGCGTGTCGTCGTTGTCCACGCCGTTGCCGACGAAGTAGAGGCGCGGCTTGCCCCGCCGCTCTTCGCGCGACAATTCGTTGTGGTACGGGTGGCAGCAAGCCTCGAACAGCGAGCGAGCGCCCATGTACGAGCCGCCGATGCCGACGACGACGACGCGATCAACCGTCTCCGCGAGCCGCCGCGCCGCCGATAAGATTCTCCCGACCTCGCTCGCCTCTGTGTCGCGATGGTAGTCGGCGAGCAGCCGCTCTGGCAGATCGATGAAGCCTGCGTCTAAGGGCTGCTTCGCGGGGGGCACCGCCGCGCCGGAGTTGAGCAGTTGCAGATCGGCGAGCGTCTCGTCCCGCGCTGCCGTCAGACGCGGCGCGAGTCCCGACAATTCGTCGCGGGTCAGCCCGGTTCCTTCGATCAGGACGTTCGCCGGATCGTATGTGACCGGCGCGAACTTTTCATCGCTCATCTATCAGACCTCGAAATGCGGACGGGTGACAGGCTTCCCTTCGAACACAAGCAGGTTTGTTTCGACTGCGCACAGCTTAATCAACCGCGCGC
>JBJMGS010000297.1:0-16366 GCA_045807785.1 Pyrinomonadaceae bacterium
GGCGACTCGAACACGGCGCTTGCGTCCGTGCTACCCTTGAACAATCCGGTGACGAGCGACGGCAGCACCTACAGCTCGGCGCAGAACACCGGGCGCCGCAACGCCTTCGACGCCATCCGCGCACTCGTCACGACCGACAGGCTGCCGAAAGCCGCCGCCGACACCACGACCTCAGCTCTGCAAACGAGCGCGGCACTGGCGAGCGCGAACCCGGTCATCGCGACGGCGTTCCCGAACACGTCCATCGGTCGCCAGCTCTTGCAGATCGCGCGGCTCATCGCCCTGCGCGACACGCTCTCGATGAAGCGGCAAATCTTCTTCGCCTCCGTCGGCAGCTTCGACACGCACAGCAACCAGACGGCGGCGGGCTCGCAGGCGACGCTGCTCCAACAGGTCAGCCAGGCAGTGAGCGCCTTCTACAGCGCGACGGTCGAACTCGGCGTGCAGAACAACGTGACGACGTTCACGCAGTCCGACTTCGGTCGCACGCTACAACCGGCAGGATCGGGCGCGGCGGTCGGATCGGATCACGCATGGGGCAACCACCATTTCGTCGTCGGTGGGGCGGTGCGCGGCGGCGACTTCTACGGCGCGTACCCGACGCTCGTCATGGGCGGGCCAGACGATACCGACAGCGGCTCGAACCCGCGCGGTCGCTGGATTCCAACGACCTCGGTCGAGCAGTACGCCGCCACGCTCGCCACGTGGTACGGACTCTCGGCGAGCGATCTGCCGCTCGTCTTCCCCTTCATCGGTCGCTTCGCGTCGGCGAACCTCGGCTTCATGTTCTAGGAGATGAGATTCAAAGAATCTGCGCGCGAGTGTCGCGCCGCTTCTTGAACATCTGTAACTGTCGCGCGTTGTCTCGTACCGGCGGGTAAGTTTTCCATGTCTCGCATTCGCCTCGTCAAGATCATCGTCGTCTTCCTCTTCGTCGCCTTCGGCGCGCTCACCCTGTTGACGGACGACTTTGGCAGCCGCCGGGCTTACGCCAAGTCAACGGGGCCCGACCCCGGACACACTGGCGCGCCCGGCGAGAAGACTTGCGACGAGTGTCACGTGCCGGATTCGCTGAGCGTCGCGCCCGGACAACTCCTCATTGGCGCGCCGCAATCTTACGTCCCCGGTCAGACTTACCAACTCACGCTCAACGAGACGAACTCCGACCCGACGCGGCAGCGCTGGGGCTTTCAGCTCACCGCCCTCGACGACAACGGCGACCGCGCGGGTATGCTCCAAGCCAGCGCGGACGGGCGCACACAGGTGCTCACGGGCGGCTTCGCGCTCAACGCGACGCGGCAGTACGTCGAGCACACGCAAGCCGGGACTTCGGTCGGTCAGTCCGGTGGCGCGACGTGGTCGTTCGACTGGACTGCGCCCGCGACGGACGTCGGCCCCGTCACCTTCTACGCCGCCGGCAATCAGGCGAACAACGACAGCAACAGCTCCGGCGACAGCATCAGCACGATCTTCGTCGTCGTCACGCCATCAACCGGCGCGGCCAACTTCTCGATCACCGTCTCGCCTTCGTCGCAGATCGTCCTGCCCGGCGCGAGCAGCACCGTCAACGTCACCATCACGCCGTCAAACGGCTTCACCGGCACAGTCAACCTAAGCACCGCGAATCTCCCTGCGGGCGAGGGCGCGACGTTCAGCCCGGCTGCCGTCAACATCACCGACGCGAGCCCGCGCACCTCGACGCTCACGCTCACGACGAACACAACGACGCCGCTCGGCAGCTTTAACGTCACGGTCGCAGGCGCGAGCGGCGCGCTCTCGCACGGCGCGAGCCTCAACCTCGTGACGGGCCCGACGATGACCGACGCGGGCCTTGCCGTGCGCCAGTTGGCGAGCGGGTTGAACCAGCCGACGGCGCTGGCGTTTCTCGGCGCGGGCGATCTGCTCGTGCTTGAGAAGGCGACGGGGAAGGTCTTGCGTGTGACGAACGGCGTCGTCCAAGCGACGCCCGTGCTCGATCTCGCTGTCAACAGTTTCTCCGAGCGCGGGCTGCTCGGCATCGCGCTCCACCCGCATTTCCCCGCGAACCCGCGCGTCTATCTCTACTGGACGGAAAGCTCGACGGGCGCCGACACGGAGAACCCCGACGAGGTGCCCTTGCGCGGCAATCGCGTGGACAGCTTTCTGTGGAACGGCTCGACGCTCGCCTTCGAGAAGAATTTGATCAAGCTTCACGCCTTCCAGCAGGACGCCGGCCAGCCCCCGCGTGGCAACCACAACGGCGGCGTCATCCGCTTCGGCCCCGACGGCAAGCTCTACGTCATCATCGGCGATAACGGGCGGCGCGGCAACTTGCAGAATCTGCGCTACGGCCCCTCCGCCACGCCTGTCGGCCCCGCTGTCGCCGACGATCAGTTCGGCGGGCCTGCGCCAGACAAGAACCACCTGACGGGCGTAATCCTACGCCTCAACGATGACGGCACGACGCCCTCCGACAACCCTTTCGTCGGCATCGATCCCGACTCGACGACGAAGACCGCTGCGCCGGCCAAGCCGGGTAGCGTCCTTCACGAACTCGCGGGCAAGGCTGCGGGCAACGTCCAGAAAGTTTTCGCCTACGGCATCCGCAACAGCTTCGGCATGGCGTTCGACCCGGCGAGCGGCTACCTGTGGACGCAGGAGAACGGCGACGACTCGTTCGACGAGATCAACCGCGTCGAGGCGGGCTTCGACGGCGGCTGGATACAGCTCATGGGGCCCTCCTCGCGCGTTGCCGAGTTCAAGCAGATCGAGGTCAGTCGCGGCGACAGCCTGCAACAGAACCGCTGGCTGCCCGACCAGATCGCCGATACGCCTGCCGAGGCGCTCGCCCGTCTCTATGCCCTGCCGGGCTCGCACTACACGGAGCCGGAGTTCAGTTGGAAGTACGCCGTCGCGCCGTCGCCCATCGGCTTCGTGCGCGGCGCGGGACTCGGCGCAACCTTCGCGGGCGATCTGCTCGTCGGCGCCTCGCGTACCACACTCGCGGGCGGCTACCTCTTCCGTTTCAAGCTGACGCCGGATCGACGTCACCTCAGCTTCTCGGATGCGCGCCTCAACGACACGGTCGCAGACAACCCGGACAAGTTCGATCTCACGGAGAGCGAGTCGCTCCTCATCGGGCGCGACTTCGGCATCACAACTGACATCGAGACCGCGCCGAATGGCAACGTCCTCGTCCTCTCGCTCTCGAACGGCGCGATCTATGAACTCTCCGCCGCGCCGGGCGCGTCTCAACCCGCGCCGGTCAGTTCGAAAGACTTCGGCGCACGCGACTCTGAACTCCGGCTTCGTCTGTCCGACTTGCTCCGACCCGCGTCGAGGAAGGATGCCGCCTGCTGCGGTCATGATTCGCGGCGACTGCCGCTCTGGTGGGATAACTGAGGCGAGCTAGAATCCATTTCCTGAGATGCGTCCCTCAGGCTTCGTCAGAACTTCCTTCAGGATCGTCGCATCAGGATCGATCCTCACTGCGACAGCGCGGCTCGTGAGCGGGACGAGCACAGTCGTCTCAATGCCGGTCGATCTCACAGTAATCCGACGCACGCGCCCGCCCGCCGAGACGATCTCGACGGGCACGGGCTCGCGAAACAGTTCGCCGCTCTGTTCCTGCACGAGCGCGAGCGCGATGACGCCGCCTGCGTGCGCGCCGCGCGAAGGTCGCCACTCCCAGTCGGCGCGGTATGCTGGATGCCCGCTCCCGTAAACCCAGCGCGCGAAGAACTCGCGTAAATCTTTCCCCGAAGCCCGCTCCAAAGCCGCGCGCAAATCCTCGGTCGTCGCGTTCGCGTCCTTGTGCGCGTGGTAGTAGTCACGTATGCCGCGAAAGAAGGCGTCGTCGCCGAGCCGCGCGCGCAGCATGTGCAAGACCCACGCGCCTTTCTGGTAGTTGTTCGCGTTGAGCAGTTGGTTCAGGTTCTCCGTGTCGCGGTCGTAGATCGGCGTGCGCCGCGTCTTCTCGTAGCGCAGGTAAGCGTCGGCGGCACGGCTCATGTAGTCACGAAATGCTGCCTCGCCCTCGTAGCGCTCGACGAAGAGCCCGGCGAAGTAGGTCGCGAAGCCCTCGCTCAGCCAGAGGTCTGCCCACGTCGCGGGCGTCACCGCGTCGCCGAACCACTGGTGCGCCGTCTCGTGTGCCACGACTTCGACGAGCCCGCGCCTGACGCCGAAGCGTCGGCTCACAGGCTCGTTCGGTCGCGGGTCGAGCAGCGTGCTCGCGTACACGATGGCGCTCGCGTTCTCCATCCCGCCGTATCGCGTTGCGCCGACGATGTGATCAAGTTTTTCGTATGGGAATGGTGCGACAAGACGGCTGAAGTATGCGAGCGACGGCGCAGCCGCACCGAAGCCCTTCTCAGCAACTTGGGCGTCTGATGAGGGCACATAGTATGACAGGAGGCTGTGAACGGAATTGTTCGGTACATGTGGAGAAGGGATGATGGCTACGCCCCCAGTGCCGACAGCGACGATCATGCAGTAAGGGGGGATAGGCGCGCTTTCATCAAACATCAACATACGGGAACCGTCCCCGTTGTCCCTTGACGACTTAAAATGTCCGTTGGCTTCGGCGATATAAGCGGAAGGAATGGTAACGGCGAAACTCACCGTCGCCTTCGCCGAAGGGTGATCGAGCGAGGGTATCCAGTTGTGGACGCGGTCGGGCCAGTTATCGCCCGTCGCCGAAGGGTTGCCGTCCTTGTCTCTCGTCAGAATCAGTCCGTCTTTCGGGCGACCGTGGTAGGTGACCGTGACGACGATCTGCTCGCCGCGCCGCGCGGGCTGAGGTAAGAAAACGTCGAGGCGCCCCGCCGGGCGTTCGTAACGCGCCGGCCTGTCGTTGACGCTCACGCCGTCCACGGGCATCTCGCCGAAGTCAAGATCGACGACGGGGAGCGAGTCCTTCAAGACCGTCACGCTGATCTTCGTCTCGGCGCGCGTGACTTCGGAGAGGTCGCGGTTGAAGACGAGCGCCACGTCGTAGTGCGTGGGTCGCCAGTTTTCGACGAGCCGTTCGCGCCTCTGCGCGTCGGCTTGTGACGCGAACAGGGCGACGAGGGCGAGCGCGACGAGCGACGCGCGGCGGCGGAAGTGGGGCGAGGTTCGAGGCAGTCTGGTTCGCATCAATCTTTTTCCGGGTCGCGCGCCGCTTCAACGCAAGCCGAGCAGCAGCAGCGCCGAGCGTTCCGAGGGCCCGCCGCCGCGCGCCTGCCAGTCGCGATAGGCGTCGAGTTCTTCATCGCGGACGGGGCGGTTGCCGAGGCGCGCGGCGGGCGTCTTGGCGAGCGCGCGATCCGTGAGCGCGAGGTGCGCGGCGCGCGGCGTGAGGCGTGCCGGATCGGCTAGTGCGGCTTCGGCTGACTCCACGTCTGGGAACAGGTCTTCGTAAGCCGCGAGGTGCCACACGGCGCCCGCCGCCGTCTCGTCCACGGCGACGACGCGCAGCAGCCCGTAGCCGCTCTCAAGTTGGAAGATGAGATCGTCGCCCGGCGCGAACTGCAAACTCATAGCGACAGCGCCCCGTGTCTCGTCAAAAATTAGAGGGAACTTGTGCGGCAAGGTTAGCACGAACCGAGCCCCGGCGCGCATCTCGTCGAAAGGCTAGAAAGATTTCGGCGGGGCGGTTAGTATTAGCCCTCCGAGACGGGATGAGCGCGCGGCGGTCTTGAGGTCAACACGCGCATTACAGTCGCGAAGGGAAGGCGGACTTGGGCGAAGGCGGCACAGAACGCGACTACTACGAGCTGCTCGGCGCGCAGGGCGGTGAGACGCGCGAGGAGATCGTGCGCCGCTACCGGCGGCTCGCCGCCGAGCGCCACCCAGACCGCGGCGGCAGCGAAGAAGGGATGAAGGAGCTGAACGAAGCCTACCGCGTGCTCGGCGACAACACGGCGCGCGAGGCTTACGACGAACGGCGCAGGCTGGCGTCGTCGCCCGCCCCGCGAGGGACAGACAACAGGGAAGAGTTCGTGCCCGCGTCGAGTCCCGCCGCGCGGGCTGACGCGCTCTGGGGTCGCGCGGCGGGCGCGGCGCTGCTCGTCTTCCTCGGACTCGTGCTGCTCTTCCTCGTGCGCATCCACTACGTCGTCTTCCTCTTCCCGCTCGCGCTGCTCGCTGCCGCGCTCGTCTTCTTCGGCGTGTGGATGGCGCATGCCGCGTTGGCGCACGCGCGCTCCGGCTTTCAGGCTTCGCACTTCGCGCGGCGCTCGGCGTGGGCGCAGGAGTTGATCTTTCTGGCGGCGATCGCGGGCGGCGCTTACGGCGTCTATCTGCTGCTCACTTCGATCTGAACCAAGATGGGCGTGACGGGTCTCGATCTGCTGTTCCTCGAAGTCGATAGTCTCGAAGACTCCATCGAGTTCTACCGCGACGCGCTCGGCTTCGATCTTGTCTCGTCGGACGCCGAAGCCGATCCGCCGGTGGCGACCTTGCGCGCGGGCGCCGTGCGCGTCTCGCTCGCCGAACAGCCGCCCGCGATGGGGCGGCGCGGTCGCGGCGTACACCTCTTCTTCGGCGTGGCGGACATCGAAGCCTTCTGCGAGCGTCTGCGCGCGCGTGGGCTCGACGTCGCCCCGCCCGCCGACGAGGGTTGGGGCGGTCGCTTCGTCACGCTCGAAGACCCGGATCGTTACCGCCTCTTCTTCGTCGCGTGGCACGACGCGGAAGCCGGGGGCGCGCGCGGAGACTCGCGGGCTCTCTCGACACTTTGAACCTGAACTGAAAACTATCCGCGCCGCGCCGCACGCGACGAACAAATGATAAGGGACGATGCCCGCGCATCGTCCCTTTTTCTCGAACCAATCAATCGCTCCCGCGCGACTCCATGGCGACTCGAAGTCGCGGCTCTCGCGCTTCACGCCCGTTGGTCTTTCAGCCAACCTCGCGCAACGTGTAGCTCGACGCGAAATTCCTGGCGCGCAACTCGGCGAGGTGTCGCTCGGCGTCCTCGCGCGTGTCGAAGAACATTGTCTGCACGCAGTACCAAGGTCGCTTCGCGTGCTGCTCCACGACGACGCGCGCCTCGAAGCCCGCCTCACGCAGCTTCCTCACCAACTGCTGTGCTTCCTCTTCCATCCTGTACGACGCGAGCTGGAGCGTCAGCTTCGACGGCGCCGTCTCTGCGGCAGGCGCGTCAGACGTTAACTCCGCCGCCGACCCACGCGGCGTGTCAACAGATGTCTGCGCGGCGGGCAGGGTCGCCGCCGCGTTCGGCGCAACTTGATCAGAGACCGGCGCGGGTCTCGCTTCGACGGAATCATCTGCCGACTCCGCGCCCGACTCAGCCTCAGTGTCACCCGCGTCCTGCAAGTCGTCCTTCGAAGCATCGTCCTTCGCGTGCCGCCGCGCATCACGGTTCGTCGCCTGATTCTCAAGCGAGGCGAGCGTCGCGGCGTCTGTGCGCGAACCGTCGGCGGTCTCGATCAGGCGATCACTGAGGACGGCGAACGAGAGGAAGGCGAAGCAGGCGACGAGCAGCCACAGCGGGGAGGCGTTCAGCAGTCGCGCCGCGACGCGGTATCCGTCGTTGGCTTTGGCGCGCTCGCGCGCGCGCCGCGGCTGGTCAATCTCTTCGCCCCAGTCGATCACCGTGCAGATCGGCTGCTCGATGAACCCGTGGCGCGACGCGGCGCGGGGCAGGGTGGGCACGTCTAGGGCGTCGCGGGCAGACGACGGTTTGGCGGAAGAATCTGCGAGGCGGTTCGGCGCGGCGGCGTGCGTCGCGCGCGGGAGCGTGCTGGTCGCCGCGTAGAGCTCGCGCAGGGCGTCTTCGTCGAACAGGCTGACGCGGAAAGGTGTGTCGCAGCGCGGGCAGAGCGTGCGGACGGGCACGTCCGAGAGCGCCTCAGCATCGATCAACCCTCTCTGCTCGCAGTTGGGACAGATGACTCGCATGATCTCGCTCCTGAATTTTCTTAAATCGCGGAAGGGGCGCAAGCCGAAACGCGAATGGCATCTCGCGTGAGTGAAACTGTAGGCGTGCGATTTGAAACTGACGAGGCGAAAGGAATGGGACTTGGAAACGTTCGAGGGGAGTTCTGTCGTCGCGCGGGTTAGGTCTGGGCTGGCGTCCAAAGTGCTGCGCCCACAAACGATAGTAAGGCAACACGGGGAGACAGGGCAAGGAAAACTTACTCGGTCGCGGGACAAGGTTGACCCGGCGCGGCTTCGTCTTGGACGGCTGCGGAGCCTCCGGGACAGCAGTCATTGGTCAGTCAGACTGACGCGGCAGAGCCCATATTGACCGACCGCTGAACGATCGCACCGACACGACGGCAAACTCTGCCGCAGAAAACAACCTTACTTCGACGGTGCGCACGTGGCACTTAAATTGTTAGGTGGAAGCGCTTGTCCCCCGCGCTCCCCGCCGTTGGACACCCTCATCTAGAAGTGTTGCGACGCAAGCTTCAGACAGATGATCACCATTCCCAGTCACAACCTGAGCCGCCAGCTTCAAGGTTTCTTCATCGCCGTAGGCGCGTGTGCGGTCGCGCTCGCGGCACTGCGCCTGCCGGTCGAGCGGGTCAACGTCCCTTTCCTCGTGCTCTCTCTGGTCGCGGTTAACGTGGGCGCGCGCCTGCGCGTGCGCGTCCCGCACGCCGACGGTTGGGTCACGCTCGCCGACACGCTCCTCGTCGTCGCGCTGCTGACGAACGGCGGCGAGTGTGCCGTGCTTCTCGCGGCGGTCGCCGCCCTCTGCGCCTCACTCCACGCGCGCGAGAAGACTCAATCAATTGTCTTCAACACGGCGACCGCCGCCGCGACGACGTTCGCCGTCGCCGTGTTGCTGCGTTTAAACTTCGGCGGCGCGATGCTCGCGCAGGCGCTCTCGCTCCCGTCGCTCTTCGTCGCGCTCGGGGCGGCGGCCTTCGTGCAGGCGTGCGTGCGCTCGGCGCTCGGCGCGACCGGCGTGGGCAAGGCACTCGTCGGAGGCGCGGCGCGGCGGAAGTTCGCGCGGGGCACCTGCTGGTCGTTCGTCGCTTACGCCGCGGTCAACGCGGCGGCGCTGGGGTTTGTGAAACTCGCCGAGCTAGTCGGCTTCTACGGCGCGCTCGCCTTCACGCTCGCCTGCGCCTTCGTCCACTATGCGTTCGGCGTTTACATGCAGGGCCTCTACGCCTCTGTGTCACGCGCGCGCCAGATCGAGGGGCGCGTGGTGGCGCTCGAAGCAAGCGGAGAGCTGTTGCGCAGCGCCTTCGACCACGCGGCGATCGGCATGGCGCTCGTCTCGCCGAGCGGGCAATGGCTACAGGTCAACCGCTCGCTTTGCCAGATGCTCGGCTACTCGGAAGACGAGCTGCTGACGACGACCTTCCAGCAGGTGACGCACACCGACGACATCGGCACCGTGCTTGCGAGCATCAAGGAGCTGATCCGCGGTCGCATCCCGGTCATCCACGTCGAGAAGCGGTTCGTCCACAAGCAGGGGCACACGGTCTGGGTCTTGTGCAGCGTCTCGCGGGTCAAGGCGCGCGATGCCGAGTCCATCCATCTCATCTTCCAGACGCAGGACATCACCGACCGCAAGCGCGCCGAGGAGCAACTCCTGCACGACGCCTTCCACGACGCCTTGACGGGGCTGCCGAACCGCACGCTCTTCATTGACCACTTGAAACTCGCCATCGCGCGCCGCCAGCGTGATCTCGAACAGAACTTCGCCGTCATCTTCCTCGACCTCGACCGCTTCAAGGTCATCAATGACAGCCTCGGTCACATGATCGGCGATCAACTCCTGATCGGCATCGCGCGCCGGCTCGAGATGTGCCTCCGACCCGGCGACACGGTGGCGCGCGTCGGCGGCGACGAGTTCACCATCCTGCTCGAAGCCGTCAAGGACGAGACGGAGGCGATCACGGTCGCCGAGCGCATCCAGAAGGAGCTATCGCTGCCGTTCTACCTGAGCGGGCGCGAGGTCTTTACCACGGCTTCTTTAGGCATCGCGCCGGGCTCGACCGACTACGCGCTGCCGGAAGAGGTCTGGCGCGACGCCGACACAGCGATGTACCGTGCCAAGAGTTCGGGCAAGGCGCGGCACGAGGTCTTCGACAAGGAGATGCACGCCGTCGCGATGAACCTGCTCCAGATGGAGACAGACCTGCGCGGGGCGGGCGAGCGCGGCGAGTTCTTCGTCCAGTACCAGCCCATCGTCTCGCTCGACGATTTCGGCGTGCGCGGCTTCGAGGCGCTCGTGCGCTGGCGGCACCCGGAGCGCGGTATCATCTCACCGATGGACTTCATCCCCGTCGCCGAAGAGTCGGGTCAGATCGTCAGCATCGGCGAGTTGGCGCTGCACGAGGCGTGCCGGCAGATGCAGCGCTGGCAGGAGCAGTTCCCGTCCGACCCGCCGCTGTTCATCAGCGTCAACCTATCGGGTCGGCAGTTCACGCAGCCCAATCTGATCGGGCAGGTGACGGGCATCCTCGAAGAGACCGGGCTCGACCCGAAGAGCTTGAAACTCGAGATTACGGAGTCGGTCGTGATGGAGAACATCGACACGGCGACCGAGATGCTCAGGCAGCTGCGCGCGCTCGGCGTGCAGCTCTCCATTGACGACTTCGGCACGGGCTACTCGTCGCTCTCGTACCTACACCGTTTCCCGATCGACACCTTGAAAGTTGATCGCTCGTTCGTCATGCGCATGGCGGACAACAACGAGAACATCGAGATCGTCCGCACGATCATGATGCTCGCGCAGAACCTCGGCATGGACGTGGTGGCGGAGGGCGTGGAGACGCGCGAACAGTTGGCGCTCCTGCGCGAGCTCGGCTGCGAGTACGGACAGGGCTACCTGTTCTCGAAGCCTGCGGACGCCGACGGCGCGGAGCAGATCGTCGCCGAGACTCGCGCGGTCGTGCCGTCAGGGAAGGAACCAGCCGCGCCGGATAGACCGGCGCAGATCGTATAGAGGGGGATAGACATGTTCATCACGGAGAGAAGGAGCGCGCGGCGCTTCAAGGTGAGCCTCGACGCCAGCTGGGAAGGCACGTTGGCGCAGTGTGGCGGTCTGGTCGTCGATCTCAGCGAAGCCGGGTGCTTCATCCTCACGTCCGACCGCGTCTTGCCGCGCGAGATGGTGCGCGTCGAGCTGCGACCGTCGCCGGGAGAGCGCGTGCAGGTCTGGGGCGAAGTCATCTACCAGGTGCCGGAGATGGGCTTCGGGTTGCGCTTTGTCAGGTCAGATGACGCTGCGCACGAGACGGTCGGACACCTCGTCGCGCGCCTGCACGCGGACGAGCCCGCCGGCGCGCGCGCGTAAGGCGCACGAGAGCGACAGACGAATGTGGCGGCTACGGCGGCGACGAGACACACCTCGCCGCCGCCTTCGTCATTGACTGCGGCGCGAGAATCGTTATGATCTTTGCCACGGACTAAAGAAGAAGGATTGACTCCCGGCGATCCTCACGCTTAACCAAAGGTCGTTTCGAGGAGTCAGTCATGCGCTACGTCGAAAACCCTCCGAACCCGTGGCTCGACACACGCGTCGAGTGGATCGGCGAGCCGCCCGAAGTCAAAACCGAGGTCTTCGAGGAACTCGCCACACGCACGATCATCAACAAGAACAACAGCCCAGACGTGGGCTTCGACTACTCGGTCAACGTCTATCGCGGCTGCACGCACGCCTGCACCTACTGCTTCTCGCGCCCCACGCATGAGTACCTCGGCTTCGGCGCGGGCACGGACTTCGAGCGCAAGATCGTCGTCAAGGTGAACGCCGCCAAGCTGCTGCGCGCCGAGATGTTGAAGCCTTCGTGGAAGGGCGCCGAGTTAGTTTTTTCCTTCACCTCCGATCCGTACCTCCCGCTCGAAGCGCACTACGGGCTGACGCGCGCGTGCCTCGAAGTCTGCCTTGAGTTTCGCAACCCCGTCGGCATCGTCACCAAGTCGGCGCTCGTGCGCCGCGACGCGGACGTGCTCTCGGCGCTCGCGCGCGAGGCGTCGGCGGCCGTTTTCTTCACCATCGGCTTCACCGACAACAAGACGGCGCGCGCCGTCGAGCCGCACGCGCCGTCGCCCGACTCGCGCTTTCTCGCGATGGAGGAACTCGCGCGCGCCGGCATCCCGGTCGGCATCGGCATCGCGCCCGTCATTCCGGGACTGAACGATCCGCACATCCCGCAACTGCTCAAACGTGCGAAGGAGTGCGGCGCGAGCTACGCCTTCATCAACCTGCTCCGTCTGCCCGGCAGCGTCGCGCCCTACTTCGAGCAGCGCCTGCGCGAAGAGATGCCGGCGCGCGCCGACCGCGTCCTGAACCGTCTGCGTGAGATGCGCGGCGGGAAGTTGAACGTCTCCGAGTTCGGCAAGCGCATGACGGGCGAGGGCGAATACTGGAAGATGATCGAGCAGTCGTTCCGCGTCCACGCGCGCCGCCTCGGCTTCAACCTGCCGGAGCACTCCGCACGCTTCGAGCCGCGCCACACCTTCCGCCGGCCCACGGCACAAGCCTCGCTCTTCGACTGACGCGGGCGGGCGGCTCACGACGCGCAGGCGCGCGCGGCGAGCGTTGCGCCGACTGCGCCTGTGGGCGGCTGCCCGAAGGTGATTTAGGTCTTGATCTTCGCGGCGTAAAGAATTACAAATCAGTCCACAACCTGGTCAGTTTTCAACTCGAAGCGAAGCGGGGGTGAGGCGATGATCACTATCGGCGATGTGATACGCGACCGCGAGCCGTATTTCGTGCGCGAGACCGCGACGGCGCACGACGCCGCCGAGTACATGTCGGATCGCAACATCGGCGCGGTCTGCGTGCTCGACGAAGGGGGGCGTCTGCGCGGCATCTTCTCCGAGCGCGATCTGCTGCGGCGGGTCGTGCTCACGAAGAGCGATCCGGCGGGGGTGCCGATCCGCGAAGTGATGAGCGGCATCGACGTGGTCATCGACTGCGGCGACACGCCGCACCAGGCGTTAGAGCGCATGGAGCAGTTCGGCACGCGCCACCTGCCGGTCGTCAAGGGCAGCCGCTGGGTCGGGATGCTCTCGATCCGCGACATCATGCGCGTCGAACTCTCCGAGCAGGGCGATGAGCTGCGCCTGCTCCACGAGTACATCCAACACTGACGCGTGCGCAAGGGGGAGCAAGGGGAATGTCGAAGTCACAGTTCACGCGCGCACTCTTCGCCGCGCTGCTCTGCGCGCTCGCGCGCGCTGCGATGCAACCCCGCGGACGGTCTCGCGTTCTAACCGTGTAAGGAGTTTCCCGGCGACTGTCGGACTAACATCACGGAGGTGAATTTGATGCACCGCCCACGCCTCACACTCTCGCTCGCGGCCCTCGCGCTCGTCATGCTCGCGCCCGGCGTCGCGCGCGCCTGCGAGTGCGCTGGGTCGTCGAACCCGCGCCCCTGCTCAACCTTCTGGGGCACTCCCGTCCTCTTCACGGGCCTCGTCACAGACTTCTCCGCCATCACGCCGCCCGCGCCGCCCGAAGGCGAGCGCCGAGGGCAGTATCAAATCCCGCAGCGCGTCGCGCGCTTCAACGTGGAGGAGCCTTTCCGCGGGGTGGCGGGCGCGACCGTGGAGGTGACGACGGGCGCGGGCGGCGGCGACTGCGGCTACAACTTCCGTGTCGGCGCGCGCTACATCGTCTATGCCTACGCGGGCGAGGGCGGCAAGCTCTCGACCGGCATCTGCACGGCGACCAAGCCGCTGGAGCGGGCGGGGGCGGAGTTGGAGTTCGCGCGCAGCCTCGCGCACGCCTCGCCCGGCGCGACCATCTACGGGAGCGTCGTCTTCAGCTCGCGCGATCTGGCCGCGGGTAAGTACACGCGCGAGCCGCTCGTCGGGACGAAGGTGACGGTCGAGTCGGAAGGGGGCGATCTGCGGCGCGAGGTCGAGACGGACGCGGAGGGCAAGTACGAGGTGACGGGGCTTCCCGCCGGCAGCTACTCCGTCCGCGTCGCCACGCCGAAACATCTGGGTAACGGCCCGCCGGGGGAGCCGTTCAGGATCGAAGAGAAGCAGTGTCGCGAGTCGGATTTCTGGCTGACGTGGATGGGGGAGGTGGCAGGCCGCGTGACGGACGAGAAAGACGCGCCTGTCCCGAACGTCTCATTGCGTCTCGCCCCGTCGGTGCTCGACAACAAAGAACTCGCCTCGACCGACAAAATTCTCTACGCTTCGACGGACGAAGACGGACGGTATAAGTTCCAGTGGGTGCCACCTGGGCAGTACGTGATCGTCATCAACCCGGAGGGCACGCCGGGCGTCTTCGAGCCGCCGTACCCGCGCACGTTCTATCCCGGCGTCGAAGAGCGAGCGCAGGCGGGCGTCGTCTCGGTCGGCGAGGGCGAACAAAAGGGCGGTTACGATCTGCATCTGCCGCGCCGCCTCGTCGAGCGGGAGGTCACGGGCGTCGTCGTCTGGCCCGACGGACGCCCGGCGAAGGGCGCGATGGCGCTGCTCCAGAGCGGCGATCGTGCTCTGCGGCAGGTTGGCTTCCCCGTCGCGGCAGACGAGCAGGGACGCTTCACGCTCAAGGGCTACGAGGGCGCGACGTTCGTCGTCACAGCGACCGTCACTCTTGAGAACGCGCGGCAGATGTGCGGCGGCCCCGCCGAGGTGGCGATCAGTAACGGGGTGGAGATCGCGCCTATCAAACTCGTCATCGACACGCCTTACGGTAACTGCAACGCGACGTTCGCCAAGCGCCAGCCGAAGCCATGACGTGGCCGCGCACCCGTTTGACTTCGCGCTTCGTTTGGCGTAAAAGCACGTCCGCTCTCTGATAGCGCGCGCCCGTTTCCAACCACAAGTAACCGCACTTCTGCGCGCTCGCTCTAACACCTCGCCAGCCAGTCCTGCTGACACATTTTCGGTTGAGGAGGTTCTATCGCTATGTCATCGCAACCAGCCGGGGCAGTCCAAATCGACGAGGGGAAGATGCAGGAGTTCTTGGGGAAGGTGGTGACCGACTTCGGGGCTTCGCTCAGCTCCGTGCTCGGCTACATCGGGCAGAAGCTCGGTCTCTACAAGGCGCTCGCCGAAGGGGGCGCGCAGACGCCCGCGGAACTCGCCGCGCGCACTGAGACGAACGAGCGCTACGTCCGCGAGTGGCTCATCAATCAGGCGTCGGGCGGCTACGTCAACTACGATCCCGCATCGGGGCGCTACTCGCTCGGCGCCGAGCAGGCGGTCGCGCTGACGGACGAGGACAGTCCCTTCTACGTCGGCGGCGGCTTCTACGTCGTCAAGGCGATGTCGCGCGCCGAGCCGCGCATCAGCGAGTACTTCCAGAAGGGCGGCGGGATGCTCTGGGGCGAGCACGACGCAGACCTCTTCGTCGGCACCGAGCGGTTTTTCCGCCCCGGCTACCGCGCCCACCTCATCAACTCGTGGATTCCCGCGCTCGACGGCATCGAGGAGAAGCTGAAACGCGGCGCGAAGGTCGCGGACGTGGGCTGCGGCCACGGCGCTTCGACCGTCATCATGGCGCAGGCCTACCCCAACTCGCGCTTTCAGGGATTCGACAACCACGGAGACTCCATCGCGAGCGCGCGGCAGCGGGCGCAGGATGCGGGCGTCGCCGACCGGGTCGAGTTCCAGGTCGCCGCGGCGAACGACGTGCCCACAGAGAAGTTCGATCTGATCTGCTTCTTCGACTGCCTGCACGACATGGGCGATCCGCGCGGCGCGTCGAAGCGCGCCTTTGAGTGTCTCGCTGACGACGGCTCGCTGCTCATTGTCGAGCCGATGGCGGGCAACACCGTCGAAGAGAATTTCAACATCATCGGTCGCGTCTTCTCCGCCGCCTCCACGCTCTGCTGCACGTCGAACTCGCTCGCGCAGGACGGCCCCGCCCTCGGCGCCGTCGCCACCGAAGACGCGCTGCGCGAGACCGTCCAGAGCGGCGGCTTCACACAGTTCCGCCGCGCGGCGGAGACGCCCTTCAACCGCGTGTACGAGGCGAGGAAGTAAAGAGCAAGGATGAAGGATGAAGGATAAAAGAATGATTACTCAACTCGAATGGTCACGCTTTCATCCTTCATCCCTCATCCCTCATCCTTTGACTAGATCGTCCGCGTCACTTTCGAGAGCGAGCGCGGCGCGTCCGGGTCGAGACCCTTGGCGTCGGCGAGCAGGGCGGCGAAGAGCTGTGCGGGGATGATGTAGGGGACGGGCGCGAGAAACTCGTCGAGCCCGTCGGGCATGACGAGCGCGCGCGTGCAGAGCGAGGCGACCCCGGCGTCATCCGTGATGGCAAGCGTGTCGGCGCGCAGCTCCTTGAGCCGTGAAACGAGCGCGCGCGTCGAGTCGCGTGTCACGCCGGGCGGCGCGAAGAGGATGACGGGGAAGTGGCGCTCGACCATCGCGAGCGGCCCGTGCAGGAAGTCCGCGGACGAGAAACGTTCAGCGACGACGTAGCAGGTCTCCATCA
>JBJMGS010000298.1:0-9240 GCA_045807785.1 Pyrinomonadaceae bacterium
CAGTCTGAGTTACCTTTGCCAGAGTCATCGAAATGATTGATACCATTCAGTACATGATCCTGCCGTTCATTTTCATCCTCGGCGCGGCCGTCGTGCTGCACGAGTTCGGCCACTTCATCGTCGCCAAGATTTTGCGCGTCCGCGTCGAGACCTTCTCGGTCGGCTTCGGGCCGCGCCTCTTCGGCAAGCGCTGGGGCACGACCGACTACCGCGTGAGCCTCGTCCCCCTCGGCGGCTACGTCAAACTCGGCGGCGACGACTCGAACGCGCCCATCGAAGGCGCGACGGCGCAAAACATCCCTGCGCGCGAGCGTTTCGATCTACGCCCACGTTGGCAGAAGTTCCTCGTCATGGTCGCCGGACCCGTGATGAACATGCTGACGGCGTTCACCTACTTCTTCATCCTCGCGCTCTTAAACGGTGTGCCGGTTTCGCTGAACTCGCCCGTCGTGAGCCGGGTTGGTCAGGGCGGCGCGGCAGAGGTGGCTGGCTTGCGCCCCGGCGACCGCGTGGTGTCGTTCAACGGCAAGGACAACCCGACGTGGGAGCGCATCGCGAACGACATGCTGATCTCGCCCGAACAGGCGCTCCCTGTGACGGTCGAGCGCGGCGGCGAGCGCCTCGCGCTGACCATCAGCCCCAAGAAAGAGATCGAGGAGGGCGAGGCGCACGGCGTCATCGACTTCAAACCCGACTACGGCGACCTGCCCGTGACGCTCGTCGAAGTTGCGCCCGACTCGGCGGCGGCAGAGGCCGGCATGCGCGTCGGCGATCACCTCTACGCCATCAACGGCGAGCGCGTGCGCGACCAGCAAGACATACGCGAGATCGTCCAGCGCGAAAAAGATCAACCGCTCCGCGTCACCATCGAGCGCGCAGGGCAGCGCAGCGACCTGACCGCCACGCCGCGCGTCGCTGCGGGAGCGCCTCTGCTCGGCGTCAAAGGCGTGGTTTACTCGCCGGTGAAGAGAGCGGGTCTGTTGGCGGCTGCCGGCTACGGCGTGAGCAGCAACATCGAGATTCTGCGCATGACGGGCGCGGCGTTCGGGCAAATCTTCAAGGGTCAGCGCTCGGCGCGCGAGTCTCTGTCAGGCCCCATCGGCATCGCGAAGGCTTCGGCCAGCGCGGCGACGAAACTCGGCTGGGCGGGCATCTTCTGGATGCTCGGCTTCCTCAGCCTGAACCTCGGCGTCGTCAACCTGCTGCCGATCCCCGTGCTCGACGGCGGCGCGATCTTCCTGCTCATCATCGAAGCGATGCTGGGCTGGGCGGGTATGCGCCTTTCGATGACCGTGCGCGAGCGCATCCAGCAGGTCGGCTTCGTCATGCTGCTCCTGATCATGGGCTTCGTCATCACCAACGACCTGCTCAAGACCTTCAGCCCCAGCCACACGGACGACAAGCCCGCGGCGACTCAGACGAAATAGGTGTCAGGCGTCGGGTGCCGGGTGTCAGTTCAAGACACCTGACACCTGACACCCAGCACCCGGCATTCACTATGCGCCAGACGAGAGCGGTCAAAGTTAAGGACGTGCAGATCGGCGGCGGCGCGCCGGTCGTCGTCCAATCCATGACGAAAACCGACACGGCGGACGCCGACGCGACCGTGCGCCAGATCGAGCAGATGGTCGAGGCGGGCTGCGAGATAGTCCGCGTCGCCGTGCCGAATCAGGAGTCGGCGCTCGCGCTCAAAGAGATTCGCCGCCGCGTGCCCCAAGTCCCGCTCGTCGCGGACATACACTTCCACTACAAGCTCGCGCTGTTGGCGCTCGAAGCCGGCGTCGATAAGCTGCGCCTGAACCCCGGCAACATCGGCGCGCACGAGCGCGTCCGTGAAGTCGTGCGCGCCGCCGCAGCGCAGCGCGTCCCAATCCGCATCGGCGTTAACGGCGGCTCGCTCGAAAAAGATTTGCTCAAACGTTTCGGCACGGCGACGCCCGAGGCGATGGTCGAGAGCGCCAAGCGCCACATCCGAATTCTCGAAGACCTGGATTTTACCGACATCATCGTCTCGCTCAAGGCTTCGGACGTGCATCGAACGGTCGCGGCTTATCGCCTGCTCGCGAAGGAAGTTGACTATCCTTTACACCTCGGCGTGACGGAGGCGGGCACGCCGTTCGGCGGCACGATCAAGAGCGCCATCGGACTCGGCATCCTTTTGCACGAAGGCATCGGCGACACAATTCGCGTCTCGCTCGCCGCCGAGCCGCACGAAGAGGTGCGCGTCGGTTGGGAGATTCTCAAGTCGCTCGACTTGCGCAAGCGCGGCGTGACGGTCGTCGCGTGCCCGACGTGCGGACGTCTGGACGTGGCGAACTTCGTCGAGATCGTCACCGAGATCGAGCGTCGGCTCGCACACATCGAAGAGCCTCTGCACCTCTCGATCATGGGCTGCGAGGTGAACGGCCCCGGCGAGGCACACGACTCGCAGCTCGGCGTCACCTTCGGCAAGGGTGCCGGGATGATCTTCAAGAACGGTCGCCCCCTGCGCCGCGTCGTCGGCGAAGACATCGTCGAGGCGTTCGTGCGCGAGACGGAGAAGCTGATCGAAGAGGGCGCGACGGCGGGCGAAGCTGAGTCGCCGCAACTCGTGAGCATCGGGCGGTAGTAGATTAAAAATCGGTAAGACAAAGGGCGGCGTCGTTGATTCGACGCCGCCCTTCACGTTCGCGCGAATGATCTGGAATCATCCGGCCGCCATCGAGAGGAAGAGGGCGTCGGTCGCGGCGCGGCGGTTGACGTTGACGGCGAGCTGCGCGCGAAGCTCCTCGATGCGGGAGAGCCAGCGCGTGGCGCGCGCGTTCGTCATGTCCGCGGCAAGGCGCGCGAGTCGTTCGCGTATGTCATCGTTGACTACTTCAGCGCGCGCGTCGAGCGAGAGCAGCCACGCGTCGTGGACGAGTGTCGAGAGCATGTCGAGCTGCGAGGCGAAGTCGTCCTTGCGCTTCGCATCGCTCAACTCCTCAGTCGCGCGCAGCAGCCGCGCCACGTCCGCGGGCGTCGCGAGCAGAGATTCCAGCACGCCGAGCATCACCGTGCGCCGCTCCCGATATTCTTCCGGATTGAGTTCGAGCGCCTCGCCGAGCCGACCGCGCGCGAGCCGCGCGACGAGCCGCGCGTCGTCGCCCACGCGCAGCTTGCGGCTTGTGAGGTGCGCCTCGATCTCTTCGGCAGTGAGCGGCGCGAAGCGCACCGTCTGGCAGCGCGAGCGGATCGTGGTAAGCAAACTCGCCGGGCGCGCCGTCACCAGAATGAGGTGCGACGTGGGAGCGAAATCTTCGAGCGTCTTGAGGAGCGCGTTCGACGCCTGCTCGTTCATCCGGTCGGCGTTGTCAATGATGAAGACGCGCTCGCGCCCCTCTTTCGGTCGGAAGTTAGTTTCGCGCTCAACCCTGCGCGCCTGATGGACGGTGATGACCGACATCTCCCGCCGAACGACGGCGACATCCGGGTGCTCGCTCCACGCGATAAAGCTTTTCTTCTCCTCGTTGTCGCTCGGCGAAGGCGCGAAGTGCGGGATTCGTTTGCAGGCGGCGCAGCGGTCGCATGCCTCGACGCCCTGCGGGTGAAGGCAGTTCAGCGCCTTCGCCAGCTCGACGGCGAACTGGAACTTGCCGACCGACTCCTCGCCCGCGAACAGCAGCGCGCCCGGCACGCGACGCTGCGCCAGCATCCGCCGCAGCACCTCCTTCGCGCGATTGTTTCCGACGAGACGATCAAACATGGGAATGGGGTTGGGTGTCAGGTGTCGGGGGTCGGGGATAAGGAGAAAACGCGAATATTCTTCCCCGTCCCCTAACCCCCGGCCCCCAACCCCCGCCTTTCCAAGTATGGCATGACAATTTCGAGCACGAGCGTGTGCGTCTCTTCGACGGACGCGGTGGCGTCGATGACGCGGAAGCGTTCGGGTTCGGCGCCGGCGATCTGCAAGTAGGCTTCGCGCACGCGCTGGTGGAACGTCGCGTCTTCGGTGTCGATCCGGTCGCCCGCGCGCCCGTTGCGCGTGCGGTTGCTGGCGCGCTCCTGCGCCTGCGCGACCGGGAGATCGAAGAGCAGCGTGAGATCGGGCTTGAGCCCGCCGGTGGCGAGCGCCACCACCTCTTCGATGAGCGGCGGCGCGAAGCCACGCCCCGCGCCCTGATAGGCGACCGTCGCATCGGCGTAACGATCCGAGAGCACGATGTGTCGGGAGGCGAGTGCCGGGCGGACGAGCGCGCGGACGTGTTGCGCGCGGTCAGCAGCGTAGAGCAGCAGCTCTGCGAGCGGATCGACCTGACCCTCTGCTTCGAGCAGCGCCTCGCGCAGTTTCAGACCAAGCGGCGTCCCGCCCGGCTCGCGCGTGGTGACGACTTCCAACTGGCGCAGCCGCAACACGCTCGCGAGCAGACGCAGTTGCGTTGACTTGCCGCACCCGTCGATCCCCTCAAAAGTGATGAAGGCAGAAGTCACGAATCAAACTCCGCGCTGTCTTGTGGTGTGTGCGGCTCGGCTCAAGCCTCTGTGTGCGCGCCCGCGTCCGGCGTCTGCGGCGGTTCCTGTGGTGAAGACTCGTGCGCGCTGCCGCGCAACTCTCCGCTCATGCGTCGCGCGTGCTGGATGGTGGAGATGGCGTGCTTGAAGATCAACTGTTCGTGCGCGCCGGATTCGAGGAGGACTGAGAACTTGTCGAAACTCTTGATCCGACCTTGCAGTTTCGTCCCGCTGACGAGATAGACCGTGACGTTGCTTCGCTCGCGCCGCGCCGTGTTCAAGAAGGCGTCCTGAATGTTCTGTGGTACGGACTTGCTGTCCACGGTAACTCCCCGGTCGAACAGTTGAAATTTGTCTGCCCGAAGTATAACACGCCCGCGACGGACAACATATCCGCTCCCGTGAAAAACTCCGCCACGCGGCGGGATCAATTGCCGCGCGTCGCAACTCCGGCGAAGAGTGCGCCGATCCGCTCGACGGCGCGTGCCTGCACCGCCGCCTCGTCGCCGAAACCTTCCAGCCATTCGACGCCCGGCTCGCGCCGGAACCAGGTCATTTGCCGCTTCGCGTAATGGCGCACGTCCAGCTTCGTCTGCTCGACGGCGCTCGCAAGCGTCCGCACGCCGCGCAAAAATTCGACGACACGCCGGTAGCCGTGCGCCCCCAGCGCGCTCGACTCCGCCGGCACGCCGCGCGCGATCAAAGCGCGCACCTCATCGACGAATCCCTGCCGAAAATGCTCTTCGGCACGTAGGTCAATGCGCCGCACAAGCTCCGCGCGCGAGGGGGCGAGCGCGAAGACGCGGAGGCGCGAGGCGAGTTCCGGGGCTGGCGGTCGGTCGGGCTGCTGCGCCGTGATCGATTTTTCAGTTTGCAGCTGCACCTCTAGCGCGCGCTGCACGCGCGACCAGTCGCGCGGGTGCAGGCGCGCGGCGGCTTCCGCGTCGAGGCGGCGCAGGAGCCGGTGGAGGTGCTCGGCGCCGCGCCGCTCGCGCAGGCGGACGAGACGCGCGCGTAAATGCGCGTCCGTCGGCGGCGACGCGAACAGGGGCTGCCGCAGCGCGCGCAGGTAAAAGCCCGTCCCGCCGACGAGCATCGCCGCGCGCCCGCGCGCCTCGATCTCTGTGATGACGCGCACGGCGTCGCGCGCCCAGACGCCCGCTGTGTAGTTCGTGCGCGGATCGACGAAGTCGATGAGGTGGTGCGGCACGTCGCGTCGCTCCGCGAGCGGCACCTTCGCCGTCGCGATCTCGACCTCGCGATAGACCTGGACGGAATCGCAGTTGATGATCTCGCCGCCGAAGCGCAGCGCCAGCTCTAGCCCGAGCGCGCTCTTGCCCGACGCCGTGGGGCCGACGACGGCGATGATCGGCTGGCCCTGTGTCATGGATTGGCTCACGCGCGCGCGAAGGCGAGACGCCAGATGAGGAGCGCCCACAGGAACGCGAGCAAGAGGAGCGCGCCGATGAGTTGTGCGCGGGAGAATCGCATCCTGGTCACAGCAGAAACGCGCGCAGCTCTTCGTCCGAAGGGCGCACCAGCGCGCGGCCATCCGACTCGAAGACAGGCACGAGGTTCTGTTTCGTCAGCCGGTACATTGCACGCAGCGCACCAAAGTCCGCCGCCACGTCGCGCTCTTTGAACTCGACGCCGTTTTGCCGCAGCCACGCTCGCGCGTCGGCGCACAGCGGGCAATGCGGGACGACATAAAGCGTGACTACCGAAGGTTGCTGCTTGTCCATCGCCAGGTTGAATCAATCAAAGCCATCAATACATCTTCGTCAGCTCGATGCCCGTGTAGTAATACTTCAAAATCCTGTCGTAGCTCACCCCCGCGCGCGCCATGCCGTAGGCGCCAACCTGACACATGCCGACGCCGTGTCCCCAGCCGCGCCCGGTGAAGGTGAAACCCAAGAGCCGCCCAGATTCGTCGAAGTTTCTCTCGACGACGAAAAGTTGCTCGCGCAAGCCGAGGGCGGTGCGAATGCGCCCACCAAGGACGTGCGCGGTGCCAGACGTGCCGACGACTTCAAGATCGAGCGCGCGGTGCGAGACGCCGCGCCGCACGACGCGCAAATCCGTGATCGCGCCGACGCGACCCGTCTGCCGCGCTAGTCTTTGCGCGACTTCGCCGAGCGAGAGCGCCGTCGTCCAGTTCGTGACGGGCGAGTAACGCTCCGCCGCCGCGCCAGCCGGGGCGGGACGGACTTCGAGGTAATCAACCGAGCCGCTCGCGTCCGTGTGGAGCGCGACGGGCTCGCCGCCCGCAAGTTGGACGGAGCGAGTCTGAAAGAGCGTGTCGCCGTAGGCGCGGAAGAGGTAAGCCTGCGCGTTCAGCTCGTAGGCGTGTTCCGGCGTCTTACCCGTGCGCACGAGGAGCGTCGTCCCGTTCGACTGCCGCGCGGTCGCGCGTTGCAGGCTGAACAGGTCGCGTGCTTCGAGCAGGTGCGCGACCGTGTGGACGGCGCGCGCGCGGGTCATCGGCTGGTGCGGGCGCAGCGTCGCGTCCGGGTAGAGTTGGAGATGACCATCACGCAGAAGCAGCGCGACGTCGGGTCGGTTGCGCGCGGGGACTTCGGCGGCATCGCGGAAGGCGAGGAGGTAGCTGATCGTGGGCTCGTCGAGCAGGATCGTGCCGCGGCTCTCGAAGTCTGCGGCGAGGGCGAGCGCGGTGACGAAGCCGGCGGGGCGCGTCGCGTCTGCGTTGATCTCTGCGGCGGGGAAGGGGCGGCGCGAAAGACGCGAGACGACTTCGAGGAGCGCGCGCACGTCTTCGGTCGTCAGCGGCGACGCGAGCCATTCGTCCGTCAACCGGGTCGGCGCGCGGAAGCCGTGGACGGATAAGAGCGCCACCTCGCGCGGGCTCGCGGCGTTCTCGGCTTCGCGTAAGTTTGGTGTCTCGCGCGAGGTTTGCAGCGTCGAGAGGGCGCTCACACTGACGCGCGCGCCCGCCGCCGCTGCTTCGACCGAGCACGCGCGCCCGCGCAGGTAAGGCACACTCGCGCCGCCGAAAATGTTCTCGGCGTCTTCGGTGTGGCCGCCGCAGGTCGAAGTGTAGAGCGCGTTGATCGGCTGACCGCGGTAGGTGGCGACGACGCCGCGCGTCTCTTCGACGGCGCGCGAAGAGAGCGGGTGCTCGGTCGCCAAGCCGCCATAAACCTGCGAGCGCGTCGAGGGAAGCACGTCGAAGCCCGCGGCGGCGAACTGTCCGCGATTGCTGACGGCATAGGTGCGCGCGGCGACCGCCTGCGCCTTGAGCGATTCGAGCGCGGTCACGCCGCCGTAGCCCCCCGGCGAAAGCTCATTCGGCACGACGCCGCGCACGTAGTCTTCGAGCGGCACGACGTTGACGACCGTCAACGCGCCGTTCAAATTCGTGAAGACTTCGATGCGACCGCGGTAGGGCTTCTCATTAAAGCGCACGGGAGCAACGCGCTCGTCCGGCGATGCGAAGACGACGGGCGCGCGCGCGTCGAGCAGGTGCGACGTGCCCGAAGCGTAAACGACCAGCCCGCGCGTCGGCAGACTAGCGCGCGACGTGAGCCGCACGTTATCCGAAGAAGATGACTGCGTCGGGGCGTGACGGTTGCGTGCGTCGGTGCGCTTGGCTGATTGCGCGGGGGATGACGCGGGAACTCGTGTCGGAGGCGACGCGCTGACGACGGAGAAGGTAGCGATGCCAGCCTCTTCGAGCCGCGCGCGCAGATCGTCCGCCTCCGCACGCGATCCGGGCACGCCGACGCTGACGCGCCAAGTGCGAGTCTGTTCGTCGCGAGCGACTTCCGGCGCTTCGCTGGTCAGCTCTTGAGCCGCCTGCGCGATCCTGTGTGCTTCGTCTTCACTGGCGACAGCGGCGATCTCGACGCGGAACGTCTCGCCCGCGTTCGGTGGCAGCGGCAGCGGCGAGAGCACGCGCGGCTCGACGCGCACGCGCGCCACGCCGAGCGGCGTGGGCTGCGCCTGCGCGTCCACTTCGTTCGACACGACGAGCAGGTCGGTTCCGGCGGTCGAGATCGTCGCCGAGCGCGCGGCGGTCGCGAGCCCTACGCGGATCGTCGGCTCCGAGTCGAGCCGCACGGTTGCTGTGTCAGGCAGAGCAGGCTCAGTCTGAGGAACTTCGACGCTTGAATCGGTCGTCGGGAACTGCTGCGTGCGGCGCGGACGCGTCTCCTGCGCGCGGGCGAGTGGGACGCAGACGAGCGCATGGGCGAGGGCGAGCGCGAGGAGCCTGGAAAAACGCGGAGGAATCATCGCGGCAAACTGTGTCAGCAAGTCGGCAAAAAAAATGACTGCGGCGCGGAGACGTGTGCGCCACGCGACAATACTACAACAGCAGGCGACAGGTTAGTACCGTCCGTCGCGAGCAGTCGATACTGAGTTTCCGTAACTACGTCTGATTTCGGTTGAGGGCGGCGACGGCAAGCGTGTTGAACTGTCTGCGGACGCCGTTGATGTTGATGAAGGGGAGCGTGCGCGTGTGTGTGCGGTTGGTGAGGAGGACGAGGACGCGCTCGCGCGTGGGGTCGATCCAGCAACTCGTGCCGGTGAAGCCGAGGTGACCGAAGGCGTCTGGCGGGAGCGACGCGCCCGCCGTCGAGTCGGAGGTGGCGGCGAGTTGCCACGCAATCGAGCGCGCCTCGTTAAGCCCCGGCGTCATCTTGGTATGAAAGAGCGTACAGGTTTCGGGACGCAGGAGACGCGTGCGCGCGGCGAGGAACTGTTCGGCGAGGGTGAAAGTTTCGCGCGCGGTCGAGAAGAGTCCGGCGTGGC
>JBJMGS010000299.1:0-3806 GCA_045807785.1 Pyrinomonadaceae bacterium
GACCACCCTGTGTTTTTGCTCAGAGGTGCGTTCGGCGTTGAGACTTAACCCCCACACCTTGCACCTCCCGCGCGGACGAGAGTCATGTCCCCTCACACGCGACGCCCGCCGCTTCCACACACTCTCAGAACACCTCAGGAGGACGCATGAAAAAGTTTCTCGCAGTCTGCTCAGCGGTCGCGCTGAGCCTCGCGGTGCTCACCACCGCCACCACTCACAGCCAGAAAACCCCCGGCGACCTCGGCGACAGGGGGCTCCCCGGCAAATATCTAGGCAAGGGCGAGAGCGCCATCCCCGGTCGCTACATCGTCGTCTTCAACGACTGGGCGACGGGCGAGCGCGGCGCGAACTCCTTCGCCCCGGCACTCGCTTCGACGATGAAGGACATCTACGGCGGCGCGGTCGAGCGCACCTACCAACACGCCCTCAACGGCTTCGCGGCGAAGATGTCGAAGGAGCAGGCGCTCAGCTTAAGCCAGGACCCGCGCGTCGCCTTCGTCGAAGAGGACGGCGTGATGACCGCCTCGACGACGCAAACGGGTGCGACGTGGGGGCTCGATAGGATCGATCAGCGCGACCGCCCGCTGAACGGGACTTACAACTACACGTTTACGGGATCGGGCGTACGCGCCTACGTCATCGACACCGGCATACGCACGACGCACACGCAGTTCGGCGGTCGTGCCTCGGCGGTCTTCGACGCCCTTGGCGGTAACGGTCAGGACTGCAACGGGCACGGCACGCACGTCGCCGGAACCATCGGCGGCTCGACTTACGGCGTCGCCAAGGGCGTGATGCTGAGAGCCGTGCGCGTGCTCGACTGCTCGGGCTCGGGCTCGACTTCGGGCGTCATCTCCGGCGTGGACTGGGTGACGGCGAACCACATCAGCCCGGCGGTCGCCAACATGAGCCTCGGCGGCGGCGCCAGCTCCGCGCTCGACACCGCCGTGCAGAACTCGATCAACTCCGGCGTGACTTATTCGATCGCCGCCGGAAACAGCAACGGTGCGGACGCGTGCACGCAGTCGCCGGCGCGCGTCGGTGCGGCGATCACGGTCGGCTCGACGACCTCGACGGACGCGCGCTCGTCGTTCTCCAACATCGGCACGTGCGTGGACATCTTCGCGCCGGGCTCCTCGATCACGTCCTCGTGGGCGACGTCCGACACAGCGACGAACACGATCAGCGGCACCTCCATGGCGACGCCGCACGTCACCGGCGCGACGGCGCTCTACCTGCAAGCCTTCCCCGGATCGTCGCCCGCGACGATCCGCAACGCGCTCGTCAACAACGCGACGCTCAACCACATCACGAACGTCGGCTCCGGCTCGCCGAACCGCCTGCTCTACACACGGTTCTTCTAGGCGCGACGCGCATAAAGACAGATGGCGGCGCGGAGGATGGTCTCCTCCGCGCCGCCATCTCTTATCGCATGGTTGCGACGCCCGCGAGCCGCCGCCCCGCCGGGCGAGCAAACGACGGCGCGTCCGATCAGCCTACGGCGACACCGACGCGGGTCGTTCAAACGGTCGCGCGAGATTGGCTTCGAGGTCGGCTTTGACGGACGGCCACTCGGAGTCGATGACGCTGAAGTATCGGGTGTGACGGATGCGCCCCGAGGCGGTGATCATGTGGTTGCGGAACGTGCCCTCTTCTTTCGCGCCGAGGCGGAGGATGGCGCGGCGCGAGCGCTCGTTGATCGAGTCGGTCTTGAGCGAGACGCGGATGCAGCGCCACGTCTCGAAGGCGTGCCGCAGCATGAGATACTTCGCCTCGGTGTTGACCGGCGTGCGGTGCCACGCGCGCCCGACCCAAGTCCAGCCGATCTCGACCGTGCGGTGCTCCCGCTGGATGTCGGCGAAGCGCGTGCAGCCGACGACCGTGCCGGATGCGCGCTCGACGGTTGCGAACGGGAGCGCAACGCCGCGCGCTGCCTCGTCGAGCGCCGTCTCGACGTAGGCGCGCATCTGCGCGGGCGTGTGAACCTGCGTCGTCGTGAGGCGCCACAGGTCTTCGTCAAGCCCGACGGCGCACAGCGCGCCGAGGTGCTCGATCCTGAGCGGCTCAAGCCGGATGTTCCGGCCTTCGAGCGTGACGGGAACAATTTGCATGGGGGATAGCGGTCGGGGGCCGGGGGTTGGGAATAGAGAAGAATTGAAGGGGTTGGAGATGAGAGCTGATGATTGCGTCAACTCCTCTTCCCCAACCCCTGACACCCAACACCCAGCCCCTGCCTCTCAGATATCGTAGTACATCGAGAATTCGAGCGGGTGCGGGCGCATCCTGAGGGGCGCGATCTCGCGCTCGCGCTTGTAGGTGATCCAGCGGTCGATGAGCTGCGTGGTGAAGACGTCGCCGCGCAGCAGAAACTCATGGTCGCGCTCTAACGCGTTCAGGGATTCGTCGAGCGAGCCCGGCAGGCTCGGCACGTCCTTGAGCTGTTCGGGCGAGAGATCGTAGATGTCTTTGTCGAGCGGCTCGCCCGGGTGGATGCGGTTCTGGATGCCGTCGAGCCCCGCCATGAGCATCGCCGAGAAAGCGAGGTACGGGTTGCAGGACGGATCGGGCGGGCGAAACTCCAGCCTTTTGAGTTTCGGGCTCTGCGAGAACATCGGGATGCGGATCGCAGCCGACCGATTGCGCGCCGAGTAGGCGAGGTTGACCGGAGCCTCGAAGCCTGGGACGAGTCGCTTGTAGCTGTTCGTCGTCGGCGCGGCGAAGGCGACGATTGAGGCGGCGTGCTTCAGGAGCCCGCCGATGTAGAAGAGCGCCATCTCGGAGAGGCCGGCGTAGCCGTCGCCCGCAAACAGAGGCTTCTCGTTCTTCCAGATCGACTGGTGGCAGTGCATCCCCGATCCGTTGTCGCCGTAGATCGGCTTCGGCATGAACGTCGCGGTCTTGCCGTACTGGTGCGCCGTGTTGCGCACGACGTACTTGAAGATTTGCAGATTGTCGGCGGTGCCGACCATCGTCGAGAAGCGGAAGTCGATCTCGCACTGGCCGGCGGTGGCGACCTCGTGGTGGTGGCACTCGACGGTGATGCCGCAGCGCTCGAGGATCAGGGAGATTTCCGAACGGAGATCGCTGAGAGAGTCGGCGGGCGTGACGGGGACGTAGCCCTCTTTGGCGCGGATGTGGTAGCCGAGGTTTGGGCCGCGCTCCTCGTCCGAGGCGCGCCCCGAAACCCAGTGCGCCTCGTCGGACTCGATGGTGTAGCCGGACGAATGCTGGTCGTTGTTGAAGCGCACGCCGTCGAAGACGAAGAACTCGGCTTCGGGCCCGAAGTTAATCGTGTCGCCGACGCCCGCGAACTTCAGGTAGCTCTCGGCGCGCTGCGCGACCGAGCGCGGATCGAGCCCGTAGCCCTCTTTCGTGATCGGATCGACGGCGTTGGCGATCAGGCACAGCGTCGGCTCTTCGGAGAAGGGGTCCATCCAGGCGCGCGCCGGGTCGGGCACGAGCAGCATGTCCGACTCGTGGATCGAAGCCCAGCCGCGCAAAGATGATGCGTCGAAGCCGAAGCCGTCCTCGAAAGAGCCTTCGCCCAGTTCGTGGATGGGGAACGTCAGGTGGTGCCAGGCTCCGATGAGATCGGTGAAGCGGACGGAGATAAACTTCGCCCCCTGGTCTTCCGAATACTTCAAGACCTGTTTCGCGTCCATGTTGTCTCCTGAAAGTTTTTAAGAGTGTCGTCGGTGTGAGCCGCCCCTCCGGGGTCGGGCGGTAAGATGGCGTGTGCGGGTGTCCTGCGGGAATGCGTCATGCAATCAAGGCGACGCTAAAAACAGCGAATTATAGACGCGCCC
>JBJMGS010000300.1:0-9035 GCA_045807785.1 Pyrinomonadaceae bacterium
AAGATGGGCATAGGTGCGGTCGTGTCTGGATGGTAATGACGCGTCTCTGATGCTGTCAACGTGCGCCGCGTCGTCCGCGTGTCCCGCGCCCGCGAGAGGCTTGCCGGTTAGCCGCCGCCGCCAAGGCGCTGTTATGATTTACCGACCGACAAATATCCGCCATGGGAATCATCAACACTTCAAATGAAGGACGAGCGACGCCGCGCGTGGCGGCTTCGAGCTATTTGAACTCCGCGCCGCTGATCTGGAGCTACGCGCGCGGCCCGCGCAAGGGAACCGTTGATTTACTGACGCACGCCGCGCCCGCGCGCTGCGCCGAGATGCTCGCGCGCGGCGAGGTTGAAGCCGCGCTCGTCCCCGTCATCGAGTATCAGCGCCTCAGGGAAGTGGCGGTCGTCCCCGGCGTCTGCGTGGGCGCGCGCCGCGCCGTGCGCAGCGTCGTGCTCGCCACGCGCCTCAGCGATCTGCGGGACGTGCGCCGCGTCGCGCTCGACGAGTCGTCGCGCACCTCAGCCGCGCTCGTGCGGATCATCTTCCGCGAATTCTTGGGTCACGACGTCGAGACCGTGCCGCGCCGACCCGACGTGCGCGCGATGCTCGACGTGGCGGACGCCGCGCTCGTCATCGGCGACCCGGCGATGACTTTCCCGCGCGCAGACCTGCACGTCCACGATCTCGCCAGCCTATGGCGCGAGCACACGGGGCTCGGCTTCGTCTTCGCGATGTGGATGGCACACGAGTCGGCGACGGAGGCTGTCCGCGCCGCGGATTTTGCGGGTGCGCGCGACGAAGGCGTCGCGCACGTTGATGAAATCGTCGCGGAGTATGAGCCAGAGTTAAATCTGCCGCGCGAAGAGTTGCGCGATTACCTGACCTGCAACGTCTGCTTCGAGTTGGACGGAGAGATGCGCGCCGGGCTCGAACTCTATTTCGCGCTCGCGCACAGGCACGGGCTGACGGAGCAGGTCAAACCCCTGCGCCTGTTCGCCTAGTTTGCGGCGCGCGCCCGCCTTACGCGATAATTACCCCGACATGACGAGCGACATTCAACCCATCCTCGACCGCGCGCTCGCGGGCGAACGCCTCTCCGCAGACGACTGCACGGCGCTGCTCGAATCTCACGACATCGCGCGCATCGGCGTCGCGGCGGACGAGATTCGCCGGCGGCGGCACCCATCGGGCGTCGTCACCTACATCATCGACCGCAACATCAACTACACGAACGTCTGCAACGTCGTCTGCACCTTCTGCGCCTTCTACCGCCGACCCGGCAAGCCAGACACCTACGTCCGCACCGTCGAGGAGATTTGCCAGAAGATTGACGAGACCATCGCGCTCGGCGGCACGGGCGTGCTCATGCAGGGCGGGCTGCACCCGGATTTTGGTATCGAGTGGTACGAGGACTTGCTGCGCACGCTCCACGCGAAGTATCCGAACTTCCAACTGCACAGCTTTTCGCCGCCTGAGATTCATAACATCCACCTCATTTCCAAGCTCTCTTACGAGGAGGTACTGTCGCGGCTGAAGGCGGCTGGCATGTCATCACTCCCCGGCGGCGGGGCGGAGATTCTGGACGACGAGGTGCGCCGGCGCGTCTCCACCAAATGCACGACCGACGAGTGGCTCGCCGTCATGCGTGCCGCGCACCGCGTCGGACTTCGCTCGACCGCGACGCTGATGTTCGGCATCGGCGATCGAGTCGAACATCGGGTGCGTCACCTGCAGCGCGTGCGCGAACTACAGGACGAGACCGGCGGCTTCACGGCGTTCATCCCATGGACGTTCCAGCGCGAGAACACCGCCTTGGGGCGGCGCATCACAGAGGAGCCGACGGGGGTTGATTATCTGAAGATGCTCGCCGTCTCGCGCCTCTTCCTCGACAACGTCGAGCACTTCCAGTCTTCCTGGCTGACGCAAGGCTTGCGGCTCGGACAGGTCGCGCTCAGGTTCGGCGCTGATGATATGGGCTCGATCATGATCGAGGAGAACGTCGTCAGCGCTGCCGGCGCGCACAACGAGGCGGACGAAAAGATGCTGCGCTTCCTCATCCGCGAGGCGGGCTTCCAGCCGCAGCAGCGCGACATCCTCTATAACTACATCAATCGCGGGGAGGCGAGCGCGGGCGACGCGGGCGACTCGGCCAGCTTGCGCGAACTGTCGGTCGCATTCGCGGACTGAGTGACAAGCTACAATCCGAAGAGATCACCCCTCGCGTATCTCAGGCAGCGAGTCGACTCTATTGACTTCTGTGGGGAACGTCGATATAAATTCGTCCCCCTGTAGAGAGTGCCTCACGGCAACCTCTGATTTCACTTGGCAAGGAGTGTCCTCTATGAAGAGAGTTGCGTTTGCTTCCACCCTTGTGCTGCTCCTGTTCTGCTCGGCGACGACGCGGCTCAGCACCGCCCAGACGGGAAACCAGTCCGCCAGCGGTACCTACAAGTTCATCATGGAAGACGACCTGACGAAGTACCTCGACTTCTCAGCCAGTTCGGACGACAAGGGCAACGTCACCGGCTCGATGACGTTTAACGACGAAGCGAAAATTGAGTATCAGGACGTGGACGGCACGGGCGAACGGGGCGACGAGCCGGTGCCGTTTTCGATGACCGTGTCGTTCGACAACATGACGGTCGAGAAGAATCGCGCGCTGATCAACGGGGTCGTCAGAGACTCCACCTACAAGAGCTATATCGGGAAGTGGGTGCAGCTCATCGTCGAAGACAACGGGACGAACATCGAGGTGCCGGACAAGTTTGCGTGGAGGCTCTGCCAGCCGGAGCCGGGCGGGTGGGTACCTTCGGATTACGAAGTGCCCGGCGACAGGGGCGCGTATATGAGTTGGTGGGCGACCGACTACGAGCAGAAAGGCGACGTCGGGATACCATCGAAGGATCTGATCCCCGGTAACCTGAAAACCTGTGAAGTCTTGTCCGTCTGGTCCTACTCCTTCGCTGACATCAAGCGCGGCGACGGGGATATCGTCGTCAAGCCGTAGAGCTTTAGACCGATACTTGTGAAGCGCGAAGGGCACGCTCACCGAGCGTGCCCTTCGTTGTGTGTGCTTGAGATGAGTCTCCTGCGGCTCAGTCGCCGAAGATTTTGTGGAAGCCGCGGCTGAACCAGTTGCCGGTCTTCTTCGCGCCCTTGACGGTCGCGTCTTTCGCGTCGCCAGCCTTGTCAGCCGTCACGTTGGCGACCTTCTTGGTGTCATCGACGGCGGCGTCCTTCACGTCGCCAGACTTGTCCGCCACCTTCGCGCCAACCTTCTTCGACTTGTGCGCGACGGCCTTCGCGCCCTCGGCGGTCTTGTCCTTCGCGTCACCGGCGGTATCGGCAACCGCGCCGCCCACATCCTCGGCCTTATCGGCGACGACCGAGCCAGCCTTCTTCGTCGCGTCACCCACGTCTCCGGCCTTGTCCTTGGCGTCCTCGGTCTTGTCGGCGACCTCGGTCGCGCCTTTCTTCGCCCCCTTCGCGGCCTTCTTCGTCCCCTTGACGGTCGCGTCCTTCGCCTCGACGGTCGTGTCCTTGACCGCCTGCCCGGCGTCCTTCGTCTTATCCACGACCTTGTCCGTCTTGCTTTCGGACTGTTCCTGCGCCCCGACAGAGACAGCCGCGCCAGCCGTAAGTGCCAGCGCACACAGCGTCGTCAACAAAAACTTACGCATGTCCGCACCCCTTCCGTGTAGTGAAATTGATCAACTTGTACGCCCCTACATGAAGGTAGCAAGACGGATGCCACGCGCCGCCGTGCGAGACCTGCAAGCGCCACACGGCGTCGGCGCGGAAGGGCGGCGTTCAGCCGCCGACAGCTTCGTAGAGGCTGAGCGGAGCCTCTGCGACTTTGCTGCCGTTGACGAACTTCGTCAGCCGACCCTTGAGCGTGGCGTCGAGCAGTTGACCTTTATCGACCTGGTGCTTGATGAAGTGACCCGTGAATTCGTAGCTGACGCCGCGCACCGCCAGGGTCTCGAACGTGATCTCGTCGCCCGTGATGCTGATGCGCCGCGACTTGAACTGCCGCCCGCCTTTGACGTCAACCGACGCGTGCGGATCGGTCGAGACCGAGACGATGCTCGTCCCGTCGTCGCCGAGCCGCAGGAGCACACCGGGCAGCTCAAATGCGGTCAGCTCCTCAAAACCTTTCGGCGGCTTGCCGTCGAAGACGAACGCGCCCTCGCCCGCGTCAAAGGTGTAAGGCTGCGCGCTGGCGTCGCTCGCAGGAGTCGGCGCGGGAGTCTTTGCGTCGGTTGGGGTCGGCGTCGCCGCCGCCTTGATCGAGACGTAGAGCGTGAAGGAGCCCGCTTCGTTGTTGGTGCGCGGGTAGATCGCGATCACGTAGTCGCCGGATGCGGGCAGCATGCCGCTCCACTCACTCGTCTCGTGTGCGATGGTGTGATCCCCGCCCGGCGGGAAGACGTTGAAACGCGCAAAGTCGTGGACGGACGAGAGTGTGACGCTCATCTGTTGCCCGGCGCGTGCGCGCAGCATGTAGCAGGCGTCGCCCTTAATAGGCATCTCACCGTTGATCTCGGCGGACGCCTTCCCGCGCTCGAAGCTCACGTGCGAGGGCGCACCCGTGCGGCACTGCGCGAAGGCGCCGGCGGCAAACAGCACAACGAAGGCTAAGGCGGTTGCTAGTCGCTTCAAGGGAAATACCTCCGGTCTCGTGATGTTCGGGCGCAGTCTGTCTGCCACGCCCGTGAGCTAGAAGATCGTGTAGATGAACGGCGCGAGGGCGGACGATTGGGCGAAGATGAGGAGCACGCCCATCAGGACGAGGACGACGATGATCGGGAGCAGCCAGTATTTTTTGTTCTGGCGGAGGAAGAGCCAGATTTCATGCGCGAGCGAGAGTTTGCCCATCCGTTAGACTCCTTCAGAGATCGCCATTCAAGAAAATCCGCGCGTTAGAAAAGTCGCTCGAACTGTTCGGCGGTTTGCCGCGTCGTCTTGCGCGTCGTCCAGTAGGTCTCGCCCGCGGCTTGGCGGCGACCGAGCGGGTCGCGCCCCAGCAGGCGCGAGAGGAAGCCGTAGGGCGCGAAGACGCCGTAGAAAAGGACGGTCAGCAGCACGCGGCTGTTGACCCAGCCGAGCGCGTGCGCGAACTTCATCCAGCCCACATGAAACGCGCGCGCGACGGGCGGCACGGCCAGCCCCGCGACGACGAGCAACACGCCGAGCGCGCCGAAGACTTCGACGATGGTCATGCGCCCACGATGATAATTCCACGCGGCGATGGCGACGAGCACGCCGCCGACGAGCAGCGCGGTCTTGCGCGCCTGCTGGTTCGTCACCTGCGGTTGCGCGTCGCGCTTAGTCAAGCTGGAACTCCTCTTGCCACGCCGTGTCGTCCGCGTAGGCGGAAGCGTCCTGCGCCTGCTTCTCCAACACGAACTCGCCGAGCACTAAGCAGTCCATCTCCGTGCGCATGAAGCAGGTGTAAGCCTGTTCGGGCGTGCAGACGATGGGCTCGCCGCGCACGTTGAATGAGGTGTTGACGACGACGGGGCAGCCCGTCAGTTGCCCGAACGCGGCGATCAGATCGTAGTAAGCCGGATTGTCCTCGCGCCTCACGGTCTGCACGCGCGCAGAGTAATCGACGTGCGTCACGGCGGGGATGACGGAGCGCGGGACGTTCAGTTTCTCGACGCCGAACAGGCTCTCTTCGGCGTCCGTCACGGGCACGCGCAAGTGTTCGCGCACGGGCGCGACGAGCAGCATGTAGGGGGAATCACAGTCCATCTCGAAATAGTCCGCGACGCGCTCGCGTAAGACCGACGGCGCGAAGGGGCGGAAACTTTCGCGGAACTTGATCTTCAAATTCATCTGCGACTGCATCCGGGGCGAGCGCGGATCGCCGAGGATCGAGCGTGCGCCCAGCGCGCGCGGCCCGAACTCCATGCGACCGTTGAACCAGCCCACGACCTTCTCGTCCGCGAGCAGCCGCGCGACTGTCTCAGCCAACTCAGTCTGCTCGACGCGCCTGTAGCTCGCGCCGACCGAATCGAGAAACGCGCGAATCTCTGCGGGCGTAAACTCGGGACCGAGGTACGAGCCGCGCATCCCGTCGGCGTGACCATTGCGCACGCTCTCCACATCGCGTTCGTTCGCGAGGTACTGATACCAGACCGAGAGCGCCGCACCGAGCGCGCCGCCCGCGTCGCCCGCCGCCGGCTGAATCCAGACGTTCTCGAACGGTGATTCGCGCAGTATCCGACCGTTGCCCACGCAGTTGAGCGCCACGCCCCCGGCGAGACACAAGTTTTTCTCCCCCGTCTCTCGATGCGCGTGGCGCGCCATGCGCAGCATCGCCTCCTCGGTCACTTCCTGCACCGAGCGCGCCAAATCCATCTCGCGCTGCGTCAACTCGCTTTCGGGTTGGCGGGGTTTGCCGCCGAACAACTCGTCGAAGCGGTCGCTCGTCATCGTCAGACCTTCGGCGAAGTTGAAATACTTCATATTCAACCGCAGCGAGCCGTCTTCCTTCAAATCAACCAGCTCGTCGAGAATCTGCCGCACGTAGCGCGGCTCGCCGTAGGGCGCGAGCCCCATCACTTTGTACTCGCCGGAGTTGACCTTAAAGCCCGTGTAGTAAGTGAACGCGGAATAGAGCAGACCGAGCGAGTGCGGGAAGTGCAGCTCTTTCAGAAGGTGCAACTCGTTGCCTCGACCGTAGCCGTAACTCGATGTCGCCCACTCGCCGACCCCGTCCATCGTCAGCACCGCCGCCGACTCGAACGGCGAAGGGAAGAAGGCGGAAGCCGCGTGCGACTCGTGGTGCTCGGTGAAGAGCACTTTGCCCTGGTAGCCCTCGCAGCGTTCGGCGATCTGCTCGCGAATCCAGAGCTTCTCCTTGATCCAGACGGGCATCGCCATCAGGAAGGATCGGAAGCCGCGCGGCGCATAGTCGATGTAGGTTTCGAGCAGGCGCTCGAACTTCAACAGAGGCTTGTCGTAGAACGCGACGTGATCAAGTGCCTGGCCCGTGATCCCGGCGTGCTTCAGGCAGAACTCTACGGCATTGACAGGAAAATCCTGATCGTGCTTCTTGCGCGTGAAGCGCTCTTCCTGCGCGGCGGCGACGACGCGACCGTCGCGCACGAGGCACGCGGCGGAGTCGTGGTAGTAGGCGCTGATGCCGAGGATGTACATCGGAGAAACTGTGCGGCGCGGACGCAACAGTTTGCCAGCGAGCGCGCCCGCGTGTCCACCCGCCCGTCTCAGGCGCGGCGCGGGGTTGGATTGCTTGATCTATTCCGCTAGCCACTTACATAGCTTCTGCGTGAGCAGTTCGCCCGCGACGCGGTGACCTTCGGCGTTCCAGTGACCGTTGCCGATGTCCGCGCCGAAGCCGTGGAGGAAAACTCGTGTGCGCTCGGCGTGAGCCTGAAGTTCCGGCGCGAGCATGAAGACCGGAAAGCCATCGCGCGCACCGATCGAAGCAATACGCTTGTCCGGGTAGAAGAGATCGGACGCGCCGACGCGGCGCATGAACGCCTCGCGCGCCGCCGGTTCGGGGTGGACTTGAATCCCGTTGCTCAGCGTGACGACAGCGAATCGCGCCCCGTGCGCGCTCACTTCATCACGCATCGCCGTGATGAGGGCTTCCGTCACACGCCAGGCATCCTGCCACGTCGCGTCGCGCGGCTCGCCGTAGATCAGGTTATCTGCGCCCAACTCGTCCGTGCGCGCGGCGTCGGTCGCGGCAGGCGAGTTGTTCTGCGCCGGCGCTGTCGCCGTCGTCGTATTTTGCGGCGGGGGTGGTGCATTGCGCGCCCTGCGGCGGGCGAGATAATTCTTGAGCGCGTACTGCGTCTGATGGACGGCCTGGATGACGCGCGATGAATCTTCGATCCACGCGCCGAGCCGTGCGATCACGGACGAGCGCAGGCGGAAGGCGCGCGACGTGCGGAAAGAGTCGTCGGGCACGAGCCGATTGTCGCGCAGGACGAAGTAGGGAACCTCGTCGGTTTTTTTCAGCGCGCGCAAGTTGTCGGTGATGTCGTTGTTCGTGGTGACGGCAAGCAGGACGAGGTCGGGCGAGTAGTCCCAGACTTTTTGCCGCAGCGTGATCAACTCCTGCGCCGTGCCGTAGCCGGAGACGCCGAAGTTGATCACCTCCACGTCGCGCCCGCCGAGCGCAGGGCACGCGCGGAGCCTTCCTTCAAGGACGTGCCAGAACGCTGCCTCGGAGGGCACCTGCAAGGCTTCGGCATAAGAGTCGCCGAGGATCGCGACGCGAAACGTGTTCGCGGGTTTCTGCTTCGCATGCTCACGGTCGCGCAAGCCTTCCGAGTTGATGCGGACGTAAGACTCGCCCTCCTTGCGATACCAGCCCTGCATCCCCGGCTTGAGCACGTAGCCGCGTTGCGCGTCGGGCGTGTAGAAGGTCGGGAAGGTATAGCCGACGACGCGCAGCGCGACCTCGGCGACGAGGAGCGCGAAGAGCACACTCGCGCAGACGAGCGACAGCTTGACGGCGAAGCGCTTGCGCCTGCTCCATTCGTGACCCACGCTTTGTGCATCTGACATGACGAGATGAACGATGATAAAACAGAAGGCAGGTAAGCGCGACTTGGAAGAGGCAAGATCATCTTGAGCCCCGTAGGGGCGTAATGTAATAGCCCAGGGCGCGCGCCCTGGGTAACGCAACCGAATAAATTTATCAGAGCCCCATAGGGGCGAAATAAACTCACTTATTTCGCCCCTATGGGGCTCTAACATATTCGTTCGACTACGTACTCAGGGCTTGCGCCCTGGGCTACAAATATGTCGCCCCTACGGGGCTCATCGAATATTTCTAACGCCACTTGAAGACGCTGACGATGTTCGAGTAGTCGTCCGTCCAGACGCGGCGCGCGGCGTCGCCTGTGAGCGCGAACCAACGCGGGTCTTTCGCCAGCGCACTGAGGTCGGCTGCGTCGCGCGCGACGGCGATCCACTGCGAGGGCTCTTTGTCCGGGTTGCGCTCGCCGTCGTCCGAGGCAAGGCAGACGAGCGAGCGGCTGCGCGCGAGGTCTGCGACGACC
>JBJMGS010000301.1:0-15021 GCA_045807785.1 Pyrinomonadaceae bacterium
GGCGACGCGGAGAAAGAGAATCTCTCCTTCTCCGCGTCGCCGCGTCTCCGTGTCGCTATGCTGTTACTTCTTGAAGTCGCCCGCCTTGATGATCGTGATCTTCGCGGGGTCGATGTACTTGCGCATCGCCGCGTTGATCTGTTCGGGCGTGAGCGCCCTGATCTTCTCTTCGAGCTGCGCGTCCCACTGGAGCGTGCGCCCCAGGAAGAGGTAGTTGTTCAGCCGGCCCGCCAGTTCGTTGTCCTGCGCGCGGCTGACCTGCCGCGACTGCAGCCAGCCTGACTTCGCCCCCTCGACCTCCGCCGCGGTGAAGCCTTCTTTGAGCATCCGGTCGATCTCCTCCTTGAAGGCGGCTTCGAGCCTGTCCGCGTTCTGCGGCGCATAGATGGCGTTCGCCGTGAAGCGCCCGTACTGGTCGAGCGCGCTCACGTTGAGCCCCGACCCGACGCCGTAGCTCAAGCCCTCCTTCTGGCGGATGCGCGCGGCAAGGCGCGAGTTGAGGAAGCCGCCGCCGAGAATGAAATTGCCGAGCACGAGCGCCGGGTAGTCCGGGCTGTCGTCGCGCAGGTTCAGATTGAACCCGGCGAAGAAGAGCGCGTTCGCCTTGTCCGGCGTCGGGAACGACTGGTTGACGGGCGCGACGTCCTTGAAGACGGACGGCACGCGCGCGAAGGGGCGCGGACTCTTCCAGTCGCCGAAGAGTTGTGTGGCGAGCCCGGCGATCTCCTTGTCGTCGAAGTCGCCGATGACCGTGAGGGTCGCGTCGGACGCTCCGTAGAAGTCTTTGTAAAACTGCTTCGCCGCGTCGAGCGTCGCGGCATTGAGGTCGGCGATGTCCTCGTCGCTCGTCGTGACGTAGCGCACGTCGCCCTTCGGGTAAGGGCTCAGGTGGCGGTTGAAGGCAGTGGCGGCGATCTGCTGCGGCTCACTCCGCTGCTGCTCGACGAAGGTCAACTGCTCCTGCTTGATCTGATCGAACTCGGTCGCCGGGAACGCGGGCTCGCGCAGGATTTCCGCGACGAGCCGCATCACGGCGGGCAGGTTCTCCCTGATGGTTTCGATCTGGACGCTCGCCTGCGTCGCGCCGCCGAAGACGAAGGCGCGCGCCTTCAAACGATCAAGCTCGTCCTGAATCTGCTGGCGCGTGTGCTTCTGCGTGCCGCGCATGAGCATTGCGCCCGCGAGCGCGGCGGCGGTCGAGCGGTTCGTCAAACTCCGCTCGTCGCCGTAGCGCAAGACCATCTGCGCGGTGACCTTGCCGCCGCGCGTCTTCTTCGGCAAGAGCGCCATCTTGATGCCGCCCGCCGTCTGGCGCACCGTGCGCGACTCGATGTTCGCCGGGCTGGGATCGAACGCCTCGCCGACGGCGACCGTCGCGTCGCCCTTGTACCCGGCGAGCGCGGCTGCGAGGTCGGGCGTCGCGGGAATCTCGGCGCGGTCGGGCTTCGCCGTCGGGATGAACATGCCGAGCGTGCGGTTCGACGGCTTGAAGTAGGCGGCGGCGACGCGCGCCACGTCCTCGGTCGTCGCCTTGCGCAGACGGTCGCGGTGCAGGAAGAAGAGACGCCAGTCGCCCGCGCCGATGAACTCGCTCAAGGTGAGTCCGACCTGATCCGAGTTGTTCAGCGACAGCTCGATGCCCTTCAGGAGCTGCGCGCGGGCGCGCTCGACTTCCTCCTTCGTCGGCGGGTTCGCGCCGATGCCTTCGATGGTTTGCAGCATGGTGTCGCGCGCCGCTTCGAGCGAGTCGCCCTGGCGGACTTCTGCGCCGAAGATGATGAGCGTCGGGTCGCGCCACTGGAAGTCGAAGCCGTAAGCCGAGCTGGCTTTCTTCGTCTCGACGAGCGCCTTGTGCAGGCGGCCCGCGGGCGTGTCGCCCAGGACCTGCGAGATGATGTCCACGGCGGCGAAGTCCGGGTGCGAGCCCGCGGGCACGTGGTAGAGCGCCTGCACGACCTGCGTGTCGCCCGTGCGCCTGAGCGTCACCGCGCGCTCGCCGTCCTGCGTCGGCTCGACCGTGTAGATTTTCTGCAACGTGCGCGCCGGTTTCGGCGTCGGCGAGAAATACTTATCGACGAGCGCGAGCGTCTTCGCCTCGTCGAACTTTCCGGCGATGGTCAGCACGGCGTTATCCGGCTGGTAGTAGTTGTGGTAGAACGCCTGAAGCCGCTCGATGGGCACGTTCTCGATGTCGCTGCGCGCGCCGATGGTCGTCTTGCCGTAGTTGTGCCAGAGGTAAGAGGTCGCCATCATGCGCTCGGTGAGCACGTTCGAGGGGCTGTTCTCGCCCAGCTCAAACTCGTTGCGCACGACCGTCATCTCGCTGTCCAAATCCTTCTTCGCGATGTAGGAGTTGACCATGCGGTCGGATTCCAGATCGAGCGCCCAGTTGAGGTTCTCGTCCGTGGCGGCGAAGGTCTCGAAGTAGTTGGTGCGGTCAGCCCACGTCGTGCCGTTCGGGCGCGCGCCGTGCGCGGTCAGCTCCTGCGGGACGTTCGGGTGCTTGGGCGTGCCCTTGAACGTAAGGTGCTCCAGGAGGTGCGCCATGCCCGTCTCGCCGTAGCTCTCCGTGGCGGAGCCGACGAGATAGGTGATGTTGACCGTGATCGTCTGCTTGGTCTGATCGGGGAACATCAATACCCGCAAGCCGTTCGACGCGAGGCGGTACTCGTTGATGCCTTCGACCGACGTGACGCGCTCGACGCCGCGCGGCAGCGCGACCGCCGAGGCTGGTGGCGACTGGGCGAGGGCGGGCGCGGACGAGCCGAGCGTCTGCGCGGCGACGAGCGCGAGGGCGAGCCACGCGCGCATGATGCTTCTGCGTAATCTCATAAATACTCTCCAGAAATTGGTCGTCATGTGGGCGCGGACTTCAGCCGCGCGGCGTATGGACACTCGCGGCGGACGTGCTTGTGCGCGCGCCGCGGCGTTTGTGAGATTGCCCCCTTCGAGGGGCGACTGGCTTCCCTTGTGAATTAACGGATGAGTCGTTGCGAAGGATGTCGGCGGCGCGAGGTCTATGGAGGAGACGCGCGGTCGTTCGAACGCTTACGGCACAACGCTTACGGCACAACGCTTACGGTACGAGGACGAGTTTACCAAACTGCGCGCGATCCTGCATGAGCTCGTGGGCACGGCGGGCTTCCTCTAAGGGAAGCGTGCGGTCGATGACGGGGCGAATCTGGCCGCGCTCGACGAACTTCAAGGCTTCGAGCAGCTCCGCCTTCGAGCCCATGAAGGAGCCGAGCAGCGAGACGTGACGGTAGAAGATCTGTCGCAGGTCTGTGCTCGCGTCGTAGCCGCTCGTCGCGCCGCAGGTGACGAGCCGTCCGTTTTTGGCGAGCGACTGAATAGAGCCGGGCCACGTCTCCGCCCCCGTGTGCTCGAAGACGACCTCGCAGCCCTTCCTGCCCGTCAGCCGCCTGACTTCCTTCGTCCAGTCGGCGCGCGTGTAGTTGACGACTTCATCCGCGCCGAGTTCGCGCGCCTTCGCCAGCTTCTCGTCCGAGCCCGCGGTGGCGATGACGCGCGCGCCTCTGAGTTTGGCGATCTGGATGCCGATTGATCCGACGCCGCTGCCCGCCGCATGAATAAGGACGTCCTCGCCCGGTTGCAACTGTGCGCGCGTGACGAGCATGTGCCACGCCGTGACGGTGACGAGCGGCAGCGCCGCCGCTTCCTCGAAACTCAAGCCTGTGGGCTTCGGGACGACGTTGACCGCCGGGGCCGAGACGAGTTCGGCGTAGCCGCCGTCACGCCGGTAGCCGAGGATGTCGTAAGCCGGGCACAGGTTGTCGCGCCCGCTCAGGCACTCGAAGCAGTGACCGCAAGAAACGCCCGGCTGCAACAACACCTCATCGCCCGGCTGCACCCAGTCAACGACCTCGCCGACCTCGCGCACCACACCCGCGATGTCGTTACCCAGAATGTGCGGGAGCCCTATCTCGATGCCACGCAAGCCCCCCCGCGCCCACACGTCCAGATGGTTCAACGCGCACGCGCGCACTTCGACCAGAACCTCGTGCGCCCTGATGTGTGGATCAGGGCGCTCTTCGTAGCGGAGCACGTCTGCCCCGCCGTGTTCGTGGAAGACGACGGCTTTCATGTAGTTCGTCTGTTGTCAGTGGTCAGTAGTCCGTCGTCCGTCGCCCTAAAGTTGTATGTCCTGCCCACGCCTGCGTCACGCAAACAACTGACGACGGACAACTGACCACTGATAGTTTTTCTGCTTTGAATATCGCGGATTCTAGCAGAGCATTCCGCGCGCGCGCCAGCGCAAGAGGGCGCGGCGACGAACCCTACGCGCGTTTGCAGCGCGCGCCTCAATCAGGTGTGACGGAAGGGGTCTTTACTGCGGCGCGACCGACTCCGGGAAGTCGTAAAAATGTTCGACCCCGGCGGGCGCTTGAGTCCGCCGGGGTCGAGAGACTTGAAGACCGGGGCATTGGTAATCGCCGCGTCCCGGCTGAAGCGTCGGCGTTAGTCTAAGTACATCGGGAGTTCCTTCGTCACGATACCGCCGCAATCGATGCTGTTGGGCACGCCGGACACGGTCGCGATGCCATTAGCGTCGGTCGGACGGGTTCCCTCGACGCTGTTACCATTTCCATCATCATAAGCGAAGAGCACCATGCCATCATGGGTGCCGGTCGGAACTTCGCAATTCTTCGTACCGTCGTCGCAGGCGACGAGTACGAACGCGGCGACTATGAGCAGCAAATACTTCTTCATGACGCGCTCCTCTCCGCGATACGATTGAGCAGAGCGTTCAGCGTGTCCTCGTCAAAAGCGAGATCAAGCGGCGTAGAGAAGTAGTAGCCGTTGACGCCGTATGCCGTGTGCCCGTTGGGGCTGGGGTAATCGTGCTTGTCGAAATCGACGATGCCGTCGTGGATTCGCTGCAACCGCTTGCCTAGATTCGCTTCGGAATCTGTCAGCAAATCGTCGCTGGCGACCGAGTAAGAGATGATCAGCGATTGAATCGGCGTCAGACCAAGCGCGCCGTCGTCGTGATGCGCCACGTCCCAGATGCCGCCGAACTGTTCCGGCACCGCCTCGCTAAAGAGGATCGCCTTCTTCTGCGCTTCCTCTTTGAGGACGCGGCGTGTCATCCCCATGAAAACTTCGCCACCGGGTGTGCCTAGTTGGTTGCGGATCGCTTTGACCTGCGCGATGAACTTTTCCGAAGTCATCATTTGGGCGTGCCCGGCACGCATTTGTAGAATCTGCTCGTGCCCCCGGCGAAAGCTCGAAGGCAGATTCGGATCGTTGAAACCGCGCAAGGTAGTGTCCATCCGTGCGATGTCTTGATCCGACAGTGTCGCTAATCGCTCCAACGCGGTCGCGGACATGATGTCGCTCAATTCAGTGAGCGAGATTCGTCGGCGCGTCCCGTTCAACGTCTCCTCTTCCAACGCCGCGAGTCTATTCCTGACTGCCCCGCCAAGCTGCACGCCCGAACGTTTGTGGATGAACTGTGCGACCTCGTTGACGGACGCGCGGACGGTCGCGGACGAAGCGTGCGCGGGGGCGAAATGCACTTCGCTGCCAACGCCGTCGCGGATGCGCGCGAGCAGTTGACGCTGTGATTGCTCGGCTTGAGTCTGCTGCCTCGCCGAAGAGCGCCAAACGAGTGTGCCGACGAGCGTGAGGCACACGACGGCGAGAGCCGCGAGCACACCCCGCGCCCGTAGCATGAGGGTGAACTGTCTCATTTATTTATCTCCTTCTTTTAGAGGTTAAGAAGTGAGCAGCCGCGCGTGAGGGAATGACGAACATGGAAGTTCCCGTTGTCGGCTGATGTGAGAATCTACGCTCGCGTCGTCGGCGAGGAGGCGACCCGGGAAAGGTAGCCCCAATCCAGCCGCCCGTCAATGATTTCGCGGAGTTTAAGCGAGGATTTCGGCGGGTACGGCTGCGCCTTCGGTCTGCTGCCGCGCGTGATAGGAAGAGCGCGTGAGCGGCGACGACTCGACGTGATGGAAGCCCAGCTCCATGCCGATCTCTCGCCAGCGCGCGAACTCCGCGGGCGTGACGTAGCGCTCGACGGGCAGACGCCGCTTGTGCGGTTGCAGGTATTGACCGATGGTCATGATGTCGCACGAGACCGAGCGCAAATCTTTCATCAGCTCGACCACTTCGTCGAACGTCTCGCCCAAGCCCGCCATGATGCCGCTTTTGGTCAGCATCCCGCGCTTCTCTTCGTCGCGGCGGCGCGCGGCGCGCTCTAAGAGCGTGAGCGTCTGACGGTACTGCGCGTCCGGTCGGACGCGGCGGTAGAGGCGCGCGATGGTTTCGGTGTTGTGATTGAGCACGTCGGGCTGCGCGTCGAGCACGGCGTTCAGAGCATCCTCATCGCCGTTGAAGTCCGGGATCAGGACTTCGACTTTGCACTCGGGGTTCAGCCGCCGGACTTCGCGAATGGTCTCCGCCCAGTGCGCCGCGCCGCCGTCAGAGAGATCGTCGCGGTTGACCGAGGTGATGACGGCGTGCGCGAGGTTCAGGTGACTGACGGCCTCGCCGACGTGGCGCGGCTCTTCCGGGTCGAGCGCCGTGGGCTGTCCCTTGCCGACGGCGCAGAAGCCGCAGTGGCGCGTGCAGATGTCGCCGCCGAGCATGAAGGTGGCGGTGCGATCCGTCCAGCACTCGAAGATGTTCGGGCAGCGCGCCTCCTGACAGACCGTGTGCAGGTTCAAGCCCTCGATCAATTTCAGCACGCGGTTCTGGTTCGTCGGATCGCCCAGACGAATCTTCAGCCAGTCGGGCTTGCGACCCGTCGGTCGCCCCTCTGGGACGTTACTCAAAACTTTAAGCTCGCGCGACACTCTCTTGCTCCGCTTCTGTTTTTACCGTGGGCTATTTTAGCACCCGCCGTCATGCCTTGTCGTCGCGCGAGCCAAGCAGCCGCGCGAGCGCGTCTGCGTCCACGTTGCCGCCGGAGAGGACGACGCCGATGCGTCGAACGTGTGACGGCAGTTTGCCGGAAAGCGCCGCCGCCGCCGGAAGCGCGCCCGTCGGCTCCACGAGCACCTTCATCCTGAGCAGCATGAACTTCATCGCTTCGACGATCTCCGCGTCCGAGACCGTGAGCACGTCCGCCGCGTTCTGTTGCAGGAACGGGAAGGTGAGCGCGCCCGGCGTCTGCGGTCGCGCACCGTCGGCAATCGTCTCCGGCGGCGCGATCTTAACGCGCTCGCCTTTGACGAATGACTGCCGCGCGTCGTCGCCCGATTCCGGCTCGACGGCGAAACACTCGACGCGCGGATTCAACGCCTTCGCCGCCATGCTCGCGCCCGCGAAGAGCCCGCCGCCGCCGTAAGGGACGACGACGGCGTCCAAGTCCGCGACCTCCTCGAACAACTCCATCGCGCACGTGCCCTGCCCCGCCAACACGAGATAGTCGTCGTAGGGCGGAACTAACACGAGCCCGTCGCGCTCCGCGATTTCGCGCGCCACCTTCTCGCGGTCGTCCTTCAGACGATCATAGAAGACCACTTCCGCGCCGTACCCTTTCGTCGCCTCGACCTTCGCCCGCGGCGCGTCGGTCGGCATCGCGATCACGGCACGCGCGCCCGCATCACGCGACGCGACCGCCACCGCCTGCGCGTGGTTGCCCGACGAGAAGGCGCAGACGCCGCGCGCGCGCTCGTCGTCAGTCAACGCGCGCACGCGGTTCGTCGCCCCGCGCATCTTGAACGCCCCGGCGCGCTGGAAGTTCTCGCACTTGAAGAAGACTTCACGCCCGGCGCGCTCGTTAAAGGCGCGCGAGGTTAAGACCGGCGTGCGGTGGACGAAACGCCAGATGCGCTCGCGCGCCTCATGGATGAGATCAATGGTCAGCATAAGAGAATGGGTGACGGGTCGCAGGTGACAGGTGACGGGTGAAAAGCAAATACAGGTTCTTACTTGTCACTTGTCACCTGTCACTCATCACGGCTTTTGGGGTTTCTTCCAGTTCCATCTCGAAGACTTCGGCGAAACGCGCAATGAGGCGATCTTCAACCTCATATAACGAAAGCTCGCGCCCCAGAAGTTCTTTCATCGAGGTGACGGCTTCGCCCTCGCAGGCGACGATGAGATCGAAGTAGCTCAAGTCCGTGTTGACGTTCAGGGCGAAGCCGTGCGTCGTCACCCAGCGCGCGATGTGGACGCCGATGGCGGCGACCTTGCCGCGCGCCGTGTGGACGCCTGTCAAGCCTTTGATCGGAAAACTCTCGATCTGAAAGTCCGCGAGCGCGCGGATGATCGCCTGTTCAAGCTCGCGCACGTAGCGGTGCACGTCCTCGCGTTCGGGGCTCAGATTGATGATGGGATAACCGACGACTTGGCCGAGCCCGTGGTAGGTCGCCTTGCCGCCGCGGTTCGACTCGAAGACCGTGACGCCGCGCTCGCGCAACGTCTCCGGCGTCGCGAGCACGGCGGTCTCGGTGGCGCGCCGCCCGAGGGTGACGACGTGCGGGTGCTCGACAAGCAGGAGCGTGTCGGGCTCGGTGCGCTCGCGCACCCGCCGCTCGGTCTCCTTCTGAATCTCGTAGGCCGCCTCGTAGGTCATCCGACCGAGGCGGCGAACCTTGAGCGCCCTCTCGCGCATCGCACTCTCGCTCTCTCGCGCTTAACTTTTGTCACGCACATTGTAGCAGCACGCGACGCGCGCCAAGAACTCGCGCCGCGCGACGAACGAGCCCGGCTTGTGCGAGAATCGTCCGCGCGCAGACTTCTTGCTGCCGCGCCCCCGGAATCCATCTCGTTGCTTTCGTGAGGAGGTCACACGTGAAATCTCTAACCGCTGCCGCCGCTCTCTGCCTCTTGCTGCTCCTGCCCGCGGGCGCTCTCGCGCAGACGCGCACGCGCCGCAGCTCTTCGACCGCGGCGCAGAAGCGTCGCACGGCTTCGACCGCAGCCAAGCCCGACACGACGCAGATCAACACCGCGCGGATCAAGCTCGCCGATCAGGTCAAGACGCTTTCGCGCTTCCTCTACCTCTACGGTCGGTTCTCGAAAGACCTGGAGTTGAGCAGCGCGCAAACCGGCGCGTCGGATGTAGCGGCGCGCACCAGAGCATCTCTGCTCGCGAGTTTGAAGAACGTGCGCGAAGGGCTGGATCAGTTGGAGTCGCAGTTCCGCTTCACGCCCGGACTCGAGAGGCCCTACGCGATGCTCCGCGGCGCGGCACAGCACGCGGCTGACGCAGAGGCGAGCGCCTCTGCCGGACGCTTCGACCAGGCCGGCCGCACCCTCGTCGAAGTCGTCACGCAGTTGACGGACGTGCTGGTGGAAATGTGAGAGAAAGGATGAAGGATGAAGGATGAAGGATGAAAAGAGGCCTGATCAGAATCAGCCACGCTTTCATCCTTCATCCTTCATCCTTCATCCTTTTTTCGAGTAGTACCCCTGCCGCGCGCGCACTTTCAGTTCGGGGTGAGCGGGGACGGCGACTTTGATCTGGAGGAACTTGCCGGAGGGCGCGTTGTTGTTCGAGTAGTATTGGAGCAGATATTGCGCGCGCAGCTCAGAGGCGATCTGGCGAAAGACCGTTTCGAGGTCTTCCGCTTTGGCGGGCAGGTAGGCTGTGCCGCCGGTCGAGTCGGCGATGTGCTGCATCCCCGTCTGCGCGCGCTGGGCGATGTCGTTGAGGTGGACGGAAGGCCCGCCGGGGTTGATCGAGTAGAAGACCACGTCGGCGCGCTGTACGTCGCGCTCGACTGCCTGGACGGCGCGCTGGTGTCGCGCCTGCAAATCTCTCCGCGCGGCGGCGCCCGCCGTCTGCGGGCTCGTGCCCTCCGCCTTCTTCTCCGCCTCATACTCCGCCACGGTCTGCTGGCGCACGGCGTTGCTGAAATTGTCGTCGCCGTCCGAGACGACGAGGATGACGCGGCGGTGGCGACCGGGCGCGTTGTCGGCGAGGTACTTCGCCGCGAAGCTCACGGTGTCGTAGAAGGCAGTCGGCTCGGCGGTGGTCGCCGCCGGGATCGTCACGAGCTTGGCCGTCGCCGTCTCGGCTGACGCGAGCGGCTGCACAAGTCGCGGCTCGCGCGTGATGGTGATGATCGCCGCGCGATCCACGGGCTTCAAGACCTCTTTGAGAAAACTCGCCGCCGCGCGCTGCTGGAAGGCGAAGAGATCTTTCTGGCTCACGCTCGACGAAACATCGAACAGGATCGCGATGTCGAGCGGCACCTGTTCGGCGTCGCCGACCTGCGCGATCTCCTGCCTGCGCCCCTCCTCGTCGAGCTGAAAGTCTGTAGCCTTCAAGCCCTGCACGGGCTGACCCGAGGCGTCTGTGACGGACGCGGGCACGACGACCAGATTCGACGTGACCGTAATCACTTCGTCGTCGTCGATGGCGTCGGCAGGCTTCGGCGTGGGCGCGGCGGGCGTCGAGGTCGGCGCTGGAGGCGTGGGCGTCTGGGTCGGCTGTTGAGTTCGCGGCGACGCCTGCGCCGTCGCCGCTGGCGTGGTCTGCGAGGCGAGTTGCGGGACGCGGACGGGCTGCGGCGCGGGGGTCGGGCTCGCCTTGGCGCGCGTCGTCGTCGTGCGCGACGGGCGGCGCGCGTTCGTCGTGCGGCGCGTCGTCCTGGTCTGGCCGCTCGCGCTGCGCGCGAAGTTAAAAAAAACAGGCGCGGCGATCAGGCAGATCGCCAGCGCCAGAATCTTACGCGCGCGTCGGGGGGTACACGTCATCGCTTACGGCTCCTGAAAAATTAGCGGGCGACTTGTGCGCCCGATTTTTGATGGCGCGCGCCGCCCGCCGCCCATGCGGAAATTTTCACGCGCCCGGATGGGGCCGGGCGCGAAAACGAGTCACGGGGAGAGCCCCAGCGCGCCGCGACCGCGAGCCGGCTGCCGGACGCGGTCGCGGCGCGCGTTAAGGCAGATGCGTGCGCCCAGCGACTCTGGAACGTAACCGCTTACTGTCCCGGCGGAGGCGTCGCGGCGTCGGGCTTCGACACGTTGATCTCCGGCGCAGGCTGCATGATACCGCGGTTGACGAGCACGCTCACCTCGACGCGGCGGTTCTGCTCACGCCCTGAGCGCGTCGCGTTGTCGGCAATCGCCTGCTTCTCGCCGTAGCCGAACGGCGTGATGATGCGGCGCAGCGGGATGTTGTGCTCCTCTGCGAGATAGCGCACGACGGCATCGGCGCGGCGCTGGCTCAGGCGGCGGTTGGCGTCCTCGCTGCCGTCGGCGCTGGCGAAGCCGCGCACCTCGATGACGTAGCCGCGGGCTTTCGACGCCTGCCCGGCGATCTGATCGAGCGCCGTCTTAGCGTCGGGCGAGAGCACCGAGCTGCCGACCTTGAAGTTGACGTTGACGCTCTGCTGCGCCGTGTAGTCGTCGAGCGCCGAGATGCGCTCGTTCGTCATGTTGACGCCAGAGATAGCGGCGTCCGCCGACTCCTGCGCCGCCTTCGCGCCGCCGCGCGCGGCGTTCGAGACCGCGGCCAACTCATCCAACTGCCCCGACAGGCGCTGCGAGTTCGCCTCGACCTGCTCGATGCGACCCTCTGCGTTGCCGACGCGCGACTCGACGGGATCAACACGCGACGAGATCGACTGCGCGACTCTCAGGTCGGTGTTGCCGAAGCGAACCTTCTCGGCGACGAGCCGCCCGGAGGCGTCGCCGCGCCCGTCAACTTCGAGGTTAAGCCCGCGCAGGATGTTCGACGCGCCGTAGGTCGAGCCGCCGCCGAAGAAGCCGCCCTTCGTCTTGATGCTCGTGCGGTCGGTGAGCGCGACGGTCGTCGTCACGCCGTTGGCGTCCTGCACGTCGAACGTGTTCTGGTCGATGTTGCGGTGCGTGACGACGCCCTTGACGCTCATCTTCTGCCCGCTCGCGACGGTGCGCGTGTTAGCCGCGCCCGACGGCTGCTGCTGCGCGTAAACGGACGCGCCGAGCGCCGCCGCCAAAACTAACGCGAGGCTCGCGAGTTGAAAACTGTTCTTGTTCACGCTCATTGACTTCTTCTCCATTCCTCTTTGTCTAAAAGTCACCCCGCCCCCCTGGAAACCCGCGACGCGCGCCGGTCGCGCTTGGCACACGATGACCGACGCCGGGCGTGCTGCGTCGGAGAACTTTTCCGCGCGAGGGTTGTGCTACGGGAATCGAATCCCCAAAGGTTTACTGCAAAGTTTTCAGGAGATCAAGAGGGTTGATGACGCCAAGCGGCAAAAAGGTTGCGCCGCGATGATTTACAATCCATTCGCCACCTGATCGCAACAAAACGAAGGGGAATCGGAGCAGGTGCGCTTCCCCCCCTCACATGCCTTTCAAGCCCTTCCAGAACGCGTGCACGCCGCCGCCGCATCCCGCTAAAGGGGATGCGCCGGGCGTGATTGTCGTCGCTTGTGCGACGACACGATGACTGTTTAAGGGTGTGGCGCGTCGGCGCGCCGAAGAGGCGCGGGGTGTGCTTGGAACGTCGGCTTGGAGATGATGACAGCCGGGGCGGCGCTCACTCAGATGCCGCGCGCGGCTCTCTCGCCGACGAGCCACTTGAACAGCTTGAAGTCGTCGTCGGACGAGCCGGTGAGCCGGAGGCCGAACCCGATCTCGGTCATCCGGTACACGACCTCGCCCCAGATCGAGATGGGCTCGCGGGTTGGCAGCGTGATCTCAACCCGGATCAACTCGCCCTCCTCAACCTTGTCGTCCGTCAGGATGAAACAACCGGTCGAGCTGAGATCGACGATCTCTCCGCGGAGCACGCAGGAGTTGCCCTCCCAGCGCACGGGCAGGCTGACGCGCAGGCGCGTCGTGTTCCGGCGCTCGTCGAGCAGCGTCGCCACGAGTTCCTCTTCCACTTGCGCGTCGGTGGCGTTCTGTTGCGGGGGAATGTCTGTATTCATACGATGTTGGCGACGCAGCAACCGCCGCGCGTTCAGATTTAGTTGGCCGTGAGCGCGGGCGACTCCGCCCCGTCCGCCGGCGCGGGCTGACCGGCCAGCACCGCGCGCATCACGACGGAGACCGCGGGCACGTATGCCGATGCGGGGGCGACCGCTCCGCCAACTGACAGATCGTTGGTCTCCATAAAGTGCGCTCGGGTAACTGTTGAAGTGAGGCGGAGAGGGGCGGGTCGGGTTGTCACCAAAGCGAGGGATGGACGTGAGTCCTTAGAAAGATTAACGAAACCGACTTGGAGATGCAATGAATTTCTCGGCGGCGAGGTTCGGCGACGCCACGGCAGTTTAACAACCCCGCCCACCGGCAAAATGAGACGTGGGACGGCGAGCATATCGCTCGCCGTCCCACGTCTGACGTACGCGGCATGTGTCCGAAAATTACTTCCCCGGAACGTACAGCTCCGGCAATAGTCTTCGCAGGTGCTCTAACTTGGGGAGATCGTTGATCACGATGTAGGGCTCATCAGGATGCAGCGCGAGGTAGTTCTGGTGGTAAGCCTCCGCCGGGTGGAAGGCGTCGAGCGCGGTGACCTCGGTCACGACGGGGCGCGGGAAAGTCTTCGCGCGGTTGAGCTGCTCGACGTAAGCCTCGGCGATGTGCTTCTGCTCGGCGTCGGCGTAGAAGATGGCGGAGCGGTACTGCGTGCCGCTGTCGGGTCCCTGCCGGTTCAACTCCGTCGGATCGTGCGCGACGGCGAAGAAGACTTTGAGGAGTTGGCCGTAGGTGACGCGCGCGGGATCGTAAACGATCCGCACCGACTCGGCATGACCCGTCGTGCCGGTGCTGACCGCCTCATAGCGCGCAGCCCTTTTGCCGCCGCCCGCATAACCCGACGTGACCGAGTTGACGCCCTTGACGTGCTTGAAGACCGCATCGACGCCCCAGAAGCAGCCGCCCGCCAGTACCGCCACACGCTCGCCCCTGGCGGCGGCGAGCGGCGCGTCCACCAACGGGTCTGGGACGGCGACCGGGTCGCCGGACGCGCCCGCCCCGTAGAGCAAGGCGGAACCGGCGAGCACAGATGCGAGGAGCAGGGACAGCGGCTTAAACATCATCAACACCTCCGGGGCGGCGGCAACGCCCCGCTATTAAATTTTCACCGAGAGTGAGCAGCATAACACCCGGATTAACCGTGCGCGCAGATACCGCTAAACCTGTCCAACTCATTCACGACTCTGTCTCTCAACACGCCTAACCGCTCCACGTACACGTCATGTAATCGCTCCAACTCCAGAATCGCCTTCCGGGCGTTCATCAATTCCGCCTCCCGGTGCGCCCGGCTGTCAGCGCGATGCATCTCCGCCTCCATGTCGGCAAGCGCCTTCTCGGCCTCGCCCTTACGATGATCCAAGAGGTGTATCTGATTGTCCAGCCAGTTTAGCTCGCTGCTCAGAGACGTGTCCTGCCCGGGGCTCTCTCCATCAACTGCATTCAATTCATGGATGGCATCTCCTAATTTAATCCTGGCGGTCGTGTGGCTACAGCCGAGCCTCTGCGAACGCACTTCAGGACTGCATAAGCCGACTCTTTGATAGCTCCCCTCTGGCACGCGGCACACGACCGGCAGCATGGATTCGCCCGCCCTCCTGATCCGCTCGTGAGACATCTGGCATTTGACGACGCACAACGCGGCGATCTCTTCACGCAGCAAGCGGAGATAGTTAGCAGGTTTCCGTGGGCTCATCATAGTTCAAATTAACTGAGCGCTCGCTTCTCGCCTCACTCTTTCAGCGGTCTAACGCTCGGCAACACCGGCACGGGCGATTGAAGATGAGAGCCGCGCTGTTACGAGGCCGGTTCAGCCCCTTGTTAGAAATCGCCGCTGATATGCATGCACTTCTAATGAGAGCGGACGAACACCACGGAGCAGATGTCCGGTTTATCCACTTTCACTTCCTGCTGATTCGGGCTACCAAGCCACATCCCGTGAAGCTTCAATCCGCCATCTTTCTCGATTGAGAATGTCCCTTCCCCATCCATTTCAGAGGGAACATCATTGCCACCCTCGACCGACAGCTTAAGGCTACCTCTCTTTGGGTCAAAGCTATACGCGCCCCAATAGTCTCTCTTGATCTCCAGCGGAATGAAAGTGACCGCGAACCTCCCGTCAGCATGAAA
>JBJMGS010000302.1:0-25921 GCA_045807785.1 Pyrinomonadaceae bacterium
AACGAGGAGACGGACAACTTCATCCTGGAGGAGTAGGACTTTCAGTCCTGCTCAAACCTCTGCACTTTCAGTGCAGAGTGGTTTAGTTGGAGTTCGCCGCGCGCGGACTGCCCGGCGGCTTGGAGTGGTTTTACGAGGCTACTTAGACGGAAAGAGTTTCGATGTCGATCACCGATTACCATTTCGTCTCGCGCTGGCGCGTGGGGGGCACGGCGGAGGAAGTCTCGGACATACTCGCCGATGCAGAGGGATTGGCGCGTTGGTGGCCCTCTGTGTATCTGAAGGTGGAAACTTTGGAGCCGGGCGATGAGCGGGGCGTGGGGAAACTGGTGCGCGTCCACACGAAGGGCTGGCTGCCCTACACTCTGCGCTGGGAGTTTCGCACCGTCGAGACGAACTACCCACGCGGCTCAACGGTCGAGGCAATAGGCGACCTGGAGGGGCGGGGCGTGTGGACATTTGAGCAGGACGGCGCACACGTCAACGTCACTTACGACTGGCGCGTGCGCGGGCGCAAAGCCTTAATCCGCGCCCTCTCGTTCCTCTTCAAGCCCGTCTTCGCCGCCAACCACCGCTGGGCGATGCGTCGCGGGGAAGAAAGTCTCAAGCTCGAACTCCTGCGCCGCCGCGCGCCGAACGCAGAAGAGCGCGCACGAATCCCTGCGCCCCCGCCGCCGACGTTCTCGCGCCGTGTCGCCGTGTGAAAATGGAGAGGGCGAAATCAGCGTGGACAGCTTGAGGAGACTCCTGCCGTGTCCCTTATCTCCCGCTTAGGCGGCGGCGGGCGTAGCGCGCGACGCGGAGGCAAAAAGTTTGGCAGTCGTACACGACCTGCCGCACCCGGTCGGCTAACGTCTGCCGGTCTGCTCCGGCGATAGACAGCCAGTCCTGAATCATCTGCCGGTGAGAATGGTACGGCAGGCAATTCAGGTCAACGTAGTTTTCATACCCTTCCTCTGCAAGGCGTCGTTTGATCTCCTCTTCGCGGTGGCGTTGCGAGGGTATCTTCCTCACGTCGAACGTCACGCCGAGAGAGGTGATCTTACGAAACTCTTTCGCGTCGAGGAGGTCTTCAATGATGTCAGCCTCACAGCCTTCACAATTGACCTTGATGTAAACCTCGTCCGTCTCGGTCAGGTGTTCGCGGAACCAGTCGCTCGCCCGGGTGAACTGACACATCGTGCTGTGCTGTGGATCGACGTTCACCTTGTCCACGAAGATCGAACCACCCTGCGAGCCAGGGCTAAAGATCGGCCTCTCACAGTTCTTGTTCCATAATCCCAGTGCGTAAAAAGTGATCCGCGGGTCCTGATATTCCGCGGCGAGGTCGGGGTGCAATTCGGCGACGGGCTCAAAACAAAAGATTCTATCGAACCCATACTTACAAAAGGTTCTGCCGAACCCGTCGGGCGGCTCGAAAAGCGCGCCGATGGTCTGACCGGTATTGCTCCCGACGTCTATGAAGACCTTCACGCGCACGACCTCAAATTACAGAATCAGGTTTATCGTCGGTCACGCTACTTCTGCTTGAGCTGCCCGGTGAGCATCAGCGCGACCATCTTAAAATCCGAGAGCATTGACCAGAGCGGGTGACCGAAGGTGGCGGGCGTGTTGCGCTCGACGAAGAAGTGTCCGATCCATGAGAGGCCGTAGCCGGGGACGAGCGCGACAGGCAGCCACAGCCAGCGGTGTGTGGCGGCGAGGAAGACGATGAGAGCGACGCTGATCACAGTCCCCGTCGTGTGCAGCCAGCGCGTCGCGGGCCGGCTGTGCTCGCCCAGGTAGTGCGTCCAGAACTGTGCGTAAGTGTCGAACTCGTGCTCGCTCATCGCCTCCTCGCCTCCCTGACTCACTGACTTTGCGTGAACAGTCGCGTGTAGTCCTCAGCGCGGGCGGGCTCGACGCGCGCGAGCGCGAGGTTCTCTGCGACGTGCTCGACGTGGCTCATGCCGACGAGCGCCGTCGTGATGCCGGGCGTGGAGCGCACGAACTGGATGGCGGTCTGCGCGTCGGTGGCGAGCGAGCCGAGCGGCTCGCGGATCGACGGCGGGAGCCCACGCGCCGCCTTGCCTTGCGAGAGCGACGCGCTCGCCACCACCGTGACGTTGAGCGCGCGCGCCGCTTCGAGCAGCGAGACGTGCGCGCCCTTGTAAGTCTGGTTGTCGAGGATGAGGGCTTCGGGCATGGCGAGATTGAATGGGAGCTGGACGAAGCGGAAGTGGTGCGCCTCGCCGCCGACCTCGCGCGCCAGCTCCGTCATGTGTTCGAGCGAGTGATAGCTCTTCGCCTCCGGCGCGACGCGGAAACCGTTCCACGTGGCGACGCCGTAACACCTGATCTTGCCTTCGGCGACGCTGCGCTCTAACTGCTCGAACGCGGCGCGCAGTCTCTCTTCGAACACCTCGCGCGTGACGACGCCGAGCTGCGTCTCCGGGTTGTGGATGTAATAGACATCAACGCACGCGAGCCCCATGTTCGCGAGCGACTGATCGATCTGGTGCGCCAGGTAGCGCGGCGTCATGCAGTGGCTCCCCGCGACGATGTCTGAGAAGTCCACGACGCCGGTCTTGACGAACGTCTCTTCGACGTAGGCGCGCACGCCCGCCTGACCTTGCGGCGGCTCTCCGTCAAACGGCAGGTAGCCGCCCTTCGTGCAGACGACCAGCTCGTCGCGCGACGTGGCAGCGTCGTCGATCAACTGCCCGAGCGCCACGCCAATTGATCGCTCGCTGCGCTGGAAGCGGTAGTTGGCGGCGGTGTCGATGACGTTCGCGCCCAAGCTGACGGCGTGCGCGATGGCCTCCGCGTAGCGCCGGTCGGTCTCCGCGTCCCAGCCGCCGAGGTACGTGCCAGCGCCGACGGACGAGAGCCACAAATTCTGCTCGCGGCGGAAATGCCCCGCGACGACTGACTCGTCGCGGAGCATCCGCTCGCGGTAGCGCGCCGTGCCCTCGTCCGTGGCGTAGCCTGCGATGCTCATCAGTTTTATTCGCCCAGTCGTTCGTGGAAGAATTTGATGACGCGCTGCCACGCGTCAGCCGCCGCCTCGGCGTTGTAGGCAGTCGGGCGCGTGTCGTTGAAGAAGCCGTGCCCGGCTTCCGGATAGACCTTCACGTCCAGAGTCTTCCCCGCCTTGCGCATCGCGTCTTCCCACGCGGGTTCGGTCTGCATGAGCCCCGTGTCCTTGCCGCCGAAGTGCGCGAGGATCGGACAGGAGACTTGCGGGACGAGCTCGACCGGCGTGCGCCCGTAGAAGATGACCGCGCCGGCGAGGTCGGTCGTGTGCGTCGCGAGCTGGTACGAGTAGCCGCCGCCCATGCAGAAGCCGATGGAGGCGAATTTTTTCTTCACGCCCTTGTCGGCTTTCAGAAAATCGAGCGCGGCTTGCATGTCCTTGTTCGCGTCCTCCTGCTTCACGCTCGAGGCGGCGCGGCGCACCGCCTGCATGTCGGAGACGTCCTTCGGCGGTGGTTCGGCGGCGCGGGCGAAGAAGTTGGGCGCGAGCGCGACGTAGCCTTCGGCGGCGATGCGATCCGCCACGTTCTTGATGTGATCGTTCAAGCCGAAGACTTCGTGGATGACGAGCACGGCGGGCGCGGTCTTCTTCTTCGGCGGGCGCGAGAGGTAGGCGGGGATTGTGAGATCGCCGCTCGTGAACTTGACGTCAACGCCTTTGAGCGGCGCGCCGGGTCTCTGCGCGGCGGCGGCAGGCGGTGTCGTCTGCGCCGCGACACCACGCGCGGCGACGGCGGCGAGCGTGGCTGTGGTCGCAGCGTGTTTCAAAAATCCGCGGCGCGCGGCGTCGTGCTCGGCGCGCGCGTCGTCTCTCTTCGTGGGCTTCATCGGGTTCTCCTTCAAGTCTGTCTAGAAGTTCGGATCGAGGAGTGGTGCGAAAGAATATAATCGCGGCAGCGGCGCGTCGGCAAGAGAGCTTCGACGCGCGCGGGCGCGTTGTGGTAGGTTTCTAGCCACACGCGAGGGCGAAGGGGAAGGGACGAGCCATGAACGGCAAGCACGCAAAACTGATCAGGCACGACACTGACGACGCGAGGGCACGCGCGTCCGGCGACGCGACCGCCGTCGAGCCGCGAGGCGAGTCTGCCATCGATCAGCGCGACGAAGCGGCGGCGGCGTTAGCCGCGAGCGGGTTCGAACGTGAGTTGCGCGTCGCGCTCAGGCTCGCGCGCGCGGCGGGGGCGGAGGCGCTGAAGTTCTACGGCGGCGTGCTCAAGATCAGGCACAAGAGCGGCGACGACGATCCCGTCACACAAGCCGACTACGCCGCGAACGCCGTCATCGTCGCCGGGCTCGAACGCGAGTTTCCCGCGGACGGGTTGCTCTCGGAAGAGACGACCGACACCGTGCGCCGTCTCGACAAATCCCGCGTCTGGATGATCGATCCGATTGACGGCACGAATGGCTTCATCGAAGGCAACGGCGACTTTGCCGTCCAGATCGGGCTGACGGTCGAAGGTTATCCGGCGCTCGGCGTCGTCTATCAGCCCGCGCCCGATCTGCTCCACTGGGCGGCGCAAGGCGCGGGCGCGTGGGTTGAGCGCGGCGGCATGACGAGCAAGTTGCGCGTCTCGGGCGAGACAGACCCCCCCCGGATGCGCCTCGCTGCCAGCCTCTCGCACCGCAGCCCGCGCATGGATCGCGTCGTCAAGACCTTCGGCTTCACAGAGGAGGTGCGGCGCGGCTCGGTCGGCATCAAGATCGGTCTCATCGTCGAGCGGCAGTGCGACCTCTACGTCACGCTCTCGTCGCGCACGCACCAGTGGGACACCTGCGCGCCCGAAGCGATCTTGAACGAGGCGGGCGGTCGCCTGACAGACCTCTGGGGCGAGCACGTGAAGTACAACGCCGAGGACACGCGCAACCACAACGGCGTCGCCGCCACCAACGGCGCGAGCCACGCATTGGTCATCAGTACGCTCGCGCCGCTCCTCTCGGAGTTTGGTCGCGCGCGCGTCGAAACTTAGGTGAAGGGTGAAGGGAAGTCGAGTTTGACCGCGCCCGATCCGATCAAGACAGAGCGGCTTGAGCTGATCGCCGGCACGCCGGAGATTTTCCGCGCGCGCGTGGACGACCGCGACGCGCTGGCGCGCTTCCTGGGCGCGAGCGTGCCGGAGAACTGGCCTCCCGAACTCTACGATCAGGACGCGGTGGATTGGACGGCGAACTACCTCGCGGAACACCAGAGCGCGGCGGGCTGGGTGCTCTGGTTCATGTTGCTGCGCCCGGCGGAAGGCGAGAGCGGCGGGCGCACAGCCATCGGCACGTGCGGCTACAAGGGCGAGCCCACGGCGGACGGGACGTGCGAGATCGGCTACGGCGTACTCCCGCAGTTCCGAGGCTTGGGCTACGCGAGCGAGGCGGCGTCCGCCCTCACCGCGCGCGCTTTCTCGCACCCGCAGGTCGCGCGCGTCGTCGCCGAGACTTACCCCGAACTCTTGGCTTCGATCCGCGTGATGGAGAAGAACGGCTTGCGCTTTGCCGGCGACGGCTCGGAGAAGCGCGTCATCCGCTACGAGCTGACGCGCGCCGACTGGGAGCGACCGTAGCGACCCGCCGCGCTGAATTTCGACGCACGGTTAACAGGCTTGATTCTCACGCGCGACGACCGGCGCGCGCCGTCTCAAACGATCCTCTTTCTCAGAAACGCGCCCCGCGCACGTCGGACGCAAACACGCCTCTCATGAACGTCCGCCCCAAACTCTTCCCCGCGCTGCTCATCGCGTGCGTCGCGTGCCTCTTAGCGCTCAACCTTGTGCAGTACGTGAAGAGCGTCCGCGCCGCCGAAGACAATCTGCGCGCCGACGCCATGTGGCGCGCGGCTCAGTTCGCCCGCGCAGTTCGTGCGCAGGGCGCGGCACCCACGCGCGAACTTGGCGAGCTGGAACACCCTTCGGCGAAACTCGACGAACTCGTCGGGCGTGCCGCCGAAAACTTCGCGGACGCGGGCGGCGCGCGCGGCGGCGGCAGTGACGTGCGCGCGTTCCAACTCGTCGCGCTCGACCGCGCGGGGCGGATCGTCTATCACACGAACCCGGCGCTCAAGTTCCAGACGGTCGCGGGCTCGATGCCCTACTTCACGGCGGTCGCCGCAGACATGACGAACGGGCAGCGCGGGTCGCAAGGTTTCAACGGCGTGGACGGCGCGCGTTGGATCGCGGCTTACGAGCCGGCGGGCGACGTGTCGGTCGCCGCCATTGCGAACGAGACCGCGGCGTCGGCGGGCGCGCAGCGCAGCGGGCGCACGCTCGTCGCGCTGTCAGCCGTGCTGGCGCTCGCCGTCGGCGCGCTCGTCGTCGCGCGGGAGGTGCGCGCCACGCGCCGCATCGAGCAGGTCGCGCGGGCGGCGCGCGCCGTCGCAGGGGGTGACCTCGACGGGCGGCTCGACGTGAGTCTGCACGACCGCACGCGCCCCATCGCCGAGAGCTTCAACCTGATGACCGACCGGCTGCGCGAGCACATCCGGCGCGAGTCGGAGAACCGGCAGCTTCAGGCGTTCACGCGACTCTCCGCGATGCTCACGCACGATCTCAAAAACGCCATCACGGGTCTCTCGATGTTAGTGGCGAACATGGAGCGGCAGTGGGAGCGCGAGGAGTTTCGCGCCGACGCGGTGACGAGTCTGCGCGAGGCGACCGACAAGTTGCGCTCGCTCGTCTCGCGTCTGAGCAAGCCGGTCGAGACGCTGAGCGGCGAATATCGCGGCGTGCTCCGCCCCGTCGATCTCGTCCCCGTGATCCGGCGCGTGTTGGACGAGCGCGCCGCGCGTTCTTCCTTTCACGAGGTCGAAATCGAACTGCCCGACGCGCTCGAAGCCTCCGTGGACGCCGAGCGCGTCGCGAGCGTCGTCGAGAACCTCGTCGTCAACGCGCTCGAAGCGATGGGCGCGAAACGTGGACGTCTGACGGTCGCGGCGGGGCGCGAGGGCGACGAGCAAATCTTCATCACGGTCGCCGACACGGGCGCAGGGATGAGCGCGGAGTTCATCCGCGCGAAGCTCTTCCAGCCGTTCGCGACGACGAAGCGGCAGGGGCTGGGGCTGGGACTCTACACCTGCCGCGAGGTCGTCGAGGCGCACGGCGGGCGCATCTCGGTCGAGAGCGAGCAAGGTTCTGGTACGCGCTTCCGCGTCGTGCTACCATCGCGCCCGGTCTCACTCCCGCGCTCCGTCAACGGTTCGATCAAATAATTCGGCGAGCAATTAAAACTCAGATGGGCGATCAAAGATCAGAAGAGCGCGCGACGGTGCTCATCGTGGACGACGACCGCGTGCTCAGGCGGCAGCTCTACTGGGCGCTCGAAGCGGAGCACGATGTCGTCGAGGCAGAGACGCGGCGTGAAGCGGTCGAGAAGCTGCGCGGCGGCGGGATTGATGTCGTCATCTCCGACCTGCACCTGCCGCCGGACCTGGACGGCATCACGGAAGGTCTCGCCATCATCGAAGCCGCGCGCGGGGCGCGTCCCGCCGTGCCCGTCGTCGTCATCACGGGGAGCGACGCCAGAGAGGTCGCGCTCGAAGCAGTGCGCTGCGGCGCTTACGGGTTTTTCGAGAAGCCTTTCGCGGAGGAAGAGGTCGCGCACATCGTCCGGCAGGCGGCGCGCGTGCGCGGGCTGGAGCGCGAGAACGCGCGCCTGCGCGACACGGTCGTCGGGCGTGCGGGGCTGGGTCGTCTGATCGGAACTTCCGCGGCGCTGGCGCGCGTCGCCAAGCAGGTGCGCGCCGTCGCCGACACGAGCGCGACCGTGCTGCTCGCGGGCGAGAACGGCACGGGCAAGGAAGTCCTCGCGCGCGCCATCCACGAAGAGAGCGCGCGTCGAGACGCGCCGTTCGTCGCCGTGAGCTGCGCGGCGCTGCCGGAAACGCTCGTCGAGTCGGAGCTGTTCGGGCATGAGCGCGGCGCTTTCACCGGCGCGCACGCGGCGAAGAAGGGGCGCTTCGAACTGGCGGACGGCGGCACGCTCTTCCTCGACGAGATCGGCGAGCTATCACAAGCCGCGCAGGTCAAACTGTTGCGCGTGCTGCAAGAGCGAAGCTTTGAAAGACTCGGCGGCGAGAAGACCGTCACGGTTGACATCAGGCTCATCGCCGCGTCGAACCGCGATCTCGAAAGAGAGGTTGAGGCGGGCAGGTTTCGGCAGGACTTGTTCTACCGTCTGAACGTCGTGCCGCTCATCTTGCCGCCTTTGCGCGAGCGGCGCGAAGACATCCCCGTGCTCGCGGCGCACTTCGCGGCGAAGGCGGCGGAGAAGCACGGTCGCGCCGTCCCCACGCTCGATCCGTCGCTCACAGAGGCGCTCTGCGAGTACGACTTTCCGGGCAACGTGCGCGAGCTTGAGAACCTCGTCGAGCGGCTGGTCGTGCTGACGAACGCGCCGCGACTCTCGACCGAGCACCTGCCGGAAAAGATGCTGCTCGTCGCGCCGCCAGCGGACGCGAAAGGCGTCGGCGCGGACGAGACGACGCTCGAAGGCGCGACCCTCGCGCTGCGCCGCCGTCTCGTCGTCGGCGCGTTGCAATCTGAAAATGGTAACAAGGTCGCCGCCGCACGCCGCCTCGGCATCAGCCGCTCGTACCTGCACCGGCTCATCTCCGAACTCGGCATCGACGGCAAGGAAGGTTGAATCCGCGTCGGGGCGGCAGGAAGGTTGATGGCGTAATCTTGGCGCGCGCGCGAAAGTTTGGCTACACTAAGCGGCAAGAATGTTGGGAGGTGTCCGGCAATGGCAGACGACAAGATTGAAAAGAGGATCGAGTTCATCATTGAGCAGCAGGCGCAGTTCTCCGCCGACATCCAGCAGTTGCGCGAAGCACAGTCGAAGACGGATCAGATGCTCAACCGTCTCGCCGCCGTGACGCTCGAGGGCTTCAAGGACGTCAACTCGAAGATCGACGCGCTCGTGGACGCCCAGATCAGAACCGACGAAAATCTCAAGACAACGAACGAGACGCTGAACCATCTCATCGCCGTCGTTGATCGCTACTTCAGGAATCAGAACGGGGAATCCCCGGGATAGATTCTCCACCCGCTCTGACGCGCGCCGTCCACTTTTGTAGACACTCACGCCGCGCCGCCCGTCCACTCCTGTTCACACCCGTCCGCACGTCCCACGCCCTCTCTCGGTAATTCGCGAGCAAATCATGCGTCTCGGCTTTCGCGCCGCGCGTGGCACGAGCGTTGCCATTGTGTGAGTGCGGAAAGTGAAGAGATGGTTTTGACAAAATGAAGTCGCGACGTTTGAGATGTTTGAAGCGCAGGCTGCGTTCGCGCAGGCACGTCGTCCGGCGGGGGAGTGAAGTGACGAAGACTAAAGTTTTAATCGTGGACGACGACGCGGCGGTGAGGCAGCAGCTCTACTGGATGCTGTGCGACGACTACGAGGTGGTGACGGCTTACGATCTACAGTCGGCCCTGCGTGGGGCGATGATCTACGAGCCGCAGATCGCCATCCTCGACCTGCACCTGCCGCCCGCCGCCGACACGCCGGAGATTGGCCTGCACGTGCTCGAATATTTGAAAGAGCAGAGACCGGCGGCGACCGTGCTCATCGTCAGCTCCGACGCCGGCGCGGAGGCGCGCACGGCCTGCGCGCGGCGCGGCGCGGACGCCTTCCTCGGCAAGCCCTTCGACGCAGAGGCGCTGCTCTCGACCGTGCGCCGCACGACCAATGCCGCCCGGCTCGGCGAGATGTGAGCGACGCGCAGGCGGCACGAGTGTCGCGCGGGCTGTCAGGAGTCAGACGTTGGAAGGATCGAGCGCAGGGGAATAGGCGCGGTCTTCAACGGTCAGCCCGCGCGATCACCTTAGAGGGCGCGGATTCAATCAGGGCGGGAAGAGAAACCAGGCCGCGACAAGTTTCACCCCAGCGCCCCGCCACAGTTCTTTGAGAGTTCTAACGAGTTCCTCTCGTCCCCTCCTTATAACGAGAGGTCGCCGACGCTCCTCGCAAGCGGTTCCCTTCACCGCCCGATGGAGCACGAAGCCCCCGCCTCCTTCATGACTCGACCCAGAGTCGCGGGGGCTTCACAATTTCAGAGCCGTGAAGCGTGAACCGTCAACCGTGACAGGAGAAATCCTGGTTCTTCCTTGTCACGATTTACGGTTCACGGTTCACGGCTCTTCTCACGTATAATAGTTTCACGGAAGAAACAGGTTGATGCGCGCCTTTGGTGTGGCGCGCGCTCTCTTCCGCGAGACTGTCATGAAATTCCTTCACATCGCGGACATCCACCTCGGCTGCCGCCGCTACAATCTGGACGAGCGGACGAAGGACTTCGCGCGCGCGTGGCTCGACGTCGTAGATGATCACGCCATCGCGAACAGAGTTGACTTCGTTCTCATCTCCGGCGACTTCTTCAACGCCCGCCGGGTCGAGCCGGAGGCGATGAATCACGCCGTCGCGGGGCTCGAAAGATTGCGCGCGGCAGGCATCCCCGTCGTCGCCATTGAGGGCAACCACGATCAGCACGAGGCGGACTCGGTCAGCCGCTTCAGTTGGATGCGTTCGCTCTCGCGCTGGGGCTTCCTCAAACTCCTTGAGCCGGACACGGCGGAAGGCTTTCGCCTCGCGCCGTGGGACGACGCCGAAGGCCGAGGCTCTTACGTTGACATCGCGGGCGCGCGCATCTTCGGCACGCACTGGTTCGGCACGAGCGCGAACGCCGCCATCCCCCTGCTCGTTGACGCGCTGCGCGAGGCGCGCTCCGAAGGGCTCTTCAACATCCTTATGCTACACACGGACGTCGAGGGGCAACTGAACCGCCCGAACATCCCGGCGCTCTCGGTCGAAAAGATGAAGGAGCTGAAAGGTCTCGTCGACTACGTCGCGCTCGGACACACGCACAAGCGTTTCGAGATCGAGAACTGGGCGTTCAACCCCGGCTCGCTCGAAGCCGTCTCCATCGACGAGTACCGAGAGGAGCGCGGGCTCTACCTCGTCGAGATTGACGAAGGTAAGAACGTCAACGCGCAGCATTCGCGCGACTACACGCAGCGCCCTTTTCAGCGCCTCAACTTCGACGTCTCCGGCGCGGAGGACGCCGAAGCCGTGCATCGCGGCGTCCTGGAAGTCGTCGAAGGCGAAGCGCGACGGCACGACGATGGTGAGGCGCAGCCCGCGCCGATCATCGAGATCAATTTGCGCGGCCACCTCGGCTTCAAGAACTCTCTGCTCGACATCCCACGGATGCGCGCCGACGTGCGCGAGCTGACGGGCGCGCTGCATGTAATGGTGACGAACCGTAGCGTCCCCGTCGAGTATGCCGTCGCCGAAGGGCTCGACACCGAAGCGTCGCGGCTGGTGCGCGAGCGGCGCATCATCGAAGACTTGATCGCGCGCGACACGCGTTTCCGCGACCGCGCCCCGCAGATGGCGGGGCTCATCCTCGAAGCCAAGCGGCTGACGCTCTCCGACGAGACGCCCGAAAAGATTCTCGAACTCATCGAGCAGCAACTCGAAACGGGCACTGCCGCCGCACCCGACTCCGCCGCGCAGCCCGAACTCGTCGTGACCGCCACAGCCCTGCAAGCCCTCGAACGAAACGCCGGGACGCCGGAACGAGTGAACCGTGACAGGTGACAAGGCAGAACTTGTCTTCACCCGTCACCCGTCACCCGTCATCTGTCACCCATGTCCGATGCTCTCGAAAAAGTGCGCGGCGTGCGCGAGCTGCCGCTGTTTCCCCTGCCCGTCGTGCTCTTCCCCGGCGTGCCGATGCCGCTGCACGTCTTCGAGGAGCGCTACCGCCGTCTGCTCGCCGACGTGCGCGTGACGAACAATCTATTCGGCCTCTCTTTCTTCGACGCCGCCGCCGAGGGCTTGTCGGAGCAACCGCCCGCGGGACACGTCGGCTGCGCGGCGGAGATCATCGAAGTGCAGCCGCTCGAAGACGGTCGCTCGAACATCCTGACGGTCGGCCTCGTGCGCTACCGCGTCCCCTCTTACATTGCCGGGGGCGAGCCGTACCTCGTCGGTCGCGTCGAGTTCTTCGAGGACGAGGAAGAGGATGCGGAACTGCTCGCGGGACGCGCGCGCGAGGTGTTGGAAGTCTTCGGGCGCATCGCGCGCGCCGTGCGTGTGTTGAACGACGACCGGGCGTCGCTGCCCGATCTGCCCGAAGCCGAGCCGGAGCGGCTCTCCTTCCTCGTCGCCGCGGCGATGGAGATGGACAACGAGATCAAGCAGGAGTTGCTGGAGCTGCGCTCCTGCGCGGAGCGGCTCGCGCGACTCCATCGCCTGCTCTCGCAGGTCGTCAGCGGCTACGAAGAGCGCGCGCGCACGCACAAGCTCGCGAAGGGCAACGGCCACGCCGGGCGCACGATCAAGCTGGACGAATGACTCTCGACAAGGACACTCCGACCGGGCGTGAAGGCGAGCAGGCGCGCGTCTGTGTGCGCCTGCTGCTGTTCGGCGCGGTGCGCGAAGCCGCGGGCGGCGAAGAACACCGCGCGCTCGAAGTGCCCGCGCCCGCCACCGCCGCAGACATTCTCGCGCACGCGCTTGAGCGTTATCCCGCGCTCAGTCGATTCGGGCGCTCTCTGCTCGTCGCCGTCAACGAGGAGTACGCCGCACCGACAGCCGTCGTGCGCGACGGCGACGAGGTCGCCATCTTCCCGCCCGTCAGCGGCGGGGCAGAGGAAGAGCAGGCGGCTCGTCGTGATACGTCCGGCGCGTCTGATTTCTTCGAGTTGACGACTGAGCCGATTGACGTGGGCGAGGTCGCGCGCCGCGTCGTGCTTCCGCAGTGCGGCGCGACCGTCACGCTCGATGGCTACGTGCGCGAGTGGACGAGGGGGCGGCGCACGCTCCACCTCGTTTACGAGGCTTACGCGCCGATGGCGCTCGCCGAGATGCGCCGTCTGGGTCGCGCGGCGCACGCGAAGTTCGACATCGCGCACATCGGCATCGTCCACCGCACCGGCAGACTTGAGATCGGCGAGACTTCCGTCGTCATCTCGGTGAGCGCGCCGCACCGGCGCGCGGCGTTCGAGGCGTGCGAGTGGGCGATCCGAGAGCTGAAGCGCACCGTACCCGTCTGGAAAAAAGAGTTTTACGAGGGCGGCGAGGTGTGGGTCGAGGGCGAGGACGCGCCGACCGAGTAAACGCGCGGCGGCCCATGTTAATAAGACGCCGCGGCGGGCGTTTAACTGATAAGGGGACGACCGCCCCCGCGACACAGCTTATTTCACAAGATGATGAGACGAACGATCCTCTGGCTCTTGGCCCTGTCCCTGACGGCGTGCGTCGCGTGCGGCGGCGGCCAGCCGTCAGCGAAGACCGCCGCGGACGACCGGCCCGAACTCAAGCCGGAAAACATCAAAGACGACATCCCCGGCGAGTGGGTGAGAGTGCCCGCGGCGGACGGCAGCGCGAAGGAGATTCCGTGGGTCTTCGATCCGAGCGAGCCGAGGCAGATCGAGATCGTCGATCAGAAGATCGAGGGCGACTCGGCGACGTTCCTCATCAACATGCAGACGCACACCGCCCCGCGCTCGCGTGACCCGAAGAGCCTGTCGGGGCAGCTCCGCGTCCACTACCGACTCGAATCGGGTCTGGTCTTGAGGTCGTGGGAGATTAAAGAGGTCGAGAACGTTTCCTTCAAATACGTGAAGGAGACGCCGCCGCCCGACGCGAACGGCAACGCGAACGGCTCAAGCGGCAACGCGAACGCCGCCCCGAACGGGAACTCGAACGCGAAGCCGAAGGCTAACGAGAACACGAAGTCGAACGCGAACGCGAACGCGAACTCTTAACGGAGCGTTCATCGTCCTTGAAAGCTAAAGAGCCCCGCGCGCCTTTGTAAGACGCGCGGGGCTCTTCGGCTTTCTCGAATGGGGCGGGCGTGACGTTAAGCCAGCACCTCCACCGCCTCCGGCTGGGTCGAAGGATCGACGAGCGAGGCGCTGGTCACCTTGTCGCCGCCGTCCGTCTTGATGAGTCTGACCCCTTGCGCGCCCCTGCCGGTCTTGCGGATGTCGTTCGCCTCGAGGCGGATCAACTTGCCCTGCTTGGTGATGATCATCATCTCGGACTCGTCTTCGACAGGGAAGACGGCGACGACCTTGCCCGTCTTCTCCGTCGTCTTCATGTTGATGACGCCCTTGCCGCCGCGCGACTGCAGACGGTAGGTCGAGATCGGCGTCTGCTTGCCGAACCCGCACTCCGAGATCGAGAGCATCCGCTCGTTGTCTTCCGCCGAGACGGCGCACAGGCTGACGACGATATCGTCTTTCCTTAAATCGACGCCGCGCACGCCGCGCGTCGCGCGACCCATCGGGCGCACGTCGTCCTCGTCGAAGCGGATGGCGAGCCCGTTGTGCGTGGCGATGAAGATGCGCTTCTTGCCGTCGGTCAGCACGACGTCTAACAGCTCGTCACCGTCGTCGATATTGATGGCGTTGATGCCGTTCGTGCGGATGTTCTGAAACTCGGCGAGCGAGGTCTTTTTGATGACACCCTTGCGCGTGACGAGCAGCACGTAGCGCCCCTCGGAAAACTCTTTGACGGCGACGACGCCGGCGAGCTTGCGCGCCGAGGGGATGTTGATCAGGTTCACGATGGCCTTGCCGCGCGCCGAGGGCATCGCGTCCGGTATCTCGTGGACTTTGAGCTTATAGACCTGCCCGTCGTCCGTGAAGACCATCAGGTACGAGTGGGTCGTGGCGATGAAGAGGTGCTCGACCCAGTCTTCGTTCTTGCCGGTGGACGCGCCGGAGCGCCCCTTGCCGCCGCGCCCCTGCCGCTGGTAGGTGGTGACCGGCGTGCGCTTGACGTAGCCGTTCTTCGTCACGGTGATCGCCACGTCCTCGTCGGCGATCAAGTCTTCGATGGAGAGTTCGACGCCCTCGTCGATGATCTGCGTGCGCCGCTCGTCGCCGAAGTCCTTCTTCACGTCTTCGAGTTCCTTCACGATGACGCGGCGCAGGGACTGATCGTTTGAGAGAATCTCTTCCAGCTCGGCGATCAGTTTGATGATCCCCTCGTACTCGTCGAGAATCTTCTGGCGTTCGAGCGCGGAGAGGCGGCGCAGTTGCAGGTCGAGGATCGCCTGCGCCTGCAATTCCGAGAACTGGAGCCGTGCGACGACCTTCTGCAACTTCGAGATGAACCCGGCTTGCGTCAGATCGGAGGGGATGCCCTTCCAAGACTTCGTCTGCGTCATCGTTTGGAAGCTGCCCGTCATCCACGCGCGCGCCTCGTCAACCGAGGAGGCGTTGCGGATGAGCGGGATGATGTAGTCGAGCGCGTCGATGGCTTTGTTCAAGCCTTCGAGGATGTGCGCGCGGGCGCGCGCCTTCCTGAGATCGTACTCGGTGCGGCGGCGCACCACCTCGCGCCGGAAGTCGATGAAGGCTTCCAGCATCTCCTTGATGGTCAGCACGCGCGGCTGACCGTTGACGATGGCCAGGTTGATGACGCCGAAACTCGACTGCATCGGCGTCAGCTTGTAGAGCTTGTTCAGGACGACCTGCGGCACGGCGTCGCGCTTGAGTTCGACGACGACGCGCATCCCGCGGCGATCCGACTCGTCGCGCAGGTCGGAGATGCCTTCGATCTTCTTCTCGTTGACGAGTTCGGCGATGCGCTCGATGAGACGCGCCTTGTTCACCTGGTAGGGAATCTCGCTGATGATGATCGCGTCGCGCTCGGTCGTACCGCGCCCGATGCGGTCGATGCCGGCCTTGGCGCGCATCTGGATGATGCCGCGGCCCGTCAGGTACGCCTGCCTGATCCCCTCGCGCCCGTAGATGAAGCCGCCCGTGGGGAAGTCCGGGCCGGGGATGATCTTCAACAACTCCTCGATCTTCGTGTTCGGCTTCTTGATGAGCGTGACGGTCGCGTCCACGATCTCACTCAGGTTGTGCGGCGGGATGTTGGTCGCCATCCCCACCGCGATGCCGCCCGACCCGTTCAAGAGCAGGTTCGGCACGCGCGTCGGCATGACCTTCGGCTCGCTCAGCGACTCGTCGTAGTTCGGCTGGAAATCGACGGTCTCCTTCTCGATGTCGGCGAGGATTTCCGAGGTGAGCTTCGACATGCGCGCCTCGGTATAGCGCATCGCCGCCGCCGAGTCGCCGTCCACCGAGCCGAAGTTGCCCTGCCCATCGATGAGCGGGTAGCGCATCGAAAAATCCTGCGCCATGCGGACGATGGTGTCGTAGACGGCAGAGTCGCCGTGCGGGTGGTACTTGCCGATCACGTCACCGACGATGCGCGCAGACTTCTTGTAAGCCTTGTTGTACTGGTTGCCCAACTCGTTCATCGCCCACAGCACGCGGCGGTGGACGGGCTTGAAGCCGTCGCGCACGTCGGGCAGCGCGCGCCCGATAATGACCGACATCGCATAGTCGAGATACGACCGGCGCATCTCCTCTTCGATGTTGACGTAATTATGCTCCGCTGTTTCCATTGACTGACCTTTCCGTTACAATTCTCGTCCGGCGACCGGCGGCGCAATGACCGCGCGGGCGCGCCCTCCGCCGGGCTTCGACGCCGCACTTTTTTGAGTCTCTTGAGTGGTTAAAGGTACTCGCCCGAAGTCCGCTCAGACGGTCGAAGTAAGTACGAGATATTGTAGCCCGAAAGAGTCCTTTTCGCAACCCCCTACGGCGGGTAAAAACCTTATAAATAAAGGGTGTTACGGCGTCTGACGGCTGATCAAGCCGCCCGCCCCCGGACACAATATATTGAGACCGGGACGAGCGCCCGCCGCGACCCGATAACGATGGATGAGCAGGGAAAAAATCGGCGCGTCAAGGATCGACTGAGGCTCGCCCTGCCGGTGCGCGTGGTCTATCGCGAGAGCCCGGAGGAGGAGTGGGTCGAGCAGACGCGGCTCATTGACTTGACGCCGTTCGGCGCGAGTTTTAACCTCACGCGTCCCGTCGAGCCGGGGCGGCTCCTGCACCTGACGCTGCCGATGCCGCGGCAGATGCGCTGCTTCGATCACGTCGAGGATCAGTACCGCGTCTATGCGATGGTGCGCTGGATCAAGTTCAACCCGCCGGACGCGGGCGGCGAGCGCCGCTTCGGGGTCGGCGTCGCCTTTACGGGTAAGCACGCGCCGCCGAGTTACAAGGCAGACCCGGCGACGCGCTACGACATTGAGGCGGAGCACGGCGAGCGCGATCTGTGGCGCACGCGCGAGCGTGAAGAACGGCGCGGCTTCGCCGCCACGCGCGAGACGCGCCTCACGATGCCCGTCGATGTCGTCATCGAAGTGCTGGACGAGCGCGGCGAGATCGTCCGCAGCGAGCAGACCGTGACGGAGAACATCAGCCGCCGCGGCGCCTCGATCTTCACGACGCTCAGCGTCGAGCGCGGCAAGTTCGTCCGCCTGCGCAGCGCGCGCTTCTCGCTGGCGGTGCTGGCAATCGTGCGCGGCTGCCGCAAGGGCGCGGACAACATCCCGCGCATGCACCTCGAATTCATCGACCGCGCCTGGCCGCTTGAGATTCTCGAATGAGGCCGCCGACGAAGTGATGACAACGCCGTCCGACAGACTGAGACCGACGACGACGCGTGCGCCGCAACGTGGTGGGGCGCTCGCGCGCGCGGGCGGCGACGGCGAGGCGGGAGTGTCGGGTTGAACGGCACGGGCACGAGCGTCGCGCGGCGTGAAGACGCGGGGCGGGGCAAGGGCGAACGCGTCCGCCCCGCGCCCCCAGCGGAGCCTTACGTGCTGCCGCAGTGGGCGATCCAACTGGTGCGCGCCCTGCTCTTCAAGATTTTCCGTTTGCTCTTCGGCCTGCGCCTCTCCGGCGTCGAAAACATCCCGCCGGGCGGCACCGGTCTCGTCATCGCCGCCAACCACCAGACCTACCTCGATCCATTCTGGGTCGCTTCGCCCGTCAAACGCCCGCTGCGCTTCCTCGCCTGGGACGCCGTGCTCGGTTGGTTTTTGATCGGGCGGGTGATGGGCTGGCTCGGCGCGTGGCCTTTGCAGACGCAGAAGGGCGACACGCGCGCCTACCGCCGCTCGGTGCAGTGGCTGCGCTCGGGCGGCGCGCTCGTCATCTTCCCAGAAGGCCGGCGCGGCAACGCTGACGGCACGCTGCAACCGTTCAAGCCCGGCGCGCTGCGTCTCGCGCTCGAAGCGGACGTACCCGTCCTGCCCGTCACGATCCGCGGCGGGAACCGCGTCTGGCCCAAGGACTGGCGACTGCCGCGACTCGCCCGCGTCGAGATCATCTACCACCCGGCGCAGCGGCTCGCACAACTGCCCGGCGAGGACGCGCGCGCCTGCGCGCAGCGCGAGAGCGAACGACTCTGCGAGACGATCAAGTCCGCGCTGTGAAGACGTAAGCCGTGAATCGAAAATAGTCGATCGTCAATCGTGATCGTCAATCGAACCGGAAGCCCGCCACTCTACTTGAGCGGCGGGCTTCCGGTTTTGAAGGACACTGAACTGATTATGACGATTAACGATTGACGATTCACGGCAGACCGAGCACGCGCATCATCGCGTCGTGGACGAGGCCGTTGCTGGCGAGGATGGGGGCTTGATAGACGCTGAACTCGGAGCCGTCGTAGCGGGAGACGCGCCCGCCAGCTTCCTCGACCAGAATCTTCCCGGCGGCCACGTCCCAGGGGCGCAAGCCCTCCTCCCAAAAGCCTTCGAAGCGCCCGCAGGCGACGTAGGCGAGATCGAGCGCGGCTGAGCCGTCGCGGCGCACGCCTTGCGAGTGCATGATGAAGTTGTGGAAGTGTCGCGCGAAGTCGCCGCGCTCGCGCACGTCGTAAGGGAAGCCGGTACAAAGAAGCGCGGCGTTCAAGTCTTCCACGTTCGAGACGCGTATGCGCCGGTTGTTGAGCGTCGCGCCCTCGCCGTGCTCGGCGGCGAACAACTCGTCGCGCACGGGATCGTAGATGACGCCGACGACGATCTTGCCCGCCTGTTCGAGTGCGATGGAGACGCAGAAGCACGGGTAGCCGTGCGCGTAGTTGGTCGTGCCGTCGAGCGGATCGACGATCCATTTGAACTCGGCGGGCTCGGCCTCGCGCCCCGTCTCGCCCGACTCTTCGGCGAGGACGGCGTGGCGCGGGTAGTGCGTGCGGACGCGCTCGACGATCAACTGCTCGGCGGCGAGGTCAGCCTCGGTGACGAGATCGATGTCACCCTTGTTAGAGACTTGCAGCGCGCGCCCGAACCTTTCGGCGAGCACGCGCCCGGCGTCGCGGGCAGTTTGAATAGCAAAGTCGAGCAACCGGAACTCCTATTTACTTTTTGTCGAATTCATCGACCTGATAATGGATCAGTTTTTCTGACTCATCGAAGTAGAACATCATGCAGACGCACCCCGATTGAAATAAACCTCGGTCGTTGCCGCAAACGCACCCGCCCATAAAGCCTTTAACTTTAGGGTCGCCACCGTATTCGGAGGGCGTGATGTAGTCGCCATGAGTAGCCTTGAGACCGTTGATCTCCAGCGAGTCGAGAAAGGCTGTCACCTGTTGCCTAGTCGAGCCAATCGATAAGTTTTGCTTGATCCGCTCAAGTGCATCGCCCTCCGTGACCTTTGGTTTACACGAAGAAACTGAGAGGGCTACGCAAACGACCGCTGTGAGAAGTGAGGCTCGGGACAAGGCACGCATTAGCTCCCCTTAATGTTCTGCCAAAATTCTGACCAGCTCCGTCTGAATCGGCTGGCCCGTGACTTCGATCTCGCCGCCGTCGCCGACGTAGAGGTCGATCTCGGAGCGGACGCCGAAGTTGCCGGGCAGGTAGATGCCGGGCTCGATGGAGAAGCAGGTGCGCGGGATGATCTTGCGCGAGTCCTTCGTCTCAAGGTTGTCGATGTGCGCGCCGTTGCCGTGGACTTCCTCGCCGATGGAGTGCCCCGTGCGGTGCGTGAAGTATTCGCTGTAGCCCGCGCGCTCGATCACGCCGCGCGACACGTCGTCCACTTCCGCGCCCTTGATCTCTTTCCCGGCTTTGACGCTCTCGCGGACGAATTCAATGGCCGCGTCGCGCGCGTCGCGGACGATGGTAAAGACTTTGACGTGCTCATCGGTCGGCGTCTCGCCGACGAATCCCGTCCAGGTCTGATCGGCGTAAACCGCGCCGGGCGTGTTCTGCTTAGCCCACACGTCGAGCAGCAGGAAGTCGCCGCGCTTGATCGGCGAGTGGCGCGAGGCCGAAGGCTGGTAGTGCGGGCTCGCGGCGTTGCCGTTGACGGAGACGATGGGGTGATCGTCGTTGCACGTCATGTTCTCGTCCTCGAAACGCTGCACCATGAACTGCTGGATGTCGTACTCGGTGACGGGCTCATCAGCCTTGATGTGCTTGGCGACTTCAGCAAAGGCTTCCTGAATGATGTTGTGAATGTTGTCGGCGGCTTTGATGTGCGAGTCGTACTGCTCGCGCGTCCAGACGGCCTCGAAGAGTTGCACGAGGTCTGCCGAGGTGACGGGCTCCGCGCCGAGCGAGCGCACGAGCTCAATCGTGCCCGCGTCCACGCGCGAGATGTAGGGGATCGAGTTTTCCGGCGAGTACTGCATGGCGATCTTTGAGCCCCCGGCGGTCGAGAGCGCGTCGCGCAGATTCTCGCCGAGCTTCTGCCAACTGCTATAGATCAACTTGCGACCGGGGAGCAGATCGAGCTTGCCCTGTTCGATGGCGTGATTGATGCGCGTCGGCTCGCCGTTGGCCGGGACGAAGTAGAACCAGCGGCGCGTGGAGAACTGGTTGGGATCGAGTTTCAGGATGCGGTAGGCGAGCGGGTCGCTCTGGCGGAAGTCGTAGAAGAGCCAGCCGTCGAGCCCCGCGTCTCTGAGAGAGCGTTGAATCTCCGCCACGCGCGCCGCGTTCGCCGCGCCGCCGCCGTTTGAAGTCTGCGCGCTATTGTTTCCGTTTGGCATGTTCATAATTTTTTATCCTCTGTCTTCGCGTCTTTGCGCCCTTGCGTGAAAATCCGATCTCACGCAAGGGCGCAAAGACGCGAAGTAACATTCAGGTAAGAACTGTCGCTCAATTTTTCGTCTGCGGCGGCGCGAGTCTCTGCGCCGCAAGTTTCAAGACTTCCTGCACCTGCCTGTCCCAGTAGGGCCAGGAGTGTGTACCGGGCAGTTGATGATACTCGTGCAGGATTTTTTTCTCGAAGAGGAGCGCGGCGAAGTCGCGGCTGTTCGAGAAGAAAGGGTCTTCCGTCCCGCAGTCGAGATAAAAATAGGGAAGAGACGCGACCCTGTCCGCCGCCGTGTCGCGAACGATCTTGTAGATGTCGTTCGACGCGCGCACCGGGCTATCAGCCGCGCCGAAGACGCGCGTGATCGAAGGCTTGATGAAAGAGGCCACCGGCATCTCTGTCACCCACGACGCCGCGTCGAGCGCGCCACTCATCGAGGCGGCGAAGACGAACCTGTCTGGGTATTTCAAGCCGAACTTCAGAGCGCCGTAGCCGCCCATCGAGAGACCCGCCACCGCCCGTCCTTCGCGCAACTCGATGGTGCGAAAACGCTTCTCCACGTCGGGCAGCAACTCCTGCACGAAGTAGCTCTCGAACTTCTCGTTTGCCGCCGCGCCGTCTGTGTACCAGCCCTCCTTGCCTTCGGGCACAACGACGACGAGAGAGTAGCGTGCGGCGTAGTCCTTCAGATGCGTGCGCTGCGACACCCAGTCGTTCGCGCTCCCGCCGAGACCGTGCAGGAGGTAGAGCACGGGGTAGCGCGTCTGCGCCGCGGCCTTCGCGTCGTAGCCTGGCGGCAGCACGACGTTGTAAGGAAGCTGCGCGCCGATGAGCTTACTCTCGAACGCGACACGCTCGTCGCGCACCGCGCCCGCCGCAGCTGCAACCTGTGCCGGAGCCTGCGCGACGCCGCGCGCGGGAGGCGCGAGCAGAGACGTGAGAGCGAAGATTAAAAATAGTGCGCACGCTTGTCGCATGAGAGCTGTTTTATTTCGCAGAGTTGTTTTGCTCCGCGCCGTCCGTCTCCTTCGCGCTCTCTGCGCCGAGCATCGGAACATGAATGCCCTTCGTGCGCGCGGTCTCTACCGCCTCGTCGTAGCCCGCGTCCACGTGGCGCGCAACGCCGAGGCCCGGATCGTTCGTGAGCACGCGGTTCAGACGCTTCGACGCCTCCTGTGTGCCGTCGGCGACGGAGACCTGACCGGCGTGGAGCGAGTAGCCGATGCCGACGCCACCGCCGTGGTGGAACGAGACCCAAGACGCGCCGCTCGCCGTATTCAGGAGCGCGTTCAGGATAGGCCAGTCGGCGACGGCGTCCGTGCCATCGCGCATCGCCTCGGTCTCACGATATGGCGACGCGACCGATCCCGTGTCCAAGTGATCGCGACCGATGGCGACGGGCGCTTTCAAGTCGCCACGACGGACGAGATCGTTGATCGCCTCGCCCATCTCCGCGCGCTCGCCGTAGCCGAGCCAGCAGATGCGCGCCGGCAGTCCTTGAAACTGAACGCGCTCGCGCGCGAGTCGCAGCCAACGATTGAGCGTCGCGTCTTCGGGGAATAGTTCGAGCGCGAGATCGTCCGTGCGGCGGATGTCTGCCGGATCGCCTGAGAGCGCCACCCAGCGAAAAGGGCCTTTGCCCTCGCAGAAGAGCGGGCGGATGTATTCGGGCACGAAGCCGGGAATCTCGAAGGCGTCCGCACACCCCGCGTCGAACGCGAACTTGCGTATGTTGTTGCCGTAATCAAACGCGACCGCGCCCGCGCGCTTCAAGTCAAGCATCGCCTCGACGTGCCGCGCCATCGAGTGGGTCGAACGCTCGACGTAAGTTTTCGCGTCGCGCAGACGAAGCTCCGCCGCCTCTTCGAGCGTGACCCCTGCGGGGACGTAGCCGTTCAGAGGATCGTGCGCGCTCGTCTGATCCGTGACGGCGTCAACTTTCACGCCGCGCCTGACGATCTCCGGCAAGACTTCCGCGCAGTTGCCGACGAGTCCGACCGAGACGGCGCGCCCCTGCTTGCGCGCGCCTTCACAGATGCGGAGCGCGTCGTCCAGCGAGAGCGCGAGCCGGTCGCAGTAGCCCGTCTGCACGCGGCGCTCGATGCGCGCGCGGTCAACGTCTATGCCGAGGAAGGCCGCGCCGTTCAAGGTCGCCGCCAGAGGCTGCGCGCCGCCCATGCCGCCCATGCCGCCGGAGACGACGAGTCTGTGTTTGAGCGTCCCGCCGAAACTTCTGTCCGCCATCGCCGCGAAGGTCTCGAACGTGCCCTGTACGATGCCCTGCGTGCCGATGTAAATCCAACTCCCGGCGGTCATCTGCCCGTACATCATCAAGCCGCGCCGCTCTAGTTCGTGGAAGTGCTCCCACGTCGCCCAGTTGCCGACGAGGTTGGAGTTGGCGATCAGCACGCGCGGCGCGAGGTCATGCGTGCGAAAGACCGCGACGGGCTTGCCCGACTGCACGAGCAGCGTCTCGTCGTTCTCTAAGTTTCGTAGCTCGCGCACGATTGCATGAAACGAATTCCAGTCGCGCGCCGCCTTGCCCGTCCCGCCATAGACGACCAAATCTTCCGGTCGCTCCGCCACGTCAGGGTCGAGGTTGTTCATCAGGCAGCGCAGCGCCGCCTCCTGATGCCAGCCCTTGCAGCTCAACTCTGCGCCGCGCGGCGCGCGTATGATTTGGCGATTAGTCATGTGGAAATTTCGCGGGAGCAATACTGTACAAAAAAAGCCGTCGCCGCGCCACTGAGACGCGCCGCGCGGCGCACGCGATTAGGGCTTCGCTTGATTCGCCCCGCGCGGGCGCATATTCTTCTGAGCCGACGGCAAAATTATGGACTCTGAGAGACCGACACCGGATCGCGCCGACGAGGACACGGAGCAGACGCACGTGCGGATCGATCCGCGCTTCGACGACGAGACGCGCCAGCGCGCCCGCACCGTCGTGCCGCTCGACAAGAATGTTCGCGTCAATCAGCCCTCGCCTGCGGCGCGGCAGGTGACGCGTCTGCGCGCGCTCATCGTCGTGCTCTTTCTCTGCATCGTCGCGCTCGTCGGCGCGCTCGTCTGGGCGCTCAGTTCGCGCTACGGCACGCGGCCCGTCACGCCGATCACCGCGCCGCCGCCGACGGTCGAGCCGACCGCGCTGCCGACCTTCAGTCCTTCGCCAAGTCCTTCGCCTTCCGTCTCGCCCACGGTCGAAGCGTCGCCGGGCGCGACCGCGACGCCGAGCCCGAACGACTCGCCTTCGCCGAGCGCGAACGTCGCGCCGAGCGCGACGGCGACGCCCGCGAGCACGACGCCTTCGCCGCCCTCGACCAACTCGCACGCGAACTCGAACACGAGCCTGCTTATCCCCGTGCAGGGCGTGCGCCCCGAACAGTTGCGCGACACCTATACGGACGCGCGCTCAGAGGGTCGCGTCCACAACGCCATCGACATTATGGCGGCGAAGGGCTCGCCCGTTCTCGCCGCCGCCGACGGTACGGTGATCCGCCTCTTCCAGAGCGACAAGGGCGGCACGACCATCTACGTGCGCGGCACGGACGACCACACGATCTACTACTACGCGCACCTCGATCGGTACGCCGACGGCATCAGTGAAAACAGATTCGTCCGCCGCGGCGACGTGCTCGCCTACGTCGGCGACACCGGCAACGCCGGCGCGGGCAACTATCACCTCCACTTCGCCATCTGGACGGTCGAAGACCCCAAACGCTTCTGGAACGGCACGGACATTAATCCTTATCCATTACTCACGGGGAGAAGATGAAGCCGTCCGTCGTTCGTTGTCCGTGGTGAGCCAACAGTGTGACGCCCGCCCCTGATAAGCGAACGACTGAGTAAGCGCAACCGACGGACAACTGACCGCGGACAACGGACACAATCAGTCCGCCTGTGTCGCGAAAAGGTGCGCCGCTCGTGTGCGCCGGGGCGCGGAAAACGGCGTGCGGCGCGGGAGACAGGGCGGGGAACGGTGGTTGCTCTATCGAAGTATGTGCGTCGGAGTGTGTGCGGCGCGAGCAGTTCAGACGGAGGCTATCTCGGAGATGACGAAAACCCAGCACGTGTTGGTGGCGAGCGTCGCGACGCTCTCTTTCCTGCTCACGCTCAGCTTCGCAGGCTGCCAGACCGCACCCGTGTCGAACGCGCCGACTGCGAACGCCAATGCGAACGCCAATGCGAACGCCGCGAACGTGAACGCGTCGAACACGAACTCAGCCGCCGCGAATGGCGCAGACGCGCAGCCCGTCACCCTGGCCGTGCTCGATGCGCTCTTCGCCGACGACTCGTTCGCGCGCGATCTCAAGTCTCAAGCTCAACTGACGGACGAGCAGGTCGCCGCGCTGCGCAAGGCCGCGAGCGAAGAGCGCGCGAGCCTCAACGAGAACGGCGACGGGCAGGGCGGCGCGGCGCGTGCGGCGACCGAGCGCGCGGCGGAAAAGATCAGGGCGGCGGTCGGCGCGGACAAGGCGAATCAGGTGCTCGCCTTCGCGCGCGCGCGCTGGGCTTCGGGCGGCGACGAGTCGGCTGGGGGCGCGCAGGCGAGCGCCACCGCCGACAAGCCGAACGCCGTCCCCGGCGACTCGCGCATCGTCGTCAACGCGCCCGCGTTCCGCATGGATATCTTCGAGCAGGGACGCCTCGTCAAGTCCTACAAGGTCGGCATCGGCTACCCGGAGTTCCCGCTCCCCGCCGGGATGCGCCGCGCGAGCAACATCATCTTCAATCCGACGTGGACGCCGCCCGACGAGCCCTGGGTCGAGGCGGGCACGAGCAAGGTCAAGGTCGGCGAGAAAGTTCCCGCGGGGAGTAAGCTCAATCCGCTGGGGCCGATCAAGATTCCCATCGGCTTGCCATCACTCATCCACGGCGGCAAACAGCCGTCGCGGCTCGGCGAGTTCGCCTCGCATGGCTGCGTCGGGCTGACCAACGAGCTGGTGCAGGACGTGACGCTTGAGATCGCGCGGCTCGGCGGGACTGACCTGACCGAGGAGCAG
>JBJMGS010000303.1:0-10428 GCA_045807785.1 Pyrinomonadaceae bacterium
AGGTGCGAGAGACACTTTTGCGCGTGCCCCTTGCCGCGCTCACGTGGATCGACGTAGAGCCCTTCGAGGTAAATCGCCTCCGGCGTCTCGGACGCGACGTCAACTTTGAAGACGAGACGCGCGCCCTTGCACCAGACCCAGACGCGCCCCTGCTCGATGCGCCGCGCCGTGCGGATGCGAAAGCCCACGGGGTCGGCTCTAAGCGGGTTGACGCCGCACGTCGCTTCCGCCATCTCCGCGTTCGCACCCATGACCAGCTCAAGGTGCGCGAGCGTGGCGACGCGCAAATCGTTGACCGGCTCTGCATCGGCGGGCGGGCGACAGAGCGCTAAAAGCTGCTCGTGTTTGCAGCGCAGCCCGTCTGGGGCGAGGCTCGCGTGCTGTTCACAAAAGAGTCTCACGCTGCCCGGCTCGCCGATGATGGTGTTGGGATGTAGTGTCGCGGGCGCACTGCGCGCGAGCGCGAGGAGCGCATCGCGGCGCGGCGCTTCAAACAAAGTCACGTGTCCGACGAGCGCCACGCCGACGAGACCGCCACGCGCGTCGCGGCAGCCGTAAAAGTGTCCGCGGTTGAACGGGCTCACCAGACCGTTGTCGCGGATGAGCCCCGACATGATGACGTTGCGCAGCGGTCGCCGAGACAAAAACCCAAGCGCCTCGCCCTCGTCCCCTTCGATTAAACGGGCGATGCCCAGCGACTCGGGAGCCGGCACGGCGGGACTCAGACCCGCGCGGAGTCGGCGATTCGCCGTTGACGGTCGCGGAAGCGTTCTGTCGTGTCGCATGAGTGGTACAACGGCGCGCCGTCCGCGGTCGCGTCGGTGGCGGGTTCGTTTCAGAGCTGCCCGGTCGTGCTAGTTACCGCCGCCGTCGGGAACGATCGTCATCGAGAGCGTGGGGAGACCGTTCGCCAACGTCGCGAGGGCGCGCGTGATGGCGTCGTTGATGAGCACGCCGTCGTTGATTAAGACCCCGTCGTTAATCAGCACGCCGTCGTTGATGAGCACGCCGTCGCCGTGCATGACGCCGCCGCTAATCAGATTCCCGACGCTCGTGTAGCTCGTCCCGCCGAGCATGTCCGTGCCGTTACTGACGACGAAGTGATCGCTTAGCGGAATGCTGTCGTTGATGAGTACGCCGTCGTTGATGAGAACTCCGTCGTTGATCAAAACGCCGTCGTTAATCAGCACGCCCAGATCGTAGATTTTCTGGTAGCCGGTGATGAGATCGGTGCCCGTCCCGAACGTGTAGCCGAAGAGAACGCCTTGCGACCAGGTGAACGTGCGTCCAGCGATGGTCGTCTGCGGCGTGGGGGCGGCTCCGGTCAGCATCGGTGTGCCGAGCGGCGTCGAACGTGTCAGGTCTGTGCGGACGAGCCGCGCCAGCCTGACCGCGCCTTCGATGTTCACTTCGCCCGCGCCCTGCTCGAACGTGTTCGCGCCAGAAAGCGGCTGAGCCGTGTACATCAGGATCGCTTTGACCAGGTTCGGCGTAAGTTTCGGGTTCGCCTGAAGCATGAGCGCCGCCGCGCCCGCCACGACCGGCGTCGCCATCGAAGTGCCGCTCATGAACATCTGCGCGCGCGTGTCGTCGGCGCTGACGTTCGCCGCCATCTGCGGGTTATTGGTCAGGAGGTAGTTGAGCGCGCCGCAGCCGTCCAGACCCTGCGGGCAGTCGCCCTGTGCCTCAGCGGCGATCAGACGGTTTCCGGGTGCGACCAGATCGGGCTTGAGCAGGTTGTCGTAAGTGACGTTGCCTTGCGCGTCAACGCGGCGGCTGCGCGTGGGGCCGCGCGAGCTGTAAGAGGCGACCACGTCGTCGGCGTGGTCGTCCGTGCCGTAGGTGTTGGTCGCGCCGACGGTGAGCGCAGAGGGCTCGATGCCCGGCGAGTGAATCTGTCCGTAAACCTTATTGCCGTTCTCGTCCTTGCCGTTGTTGCCCGCCGCCGCGACGACGACCACGCCTGCGTCAACGAGCTTGCGCACGGCGATGCAGACCGGATCGTTCCGATAAGAATCGATCGCGGGCATCCCCAGGCTCATGTTGACGACGCGGATGTTGTAGGCAGCGTGGTTCGTCAGAAGCCAGTCGAGCGCTTGCAGCACGTTCGAGACGGTGCCGCGTCCCTCACCGTCGAGCACGCGCAGGTTGATGATGCTGGCGTTGGGCGCGATGCCGACGTAGGCGCCGCTCGCGACGCGACCGTTGCCGGCGGCGAGCGAAGCGACGTGCGTGCCGTGCCCGAACGGATCGCGCGCGTCGGCGTAGGGCGGGACGAAGTTCTTCTCGAAGCTGATGCGGACGTTGCTGTTGTTGCTGCGCCCGTCGCGGAAGGCTTTGTGGCTGCGATCAATGCCAGAGTCGAGGACGGCGATGCCGACCCCTGTGCCGTCGAGGCCGCCCGTCGCGAAAGATCGTACGGCGTCCGCGCCGGTGGTCACAGAGACGTGCCCGAGCGTCCGCACGTCGCGGTCGGGCGTGATGAACTTGATCTCCTTCTGCGCCGACAGCTCGAGGACGGTGCTCGCCGGCATCGTCGCGACAACGTCGGTCGAATTCTTGAAGCTGTAGTCAACCCTCACGCCCGGTCGCGCGTAAATCTCTTGGATGCGGCGACCGGCGGGCAGGTTGAACTGGCAGATGACGCTCAGAACGCGCTGCTTCAGGCCCGTCCGGGCGAGCGTCGCGCGCAGGTCTGGGGAGAGCTTGCTGGGATTGCCGCCGCCTTTGCTGACGCCCGCAAGGCTGCTCGCGATGGTCACGTCAGGTTGTTTTGCAGTGACTGACTTGGAAGCGACAGAGGCCGACGCGCCGGGCGCGGACTCAGCCTGCGCGGCGACGAGCGGCGTCACGAAGTCTGGCAAGCGCAGGACGCTTTGATCCTCTTTGTGTTTGCCTTCGGCGCGCGGCTCTTTAACCTCGCGCGGAGTTTGCGCGGGCGCGGCGTAGCCGGCGAACAGTGACGCGAGCAGGAGGCACGTCGTCAGACTTCTCGACGCTCGGAGGAAACTTCTCTTCATTTTTGTCTTGATGAAAGCTAACCCAACCTTTCAGAGCGCGTGGCCTGCGAAGATGTTTCGCGGGCGGCATTCGTGACTCTCATTTGAGCCTCTGACTTTGTCGCACGCGATTCGCTTGCCGTAAGTCGTCCCGGCGGAAAACTTTAGAAGCCCCGTGTCGCTGAAACGTTGCTGCGAAGACGCTGACTTGTGGGCATCACTCAAAAGCACTTGCCCCACCCGTCATTTGATGTTGAGCAATACTCGTACCAGCAGCAATTTGATCAACCCGCAGGACACAACTTTCCTGATCGTGAGGTTGGTTCGGACGAGCAAGCGAAAATTCGCCTTGTGAATCAACGTTATCTGACTGTCATTCCGCATTTGCTCACACACGAAAGCCTTTCACTCAACCTTGCTCAACCGGAAAGACCCGCATACCTATTTCGCACAGCATACCTACTTCGCAGCACGCCCTTACGCCCTGTCTTTACGCGGCTCGACACCCACACACCGTTGCGCGCGTTAGCCGTGTGCTAAGTCGGTATCATCTTTCGAGCCTGCGGCAAGGCGCGAGCAACAGGCTTCCTTCAGGCATCCCAGCGCCGAAATCACCCAACCGCGTAATTCCTCGCAGTTTTTTCCACACGGCACAACTCTTGTTGAGTGGGCTCGCAGCGGCGCGTGCCGCACGAAGCCAGACTCAACCGCCGTGGAAACGTCGAGAGTGGGCACCGAACAGTCCCGAGATTTTTTGCAGAGAGGATTTTACGCGATGACTAACTTTACCCTTCTTACCTCCTCAACACGCCTGCGCGCCGGCTTTCTCAGTGGAATGCTGACGGCGCTCGTGCTCGCCTTCACGGCGACGAATATTCACGCACGCAACTTCTGCGGCGGGTGTTCGGGAGATGACAAGCCGACGCCGACCCCGACGCCGACCGCCTCGCCGTCGCCCGGCTCCACGCCCACGCCCCAGCCGACGCCCAGTGCCAACGCGCACATCGAGACGAGGCTCGCCGGCGCGCCTCTGAACGGCGCGACGCCCACGGGCGAGGCTGAGTTCGAGCGCGAAATCGAGGGCAGCCGTAAGCTCACCGTCAAGGTCGAGCACGTGAACCTGCCGGACGGCACACGCCTGAACGTGTTCATCGACGGCACAAAGGTCGGCGAGATCGTGCTCGCGGCGGGGCGCGGCGAGTTATCCCTGAGCACGAGTCATGGTCAAACAACGCCGCCCGTCGCCAACGGCACGTCTGTCTCTGTCACCAATCAAGCGGGTACGACCATCGTCAGCGGCGCGTTCACGTCGTCGCTGCCAAAGCCCGGCGCGACGCCAACCCCGACTCCCACCGCGACGCCCGCGCCCGGTGAAGACGTGCGCGGGCGCGTGCAGCTTTCAGGCGCGCCCATTGGCGGCAGGCTGCCGCAGGGTCACGCGGACTTCCGCACACGCGCGGGCGTCAGCCGAAACTTCGAGGTCGAGGTCGAGGGCGTGAACCTGCCCGTGGGCACGCTGCTGAACGTGCTCGTCGGCGACGTGCAGGTCGGGCAGATCACGCTCGGACAGTTCCGCTCCGGCGAGATCGAGTTCGAGAGCGAGCACGGGCAGACGGTGCCCGCCGTCGCGCAGGGCACGACCGTGACGGTCGTCAACGCCGCGACGGGCGCGACCGTCCTCGCGGGCACGTTCGGCGCCATCGCCAACGCGCCGAACCCGCTCGACGACTCCAACTTCTTCGTCCGCCAGCAGTACGTGGACTTTCTCGCGCGTGGGCCGGAGGACGCGGGGATGCAGTTCTACCTGAACATCCTTTCGGGCTGCGAGCCGAACGACGACAACTGCAACAAGTACACGCGCGGGGCTCTGTCGGCGAACTTCTTCCGCTCGCCAGAGTTCCAGCGCAAGGGCTCGTTCGTCATGTTCCTCTACATGGTGACCATTGGTCACCGCCCGGCGACCGTCTCGGAGTTGAACAACCCGGTCAGGATCGACCGCCCGCACTACAACGAGTTCATGGCCGACTTGCAAGCCATCTCCGACCCGGACGACCGCGCGACGGACGCCCTGAAGGACGCTCTGGTGGCCGCGTGGCTCCAGCGTCCCGAAATCCAGGCGCGCTACGGCTCGCTCCCGAACGTGGCGTTCTTGCAGAGACTGGTCGAGAACGCGGGCGTCGTGCTCCCGAACATGGTTGAACTCATCACGGCGCTCAACAACGGCACGATGACGCGGGCGCAGGTGCTGCGCGCGGTCGTCGAAAGCCCACAGGTCAGCGCACGCCTCTACAAGCAGGCGTTCGTCACGATGGAATATTTCGGCTACCTGCGGCGCGACCCCGAGCCGTGCTGGGACAGCCCCGATCCGGCGGGCTGCGGCTACATCTTCCACAACAGCCGCTTCCAACTCTCAGCCGACCCGGATTTTTTGGAGAACACCATCGTCCGCGGGTTCATGGAATCGCAGGAGTACCGCGGCAGGTTCGGTAACAACTGAGCGCGTGTGTTCACACGCGCGCGCCGACACGGCGGAAACAAACAGGGGCAGCAGCTTATCTCAAGCCGCTGCCCCTGTTTCTACTTTCCGAGTTTCCCTGCCCTTCTGGGTTGGCGGGCGCGAAGGTAAATCTTGACAAGCTTCGGGCGTCGGGCGTAGAGTCCCGCCGTCGTTTCCCCCCAGCCCATGTTGCCCTTTGCTGCCTCAAGGTAGATGCCGGTTCCGTTAACACCTTCGCTCAACTTCGCCAGTTGACATAACGGGAGCGAGCATGGTGCGAGAGACACCAACTGTAATAGGCCGCACTTCAATCTCGCCGGCGAGTGAGATCACATCCTTGAAGACCCGACGGTAGTTCCGTTCTCAAGTGTCGCACTGCACTTCTAAAGCACTCCCAAATCGTTAACGAAGGTGCCCGCTCGCCAAAAGGAGAATCCTATGCTTAACCCGAATCCCGCCAGACGCCGCGCGCGGCAGTCCGTCAGCCTCGCGCTCGCCGCCTCCCTTTACCTATCCGCCCTCGCGGGCGTCCTTCCGTTCTACCATTCCACCGCCCGCGCGCAGACGCCGGTCTCAGGCGATAATCTGCCGCAGCCGTTCGTCGCCGTCATCGCGCCGGGCTCGGCCTACCGGCAGACGAACCTCATCTCCGACATCCCCGGACTCTCGCCCGTCCTCGACCCGCTCCTCGTCAACCCGTGGGGCATCTCGATGACTTCGAGCAGTCCGTTCTGGGTCGCCAACAACGGGACGAGCACCACGCAACTGCTGCGCGGCGACGTGGGGGGCATCCCCTTCTTCCTCAACCCGAGCCCGCAGACGGTGACGATTCCGGGCGGGCTGCCGACGGGCACGGTCGCCAACGCCGGCGGGGCTACGGATTTCGTCGTCACGAGCGGCGCCGCGAGCGGCAAGGCGGCGTTCCTCTTCGCCTCAATCACGGGCAACATCACGGGCTGGAACCCGAACGTTCCCGCAGCGGGCTCGACGCAGGCGGTCATCATGGCGAGCAATCCCGGACACGTCTATACGGGACTCGCCTTCGGCAACAACGGGACAGCCAACTTCCTCTACGCCGCCGACTTTGCGAACGGCAAGATTGACGTGTTCGACAAGAATTTCGCCCTTCAACCCTCAGCCAGCTTCCCCTTCGCCGACCCGACCATCCCTAATACGTCGGGGAACACTTACCACCCCTTCAACATTCAAGCCGTCGGCGGCTCGCTCTACGTCGCCTACGCCAAGGTCGGCACCGACGGGCACGACGAAGAGGGCGTCGGCAACGGCTTCGTCCGCCGCTTCAACACGAACGGCGTCCGCGACCTGACCTTCGGCATCAACAACGGCCCGCTCAACTCGCCGTGGGGCATCACGCTCGCGCCCGCCACCTTCGGCATCTTCGGCGGCGGGCTGCTTGTCGGCAACTTCGGCGAGGGCAACCCCTCGATCCACGCCTTCAACCCGACGACCGGCGCCTTCCTCGGCACGCTTCAGAACGAGGCGGGCGACGGCATCGAGATCGACGAGCTGTGGGCGCTCGCCTTCGGCAACGGCGGCAGCGGCGGCGACGTGAACACGCTCTACTTCACGTCCGGCATCGGCGAAGAGGAGCACGGGCTCTTCGGCAAGCTCAACCCGACGACCGCCACGGCGACCTCGCTCATCCAATTCTCGACCGACGACTTCGCCATCAACGAAGGCAGCGGGCACATTGACGTCACCGTCACGCGCGCGGGCGACGCCTCGGGCACTGCGACCGTCAACTTCAACACCTACGACGAATCGCAGCCGGGACACGCCTCGCAGAAGAACGACTACGAGATCGCACTCGGCACGATCAGCTTCCTCCCCGGCGAGACTTCCAAGACCGTCCGCATCCTGATCGTTGACGACAAGTTCGTCGAGGGCGACGAGACGATCAACCTCGCCCTCACGAACCCGACGGGCGCTGGCGTCGGCTTGGGGAGCCCGAACAGTGTGGACCTGAAGATCATTGACAACGATGTCGCGCCGTCCATCCCAAACCCGATTGACGACCCGGCGTTCTTCGTCCGCCAGCACTACCTCGATTTCTTCAACCGCGAGCCGGACGCGAACGCCGCCGCCCTCGTCGCGCAGATCACTGCCTGCGGCTCGGACACCACTTGCATCAACACGCGGCGGCGCGAGATTTCGACCTCCTTCTTCAACTCGCCCGACTTCATGGGCAACGGCGCGCTCATCTCGCAAACGTACAGAGCCGCCTTCGGGCCTAACGCGCTCGGCGGCAGCCCCGCTCCCGCGTTCTACGGCAATTTCGAGAACGATCTCCAAGCCATCCTCAACGGCGTGGCAATCGGCGCGCCCGCCGATCCACAGTTGGAGGCGAACAAGGTGGCTTACTTCAACCGGTTCGTCACGCGCCCCGAATTCGTCTCCAAATACCCTTCGACGTTGACGAACGCGCAGTACGTGGACAACCTGTTAGCGACCGCCAACCTGACGCCCGCGGAGTTGCGCCTCTTCCTCGTCAGCCTGACGAACTCGCAGGAGGTCCCGCCGACGACGCCGACCACCACGGGCGGCGCGCCCAGACCCGCCTCGTTCGGCTCGGCGCGACTCCAACTGAACGCCGCGCAGACCGCCATGACGCTTTCCGCGACGATCAACAACCTCGACTTCACCGGCACGCAGACGCCGGACACGAACGACAACCTACTCAACGCGCACATCCACGCCGGAGCTTCCGTCGCGCCCGGCGTCAACGGACCCGTCGTCTGGGGCTTCATCGGCAGCCCGTTCAACGACAACAACCCGAACGACGCGCGGGTCACCCCGTTCACCTCCGGCGTCGGCGGCACCGTCACCGGCAAGTGGGACGCGCCCGAAGGCAACGGCACGACGCTCGCGGCGCAGCTCAATAACCTGCGCACGGGGCACGCCTACATCAACTTCCACACCACTCAATTCGGCGGCGGCGAAATCCGCGGCAACTTCCCGTCGGTGACCGACGTGCGCGACTCGCTCGTCGCCGCCCTGGACGCCAGCACGTTGACGCGCGCCCAGGTGCTCCGCAAAGTCGCCGAGCAGGAAGAGCTGAGGCAGCGCGACGCCAGCATCTCGGCTGCCGAGTTGGGCTACTTCGCATACCTCAGGAGAGACCCTGACACCGGTTCGTTCAATTCCTTGCTGAACCGGCTGAACTCGTTTAACGGCGACATCACCCAGGCAAACCTGGTGAGAATCTTCCTCACCGACGCCGAGTACCGAAACCGCTTCGGGACCGACCCGACACACGCTTTCACCAACAACGCGCCCGTCGCCAACGGCGACTCGGCGAACACGAACTCGATCACGCCCGTCAACATCGACGTGCTGGCTAATGACACAGACCCGGACGGCGACAATCTGACCATCACCTCGGTCACGGCTGGCACGGGCGGTACGGCGGCGATCAGCGCCGACGGTCGGAGCGTGAGGTTTACGCCCGCACCGGGCTTCGCCGGCGCGGCGAGTTTCCAGTACACGGTGACGGATAACGGATTTAGCTGTTCCGACGCCGTCAACGGTTGCGGGACCGCAGTTACCCCCGCGCCACTTACGGCTTCAACGAACGTCAACGTCAACGTCACCTCAGCGGGCACGTTCCAGCTCGGCGCCGCCAGCGTCTCGGTCGCCGAGGGCGCGGGCAAGGTGTCGCTCACCGTCACGCTCGCGGGCGGCTCGACGACGCCGGTCACGGTGGATTACGCGACGCCGCCGGACGTGGGGGTCGTCAACTGCGCGACCGTCAGCGGTCACGCCTCCGAGCGCTGCGACTTCAACTCCACGGTCGGGACTTTGCGCTTCGCACCGGGCGAAACGTCGAAGACCATCGACATCTTCATCACCGACGACGGCTATGTCGAAGGCAATGAGACCTTCACCGTCACGCTGTCGAACCCGACGGGTGGGGCTACCTTCACCCTCGGCTCGACCGCCGTCGAGACTGTCACCATCACGGACAACGACGCGGCGCCGCCGGCGACGAACCCGATTGACAACTCGTCGTTCTTCATCCGGCAGCAGTACGTGGACTTCCTCGTGCGCGAGCCGGACGCCGGCGGTCTCGCCTTCTACCTCAACATTCTGAACGGGTGCCTGCCCTCGGACATCGAGTGCACGAAGTACACGCGCGGGGCGCTGGCGGCGAACTTCTTCCGCTCGCCGGAGTTCCAGCGCAAGGGCTCGTTTGTCATGTACTTGTACATGGTCTCTCTTGGTCAAAGACCCACGACCGTCGCGGAACTGAGTGACCCGAACAAGATCGAGCGGCCGCATTACACTGAGTTCGAGGCGGACTTGCAGTCGATCTCCGACCCGAACGACGATCAGGCCATCGTCTCGGCGAAGAAAGACGCGCTGACGGTGGCGTGGCTCCAGCGCCCGGAGATCGTTGCGCGCTACGGGTCTCTCACCAACGCCCAGTTCGTGCAGAAGCTCTCGGACACCGCCGGGGTGACGCTCGCAAATCAGGCGCAGTTAGTGACCGACTTGAACGCGAGCACGAAGACGAAGGCGCAGGTCTTGCGCATCTTTGCCGAGAGCGCAGAGGTGGATGCCAAGTTCCACAAGCAGGCGTTCGTCACAATGGAGTACTTCGGCTACCTGCGGCGCGACCCGGAGGACTGCCACCTGCCGCAGAACTGGTTTGGGACCGACCCCAACGGTTGCGGCTACATCTTCCACAACAACCGCTTTAAGCTCGCCGCCGACAAAGACCTCCTCGAGAACATCATCGTCAGGGGGTTCATCGAGTCGCCGGAGTACCGCAGCCGCTTCGGTGCCAACTGAAGCTTGAGCCCGTCGGGCGGCGCGCGTGAACGCAAGCACGGCGCGCGCGCCACCCGGCGGATGAGCAAGGGAGAAAAGAGGCAGGGGCGGGGACTCGGTCGGGTCGCCGCCCCTGGCGCA
>JBJMGS010000304.1:0-5403 GCA_045807785.1 Pyrinomonadaceae bacterium
AGACTGGCGCGATACCTTAACCAGCTCTTGGGCGAGTAGAGTTGATGTGTGAAAGGAGATCACCAGATGGCTGTTTCTACCACTAACACAACTGACGGCATCGAGATTCGGCTGGCCGCTTATCACAACTGTGACGACGTACAGCTCTTCTGGCGCGCCGCGGTGGGCGGTGAGGAGGACATGCCGGTGCCCGACTGCCTCGGGTACATGATCGAGCGCCGCCGGTTGGGCCCGGACGGCCAGTGGCTGCCCACGGAGGTCTTGCGCAACCGCGTGAGCTTCTCCGGTGAGAAAGACGAGGGCGAGGACACGCCCGCCTACCAGACCCAGCCGTCGAACGTCTGGCCCTTCCAGCGTTACGACTGGACGGATCACGGCGCGAACAACGGCCAGGCGGTGAGGTACCGCGTGGCTGCCGTCGTCCTGCCCGACGGCGGTACGATCGGCGAGTCTGAGTTACATGCCATCGCCGATTCCGGCTGGACTGAACCGATCATCGTCGTCGGCGAGACCGACGGTGGAGTCTCAGCGTACTTCAACCGCGGCTTCGTAATGTCGCAGTACGTCGCGCGCATCGCGCGCAAGAACGGCTGGGGGCCGCTCGACCTGAAGGCTCACATAAAGGAGTTGGAAGAGCCGCTCCGCCTCTTCCTCTCCGGCGAGCTGCGGCTCGCAATGCTCCGCCTGCTCGACGAGGTCATAGGCGACGACTCGCTCGCCTTCTACTGCGCGCTCTACGAACTGGACGACGTGGAGCTGATCGGCCGTCTGACGACGCTCGGTGGCCGCGCGCACGTCGTGCTCTCAAACGGCTCAGACAAGGCGGGCGACGGCAATGAGCGCGCTCGCTCGGCGCTCAAAGACGCGGGCGTGGACGTGCGCGACCGCCTGCTCGGGAATCAAGGGCTCGGCCATAACAAGTTCGCCGTCGTGGCCGACGCCGCGGGCGAGAGCGCCTCCCATGCCTGGACTGGCAGCACCAACTGGGCCGCGACGGGGCTCTGCACGCAGGCCAACAACGGTATCCTTTTCGAGGACGCAGAGGTCGCACAGCTTTACCTCGAACAGTGGCACAGGCTGGCCGACGCCAAGAGCGGCTTCACCACCGGATTCGTCGAGGCGAACGCCGAGTCGCCACGCGTGGCCGGCGCGGCGGAAGTCTGGTTCACGCGCGTGAGGAACCCCTCGATGAAGAAGGACATCCCGCCAGGCAAAGACATTCAGGCGCTCATCGACCTCGTCAACGGCGCGCGCGAGATGATCCTCTACGTCATGTTCCAGCCGGGGCCGGAGCCGCTTAGGAGCATTATCGAGCGGGCGGAAGAGGACGGGATGATCGTCAAAGGCGTCGTTAGCACGGCGCCGCAAAGCATCACGGAGGAGGAGTTCGAGCTGGTCGGCACGGGCACACACAAGAAGTACAAGACGGCCATGGTGCAGCCCGAAGGGGTGGGGCAGAGCTTCTCGGCGTGGGTCAAGGAAGTCACATGCGACGAGTTCCTCACGACGCCGCACCACGAGGGCGTCGGCCACGCCATCACGCACTCCAAGATGATCGTCATGGACCCGCTCTCCGACGACTGCTTGGTCATCACCGGCTCGCACAACTTCTCCAAGGCGGCCAGCGAACATAACGACGAGAACTTCGTCGTCGTCCGCGGGAACCGGGCGCTCGCCGAAGCCTACTCCGTCGCATGCCTCTCGACGTACGCGCACTACCGCTGGCGCGCCTACGTGAAAGATAAGGCGGAGGCGGGAGAGGCGATCTGGGATCACCTTTCGGGCGGCCCGGAGTGGCAGCAGGAATGCCTGACGCCCGCGGTCAAACAGACGCTGTCGGCCTGGTGCCCCTGAGCCTGCCGCGGTCATGAAAATGAGTTGAAGAGAGTGAGGTGTCTATGGCGTTCTTCATAGGTGGGCTGTGCCTGCTTATTCTCTACTTCTTCTTCTACGGTATCTGGTCGAAGCACTGGAACCCGGCCGACCTCTTCACAGGGCAGGACAAGCGCCCCAGCTCCTCGAAGTTCCAGTTCTTCCTCTGGACAGTGGTCGTCATCTTCTCCTACGTCGCCGTGTACGCCGCGCGGGCCCTGAGGGGCTACTACGAGCCGGTCGATCAGATACCCGTCAATCTGCTTATTGTGATGGGCTTCAGTATTACGACGGCGGCAGCGGCGAAGGGGATTACGGTCGGCTACGTGGAGACGGGGCGGGTCGCCAAGACGGAACCGGACTCGACTAAAGCCGACCCCGATAAACCCGATCCCAATAAACCCGGTCAAAAATTGAGCGTGGAAGGGAAGACGCTCAAGAGCCGCGCCGGTTGGAGTTCGATTCTGGTGGACGACGAAGGTTATCCCGACCTCAGTAAGATTCAGATGATAGCGTGGACGTTCATCGCCATCACCGTCTACCTCATTGGGATGGTGGCGCTGGTCAACGCGCTCCCGCACGCGCTGGACGGAGTTAAGGACGCGGCGGGCAACGCGGTGACGTGGCACGACCTCACCCCCGCGTTCCTTGAGAAGAGCCCTGACGTGGCTCACAGGATCAGCATCCCGGACATATCGGCGGCGCTGATGGTCTTAATGGGGTTGGGGCAGGGAGCCTACCTCGGCAAGAAGCTGGTCACCGTCAGCACGGCGAGGCTCACACAGTTGTCTCCAAGCGCGAGCAAGCCGGGCTCGGAGGTCACGATCTCGGGAGTCTCACTCAGCGAAGACGCGGACGGCAATCAGGTCACTCTCAACGGCAAGCCGATTGAGCCGCCCGCCGAGAAGGTGGGCACCACGGCCACGCAGATTAAATTCACCTTCCCGCGCAGGCAGGCGGATGGCACGGGCTGGAAGCAGGGCGAAGTGGTCTCCGTCGGCATCATTTCCGGTGGGCAGAGCAGCGCCAATGCGTTGCCCTTCACGGTGACCATGCCCTCCCTCGACCGGCTCTCGGAGAGCAAAGTGGCCGCCGGTGCCTCGCTCACCCTGTTTGGCAAAGCGTTCGGTCCGACGCAGGGAGTCAGCAAGGTGTTGATCGACGGAAACCCGTCTCTCTCGGCAATCCCTGACTCCGATTGGAAGGAGACAGAGATCAAAATAACCGTGCCGGCTGATTTAACGAAGACTCAGCACCAAGTCGGCGTGCTCGTGGACGGCGAGCCGCAGACCAACACCCTCACGTTCGAAGTAATCTGAGAACTGATTTGAAAATGGGCCATGAGTAGACAAGTCGGACTTAAAGAGCGGCGACACCAAACGGCCATGGAGGCCGCCCGGCGGTGGCAGGAGACCGCCGCCGGGCGGGTCGAGGTGGAAAAGGCCCTTGCCGCGTGCGGCTCGGCCGCCACCGATCCCGCGCTCGCGGAGGCTTTTCGCATGCGCGAGGGCCTGCGATTCGTGAGGACGATGTCCGCGCGGATTGACGCCGTGGATGGGGCTGAGCGGGCCATCGGCGGACTGAACTGGGCCGACTTACCCTTGGATGATCTAGCCGTCGCCGCCGGCAATCCCGTCGCGAGAATTATCGAGATACCTGACAGCGATGACTTCGACCCGGAGGGCTTCGGCACAGGCTTAGCGGTGGGCGTTCTGTCATCGTCATCTAACAGATACAGGCGATGCAACACCCGAACCGAGCCTTTGCGGTTTTCGCTAGAGTTGTCAATGGGCACCTAGAGGTGTACGAGACCATGCGCGGCAGCAAGAAGCTGACGCTACGCGCCCTGTTGGGTAAGGAGAAGTAAGAACTCCAGCGGCCGGGTTGCTAAGTTACGAGCTCTCCGACCGCCTGTATACGCCAAGTACAATAGTGCTGGCTCTCAGGCATTTGATCGCGTGAGCCGTCGCCTCCACAAGACCGTGCGAGAGGTTCAGACCTCATGCTCTGCTGCCCCACCCTCTAACCTCCTCTTCGCGTAAGTTAAGCCACGCCGCCACTTAAGTAATTCGCATAATGGATATTTTACGAACAACATTATTGACTATTCAAGAGTGTTAGTTCATCATTCACCCGTTTTTGCTCGTCAAATACCCTCTGGGAGGCTTTGCCTCTTGTCTACCGAAGCCATAACACCTGAAATCCTCCGCGGCTGGGAAATCGCCGGGAGGAGATTTGACCCGAAGAGCGCCACTCCATTCATTAACAAGTCGGTCTCTGAGGAGACGCGCAGGGCGTACCGCCGCGCCCTGTCCGAGTTCTTCCAGTTCGCCGGCATGAAGCATCCCTCGGAGGTCGTGCCCAATGACGTGGTGCTCTGGAGGGACAGGCTGCGCTCGCAGAAGAAGAGCGCCGCTACCGTCGCCTTCAAGCTGTCTGTAGTTCGCTCCTTCTTCGAGTACCTGAAGGCGGCCAGAGCAGTTTCCCTTAACCCGGCATCGACAAAGCTGGTCTCGCCGCCGGAGCTGCCGTCGGAGCCCGCGGGCAGGGCGCTGACGGCTAAAGAGGTGCGCTACCTGCTCTCGGGGCCGGACAGGGAGAAGGCGGAAGGGGCGAGGGACTACGCGCTGATGCTCGTCATGCTCAGGCTCTCGCTGCGGGTTTCTGAGGTATGCTCGCTCAGGGCTTCGTCGGTAAAGTGGAGCCACGGGCGCTGGACACTGCGGTGCATGGTCAAAGGGGGCAGGGAGGAGGTCTGGCCGCTGCCGAAGGACGTCAAGGAGGCAATCGACCACTACATTGGGCTGGATCGGAAGCGGCGAGAGATCTCGCACTCGCACGGCGAGGACGCGCCGCTCTTCCAGCCGACAGTCAACTACCGCACGCTCACCTTCGACAAGCCGCTCTCGACGCGGATGGCGCAGAAGATCGTCAAGCGGTGGGCAGACTACTCCCGCTTGGGCGACCTCTCACCTCATGACCTGCGAAGGACGGCCATCACCAAAGCACTCGACAGCGGGCTCACGTACCGGCAGGTGCAGATGATGTCGAAGCATAAAGACCCGAAAACGGTCATGAGGTATGACCACGGGCGCGAAAACTTGGAGCAGAACGCCGTTAATTTCATTAGGTACGACGAGTAATCTCCCTCGGCTCCCTCGGCTGGCGGCTCTGATATGACTACGAATTCAGTGAAATATCTGAAGACGTACAGGGGATGAATAGCTTCCCGTAAGGCCTTCTCTGCCTCGCAAGATCGTAGGTATGCAGGCTTAAAAATTTCTGTGGCGTAGAGATTTTCATTGACAGGTCGAAGGACTAGAACTATCGTTGGGCCTCATCTGCGACGGCACTCCTCGCGAACGGCTCATGCCCTCAGCCGATGCCCTGAGAAGTTCGCCAGCCTCACACGCAAACCGACCACAAGCGAAGTGAGTTTGGCACTACCACGGTGCGTGCGAACTAAAGCAGCGTATCTCTACGCCTCAACCGCCATAACCGTCGTGATGCTCTCTCCGGGATACTCTTTAA
>JBJMGS010000305.1:0-8730 GCA_045807785.1 Pyrinomonadaceae bacterium
CGGCTTCGGCATCGTTTACGACCGCATCAACACTTCCGAGTCGGTCATCATCCCTTCGCTCGGCGTCGGCTTCAGCCAGACCGTCACGCGCCGCGCGCCGCTCTGCAACTCAACGAGCGCGGGCGGCGCGAACTGTAACGCCACGGCGACGGCTCCCGCTTCCATCTTCCGCGTCGGCGTTGATGGCACGATCCCACTGCCCGTCGTCGCGCCCGGTGTCGGCGTGCCGATTGTCCCGACACAGCCCTTCGGCGAGAGTGTCTCTTTCCAGATCGATCCCCATTTTAATGTCGGTGAAAACTACACCTTCGACTTGACCGTGCAGCGCGAGCTGCCCGGCAAGATGATCCTGGAAGTCGGCTGGCTCGCGCGGCTCGGTCGTCATCTGCCAACGAACGTCAACTTCAACTCGGCACCTTTCTTCCACGTCGATTCAGCGTCGGGTCAGACTTTCGCGCAGGCGTTCGACAACGTCGCCCGTCTGCTCCGCGCGGGCGCGCTGTCGTCGAGCGTCCCCGCACAGGCGTGGTTTCAGAACAACATGCCGGGCGGCACAGCGCGCGTGCTGACGGGGAACGAGGCGAACTTCATCAACGGCAACGTGTCGGGAATTTTCCAGACCATTGACATGGCGCGCCTAAACGCGGGTCTGAAGCCCTTCGACAACTTGCAGGCGCAGACCTCTTTCGTCCGCACGAGCATCGGTCGCTCGAACTACCACGCGGCTTTCGCGACGCTGCGCAAGCGCCTGTCGCGCCAGCTGACGTTCGATCTCAACTACACCTTCTCGAAGTCGCTCGATCAGTCGAGCTCGCCTGAGAACGCGATGAACATGATCGCGAGCGCGTTCTTCCCAGACTTCGATTACGGCCCCTCGGACTTCGACCGCACGCACGTCTTCAACGGCTACTTCCTCTACGAGCTGCCGACGAACCGCGGCGACCGCTTCCGCACCGGGACGTTTTTCGACAAGCTCACGGAAGGCTGGTCTGTCTCAGGCATCTTCCGCGCGGCGTCGGGCGCGCCGCTCGTCGTCTCGCAGGGCACAGCGGCGCTCGGCGGCGGGACAATGCTCGCCAACCTGACGGGCGCGATCCCGCTCGTCGATCCGGGTTCGCTTGGGACGGGTGTGAACACCGTCGTCGCCGGTTCGAACAACGTCGGCACGAACGGCGATCCGGCGGTGGGCGGCTCAGGGATAAACCTGTTCGGCAACCCGGAGACAGCGTTCAACAGTTTTCGGCGGATTCTCTTAAGTCAGGACGGGCGTTCGGGCAGGGCGAACCCCTTGCGCGGTTTCGCGAACTGGAATCTCGATCTCTCGCTTGCCAAGACGGCGCGCATCAACGAGAAGCTGAGCGCGCGCCTGTCGTGCGACTTTTTCAACTTTTTCAACCACAACGCCTTCGCCAACCCGGCGCTCGACCTGACAAACCCGCGCGCCTTCGGCGTCGTCACTCAAGCGACCGTCCCGACGCGCCGCGAGTCTTCGAGCCGCTGGGTGCAGTTCGGACTCCGCGTCGAATTTTGATCGTGACGCCTTAACTCAAATCTTCAAATCGTCCGCCTCGACGAGACACGCCTCGCGGACGCGCTGCACGGTGGCGGGCGATTCCATCTCGAACCACTCGTCGTGACCGCGGTCGCGCCGCGCGTCGAGCACCGCGTGCTTGATGGCGAAGAAGGCGGTCGCGGCGAGCACGAGCGGCGGCTCGCCGACTTCTTTCGACGAGAGCAGGTCGTAGGGGTTCTCCGGCGCTTCCGCACTGTCCTCGCGCGGGTAGAGATCGACGTGGAACTCCAGGGGGATCGTGCTCGCCGCGGGCGGCTTGTACGTCCACGTGTTCAAGGTGTTGAGCGCGCCCTTGTTCTCGCCGTCGGGCTGGAAGATCACGTCTTCGGTGAGCACGTAGCCGAGACCCTGGATGAAACCGCCCTCGACCTGACCGACGTCAATCGCCGGGTTGATGCTCTTGCCCACGTCGTACATCACGTCGGAGCGTAAGATCGTCGTCTCACCCGTCAGCACGTCCACTTCGACCTCTGTACAAGCGGCGCTGTAGGTGAAGCCGGTGAAGTGGTTGACCGGCTCGGTGCATTTCGGGCTCTTGAAGGTGAGACCGGAATCCATCGCCTCGCCGCCCGCCTGTTTGAAGCGCACCTGCGCCGAGAGATCGACGCGGTTGACATAAGCGAGCGAGACGATCTTGTTCCAGATCAAGACCGGCTCGACGTGCTTCTTCGGCGCGGGCTTCTGGAAGGCGGCTTCGGGCGCGGGCGCGGGCGGCGGGACGGGCGTGCGCCAGCCCGTGGGGTAGTCCCAGAAGTTGATGTGGTTGTCCTGACACCACTGGCTACCGTTTTCCTTCAACAGGTCGAGACAAAAATCTTCGAGGCGGCGGCGCAGTTGCAGGCAGGCATCGCGCACCGCGCCGCCGTTGAACGCCGCGCCGGTCGAAGCGCCCGTGCTCGTCGGGTTCGGCACGACGTTCGTGTCCGTGTCGGACATGTTGATGAAGGTCAAAGGCACGTTCAATTCATACGCGGCGATCTGCGCGACCTTCGTCATCAGACCCTGCCCCATCTCGACGCCGCCGTGCCGCACGAGCACCGTCCCGTCCTGATCATAAACCTCGACGAGCGCGCCCGCCTGTTCGAGCAGCGTCAGGTTGTAGCCACTCGCGTACTTGACCGGAAGCATCGAGATGCCGCGCTTGCGCCAACGGTTCTCCGCATTGAACTGTCGCACCGCTTCAAGTCGCGTCTGGAAGTCGCACTTCTTCACAAGATAGTTCCAGACGTCCGCCATGTAACAGTCGTCTAAGAGCTGGCCGAACGGCGTCGTGTCGCCAAGCCGGTACAGGTTCTTGCCGCGCACGTCTTCTGCAAGCATCCCGACCGCGTGTGCGGCGCGCTCGATGGCGTCCTCCTGCACCAGCGTCGCCTGAATCATGCCCATCGAGCGGAACGCCGTGTTGCTCGCCTTGTTGGTCTTGCAGACGTCGCCTTGTGTCTCGTAGTTCTTCACCATGTACGCACTGTCGCAGCGCAACTGGATGACGTCCATGACGACGAACGAGGCGTCGTAGGTATTGCCGCCGTCGAGCCAGAAAGAGGTCTGCATCCCAACGATCTTCCCCTTATGCTCCGGGTTGTCCTCGCCCGTCGCGATGGCCAGCTTATACTCGCCGAGGATCGGATGACGTTTGCCGATCATCGCCGTGTCCTCTTCGCGCCGCATCGCCACGCGCACCGCGCGCTTCAGTTTCCACGCGGCGAGCGCCGTCGGCGAGGCAACGAAGGGTGAGCGCGTCGTCTTGCCGCCGTAGGCACCGCCGACGCGCTTGATGCGCACGTCGATCAAATTCGAGTGAATGCCGAGCGTCGCCGCGACACCCGCGTGCAGCTCGTCCGGGCTCTGGCTCGAAGGGTGGACGACGATCTCCCTGTGCTCGCCAGGGATCGCGACGCACGATTGCGACTCCATGTAGAAATGCACCTGCGCGCCCGCTTCCTGTGAGCCGCCGACGACGCGACACTTCACGCCGTCAACCACCGCGTCGCCCTCCGTATCAGCCCAGTCGAGATTGCTCCCCGCACGCGTGATCTTCCAGATGTGAACCATGAAGGCGTTCGACGGCGGGCAGTCCGTGAAGATGCTGTTCTTCGCGATGGCATCCTCGATGGTGAGGATGGGCTCGATCTCTTTGCCCGTCTTGTCGTGCTTGTCATAAGCGACGCAGTTGGTCTGGACGAAGTTGGCGATGTCTTGCGCTGCCTGCTCCGTCTCGGCGACGACGAGCCCAATTGACTGACCGAAGCAAGTGACCTCGCCCGGCGCGAAGAGCGGATCGTCGCCGCCGAAGCCCTGCACGTTCTTGCCGTCCGGCGGGATGTCAGCGTAGGTGATGTAGTCGGAGAATTCCGGTCGCTGCTCTTTCAGCCACGCGACGAGCTGGCCGACCTCGCACGGCTCGCCGCCGTTGCCATCGGGGATGCGGTAGGAGATTTTCCCGACGGGCTGCGTGCTCGTGACGAACGCGCCTTCGAGTCCGCGCGCAGGCAGGGCAATGTCGTGCGTGTATTTCGCCTCGCCGGTGGCTTGCAGGAACGCCTCGATCTTGATGAAGGGGCGATTGACCGGATACTCGTCCAGGTAAAATTTATACCGCTGCGTGCCGCGGCTCACGGGTCGCTCCGCCCGCTCGCCCGCCGAGCTGATCGCGGGCGGGATCATGTCGGGCGCGACCTGCTCCGAGACGTTGACGAAGAACTTATAGAAGAAGCTCTCGACGAGGTGACGCCGGTAGCCGTCGGTGAAGCCCTCGAAGGGAAACTGGCTGTAGCGCTCACGGTATTTTTCGATGACGGCGGTCGCCTCCTGCTTCAACGCGGCGACCACGCCCGACAGCGTCTCAGCGTTCCATTCCTTGCCGATCAAATAATCCTGTGCGGCGGTCGCGTGGAAGGCGAGCGGCGAGAGCCCGCCGAAGACGAGCGATGCTTCTTTGACGACGTTGCCTTCGCCGAGGAGGACGCGAAAACCCGCGTTGACGATGGAGTGGGAATTCTCGTGGCGCAGAGACATCTTGTAAGTCTCGGCGTACTCGCCAGCCCTCGTGAAGGGGACAAAGTATGAGAGGAGCACGGCGTCGCGCTGCAATTCGACGGAGTTCGCATACTCTTCGGCGAACGCGTGGATGGGAAACTCGCGCGGCTCTTGCCACTTGGCCGAGCCGACGGTCAGCACCGCGCCGGCGGCGCAGAAGGCTGTGAACAGGTCGGAAGGGAAGGGCGCGCCCTCGTTGATGTGGCGCAAGACCATCATCGTGTTGCCAGCGAGGCTCGCGGCGTTGCGCACGATTGTCCCGGCGGTGCGACCCGCGAGGTACTTCAACGCCTGCAAGCCTGCGCGCTGCTCTTCCGTAGCGGTCGCGAGCGTGCCGTCGAGCGTCTCGATGAACTCGCTGTAGGTGACGGTCGCGCCGAGACGCAGACCGTTGTCGCCGATCTCGATCTCTTTCAACTCGGCGACGTGCGAGATGTCGATCAGGACGTGCGGGTTCTCAACGTACTTGTCATAGACGCCGATGGACGTGTTGCCGCAGACGAGCCGCACGTTCTGCGGATCGGGGTGTTGCTCGACGAGGCGGTACAGCTCTGCGAGCGTGAGCGGGCGAATCCAGTGGTAGCCTTTGTCTGAGTAATGGACGGCGCGCGGGGCGCGCTTTAACGCGTCTGGGAAGTTGACGCGCAGTTTCCGCTGATGGCTGACGCGCTCCGCCGGATCGACCTCACACTTCATCGAGCCCTTCTCGTCTTCGGGCGTCCAGTCAGAGGCGAAGTGTTTCATCGCGTAGAGGATCGGTCGGTAGCCCGTGCAGCGGCAGATGTTGCCGTCGAAGCTGCCCTCGATCTGCTGCTGCGTCAGCCCGCGCCCTTCGCTCGCGGCGAGCAGCGAGTGCATGTTCATGACGAAGCCGGGCGTGCAGAAGCCGCACTGTGAGCCGTTCTCCTTCGCGACGCGGTACTGTACCGGGCTCAGCGCCGTATTGACGCTCCCTGTGCCTTCGGTCGTCGTTACCTCCATCCCGTCGAGCGAGCACAAGGGGCGCAGGCAGGAGTTGATCGCGCGGTGCTTCACTTCGTCGGACGCACAGTCGTACTCGGAGAGCATGACGGTACACGCGCCGCAGCCGCCCTGTGCGCAGACTTTCTTCGTGCCCGTCAGACCAACGGGCGTCGAGCGCAGGTAGTCCACGAGCAGGATCGTCGGATCGACATTGCGGACGAGGATGCGCTCGCCGTTGACATAAAAAATGAGATCGTCCGCGTAACTCTCTCCGACTTCGGGCGACGCCGCTGGCTCAGTCTCTCTCGACATGTTTGTTCTCCATGGGTGAAGGTGTGAAGTCGAATTCCTCAGTCGTGATACCTCAGTCGTGATTCCTTAGTCATGAATGCGCCGCCGCTCGTCCCGGAGCGAGCCGCCCGCGCGTCCGTGCATGACGGCCTGCACTTCCGCGACGATAGCGAGGGCGACCTCGGCGGAAGTCTCCGAGTGAATGTTCAGACCCGCCGGGCTGTAGAGCCGCCCGCCGCGCTCGCGCGCGAACTGGTCGCGCTCGTCTGCGCTCAGGTAGTTGAGTAGCTGTGTGGTGCGTGCGCCCGCGCCGAGCAGGCCGAGGTAGCCGACGGGCGTCGGCAGGAGTTGGCGCAGCAGCTCCGCGTCGAGGTTGAAGTTGTGCGTCATGACGACCGCCGCCGTGCGCGCGTCCGCTTGGACGTGATCGAGAATCTTTTCGGGGCGCGACAGGACGACGCGATCCGCGGTGGGGAAGCGCGCGGCGTCGGCATAAGCCGGGCGGTGATCGACGACCGTGACCGACCAGCCAAGCTGCTTCGCGAATTCGACGAGCGGCTGTGCGTCGTGACCGCCGCCGCAGATGAGCAGCGCCACGGGCGGCGGGATGATTTCGAGTAGGACTTCTACCATAGACGACGGATCGTCTTGCGCCGCGTAAGTCTTGATCGAGGTCTTACCGCCCGCGAACGCGGCGCGTGCGTCTTCAAGGAGCTGCCCGCGCAGGTCGGCGGCGGTGATGTCGCCCGCAGGTTCAACGTCCGCGCCGAAGACGAGGTGCTGCCCCGTACGCGCGCGTTCAGAGTCGGATTGAATGACGGTCGCCAACGCGCAAGTGTGTCGTCGTTCGAGTTGAGCCCGCACGGCGGGGAGATAGTCGAACGTCGCGGAGGCGTTAAGGTTCTCGATGAGCACCCAGACGATTCCGCCGCAGCCGGTGGCCGCGCCAAAGACCAGCTCCTGCTCCTGCTGCGAGTCGTAAGCGACGAGGAGGGGACGCGGCGAGTTCTTCAGGCGCGCGGCGCGGGCGACGATATCCTGTTCGAGACAGCCGCCGCTGATCGCCCCGACCGCGCGCTCGCCGCCGACGATCAACATGCGCGCGCCGGGGCGTCGGTAAGACGCGCCGATGGTCTTCACCACGGTCGCCAGCACGCGTTCACGCGCGCCCGTGTCTGCCCCCGCCTGCCAGTCGAGAATGTCTCGGATGTCTTTCATCGCGGGCTGTCAGGTTCAACTGTCGAGAGTTGATCCGGCGCGTGCGGCACCGCAGTGCGAGAGCGTGAGAACGGGAGTGGACATGAGAGTGTGAGATCAAGACGAAAGCGACTGTCAGGAACTCGACTTCAAGGAACCTGATTTCATGGAACCTGAACGGGGCGGCGCACAGACGCTCTGCGCGATCCGTTCTCGCCGGGTTGTCATCAAAGTTCGGACAGGGAAGCGAGGAAGTAATCTGAAGTTGATCGCGATCCGTCCCGGTTGTTTCTGAGACGAACGTACACGGCTCTGTGAGACGCGCCGACTCTATGCCCGCGACGCGGCGGCTGTCAAGAAATTAAAGGTGAGAAAATTTATGTGAGCGTTGACGTGTGCGGCGTGAGAGGTAGACGAATTTCGACGAGGAAGCCGCCGCCTTCGACGTTCGTCGCCGTGATCGTGCCGCCGTGCAGTTGCACAGCGCGCTCGGCGATGGCGAGCCCCAGACCCGTGCCGCCCGTCTCGCGCGTCCGCGAGTCATCCACGCGGTAGAAGGGGCGGAAGATTTCGCGCAAGGCCTCAGCGGGCACGCCCGCGCCGGCGTCGCGCACGGTGAAGACGGCGAACTCCGTCGCGCCTTCGCGTCGGCGCCGGAGTGCGATCTCGACGGCGCTCTCGGCGGGCGCGTGGCGGACGGCGTTGCGCACGACGTTCTCGAAGGCGCTGCGCAGAAGCGCGTGCGAGCCCGTCGTCGCGCACGCGTCGCATGCGACGATCTCGACCGAGCGGTTCTGGCTGCGCGCCTCGAAGTCTGCGTCTTCCGCCACCTCGCGCGTGAGGGCAGAGAGATCGACGCCCTCGCGCGCCAGCCCGCCGGCGCCCGTCTCCCAGCGCGTGAGCGAGAGCAGTTGGCCGATCATCTCGTTGAGCCGCGTCGCCTCGCGCTCGATGCGCGAGAGCGCGCCCTGCGCGTCCGCGCCGGCGCGCTTGCGCGCCAAATCGAGCGCGACGTTCAAGCGCGCCAGCGGCGAACGCAACTCGTGCGAGATGTCGCGCAGCAGACGCACCTGCGCGCCGAGGAGCGCCTCGATGCGCGCCGCCATCACGTCGAAGTCGCGCCCCATGTCGGCCAGCTCGTCTCGCCGCCCGCCGAGCGTGGGGCTGACGCGCGCCGAGAGATCGCCGCCCGCGACGCGGTTCGTCACCTCGCGGAGCTTGACGACCGGCGAGACGATGTAGCGCGCGAGCATGTAGCAGAGAACGCCTGCGGTCAGGATCACCGCCGCGAGGCGCAGCGCGAGCGCCGTCGAGCTTTCGCCGAGGAGAAAATTCAGAGGCGTCGGCGGCAGGAGGCGACCGAAAGGCCCCGGCGGATGTGGCGGCGGGCGTCGCCCCGGCTGAGGGGGCGGCGGGCCGATGGGGAGCACGGCGACGAAGGCGTAGCTGCCGCCGTCGCGCGCGTGTTCAGGACGCGCTTCGATGACTCTACCGCCGGACATCTTCGTCGCCCCTTCGCCAGTCTGCGCGACGCGGCTCGCTAGCTCCTGCTCGTCCGGCGACACGTCACCGCCCGCCAGTTCCGCGCCCGCTGAGTCGAAGAGGCGCGCGCGCACGTTCACCTCGTGCTCCATGTGCCGCTCGAAGGAGTCGAGCGCGGCACTGCCATC
>JBJMGS010000306.1:0-7787 GCA_045807785.1 Pyrinomonadaceae bacterium
ATAGTTATCGTCCTGCTGCCTATATCCCCAATAGTCCCCAAAGCCCAGCGAGCTATTTCGGAAAGTGCTTCGGGGAAAAGCTGTTGGTCGATTCGAGATTGAACAGCTGTTTCTGGTAGTTCAATTGACAGCGATTCCGCGTTTTCGTTCCTGACTCGTTCCAGAACCTGCCGGAGGTCCGTCGGACCGGAAGGATGAATTTCGATGTTTCTCCCGAGCCGGACCAGAATGTTCATTTCGGCTGCCGCCCTTTCAAGTCCGGCGATCAATTTTGAAATCGTCTCAACCTCGTCTTCCGGCCGATCGAATTTGTCGAAGCGCCGCTTCAAAAACGTGGCATAGAGTTTGAGACCATTAAGCTGATTTTTGATGTCGTGGACGATCTCGACCGACGCGCGACCCAACTCCTGCAAGGCTTCGGCGTCTGGTACGGGCTGTTGTTGCGGCATCATTTGGCTGAAACGGGCTCGTGCGTCGGGCGGTCGGTCTCTGCTCGAAGGCAGCGCAACGTGCGCTGCCATGACGGACTAAACTCGAACGATGTTCTTTTCAGTGTTGTATTTCGGTTCGCATCTTAGCAAAAAAGCTAAGTGTTTGCTAGTGATACGACATGAGCACACAAATCTCTCAAACAATGCCTGAAGGATTCAGCGGAGGACAGCGAATGGCGGAGCGTAGCGACGCCGGGGCAACCGTCCTCGTGGTCGAGGATTTCGAGGATAACCGTTTCATGATGAGGCGGTTACTAGAGATGAGCGGCTACCATGTGGTCGAAGCCGTCAACGGCGAACAGGCGGTCGAGGCGGCGGTCGCAGAGCGCCCAGACCTGATCCTGATGGACTTGAGCCTGCCAAAGCTTGACGGACTGGCCGCCACGCGCCGCATCCGTCAGCACGAAGGGCTCGCGCACGTCCCCATCGTCGCCGTCTCCGCACACGACACGACGGACTTCCACGCCGACGCCCTCGCCGCCGGCTGCAACGAATACGTCACTAAGCCGATTGACTTCGATCAGTTGGAAGCCCTTTTGCAAAGACTGCTGGAAAAATAAGAGGCTAGAGGTTAGAGGTCAGCAAAGACCAGATTTCCTTAAACTCTGCCCTCTAGCCTCTAACCTCTGCCTTTATGTCTGGACGCTTCGCCGCACTTTTCAGGCAGCACGAAGGCGCGCTCGTGCGCGCTTGGGCGGACGACATCTACGCCGAGCGGCGCACGGATTTGGCTTCGCTCCTCTCCTATCGCCAACTCGTCGGTAGCCTCCCCGAAGCTTTGGAAGAGCTCGCACGCCTCGTCGACGACGCGGCGGACGAGCACGAAATAGAGGTCACGGTGCGTAGCCTTCGCGTGCACGCGCAGGTGCGGTTTCAACAGGGTTGTCTGATTGACGAAGTGGCACGAGAGTTGATGATTTTACGTCGAGTTCTAACTGATTTCCTGTGGCGCGAGGGTCCGAGCGTCACGGAAGGAGACATCCGGGAGCTGCGCGACTCGCTCGCGCGCGTCGATCTTTTCCTCGACGAGATGATCGCGCAGGCGATCATCATCTACGCGACGAGTCTGCGCCCGCCCGTGCGGACGCGCACGCCGCAGTGGCCTCCGCCTCGGCGCAGGCGCACGGATCACCCGGATCGCGACGTGAAGTGGTAGGGAAGCGCGATGAGAAGAGATTCTTACTCGACGTGCGCGCCAAGTTACTGGTGATGCTCGCCGTGCTGTCTCTGCCTTTGCTCATCGTCAGCCTCCTCCAACTCCAGGGCTTCCGCAAGAGCACCTCCGAACAGGCTTCGACCATCGCGCGGCTCAAGTCGGTCGCCGCCGCGGGCGCGCTCGACTCGTGGCTCGAAACGCACCCGGACGCGCTGCGTCAGGGCGCTTCGATGCCGCCGGGACGCGCGGCGGAACTCTACGCGCGCCTGCGCCAGCACGCCTCTTCGGACGACGACTCCGCGTTCGTCGTCTTCGACGCGCGCGGCGCGGCGGTCGCGAACCCCGCAGCGCCAGAGGCCGTGCCGCCGGCGGGTCTCGCCGAGCAGGGTGTCGTCGAGCAGAGGTGGCGCGACGGCGCGACGCGGCTGACGGGCGCGCGGCGCGACAGCCAGACGAACTGGAGTGTCGCCGTCGGCGTGCCGTTGCCGCAGAACACGCGCGCTGGGCGCGCCGTGCTCGTCGTCGCGGCGACGTGGGCGTTCGCGCTCTTCTCATCGATCTTTTTGTCGGTGTGGGCGGTCGGAAGATTTACGAAGCCGCTGCGCAAGCTGGCCGCTTCGGCTTCGACGCTCGGCGAGGGGCGTCTGCACGAGCGCGTCCCCGTCGAGACGGACGACGAGGTGGGCACGCTCGCCGAAGGCTTCAACGTGATGGCGGCGCGGCTCGAAAATAAGTTCAAAGAGCTGCACGAGCAGGGCGCGTTCATCGCCGAAGTGCTCGACAGTCTGCCGCTTGGCGTCGTCGTCCTCGACTCGAACTTGGTCGTGCGCCGTTCCAACTCAGCTTTCGCGCGCTTCGTCGAGCGCGATGCCGCCTCGCTCGAAGGGCGCGGGCTCTACGAGGCGACCGCCGGACTCGCCGCGCTGAACGAGCTGATCGAGGACGTGCGCCGCACGCGCCGCGCCTTCGTCAACTACGGCCTGCCGCTCGAACTCGTCGCGCGCCGCGAGGGCGAGGGCGAGGGCAAACGCGAAGGCGAACGCAGCGACGCGCAGAAGTGCTGGGACGTGATCCTCTACCCGACGAACAACGACGCGGGCGAAGGGCGCGGCGATCTCATCCTCATTCTCTCGGAAGTCTCGAAGCGCGTGCGCGCCGAAAAACTCGCCACCGCCGCCTTCGCCGCCGAGAAGTCGCGCGCCGCCGAGCTGGAATCCGTCATCAACCAGATGGACGAGGGGGTCGTCATCGTGGACGCGCGCGGTCGCTACCGCGTCAATCCGGCAGCGGCGCGGATACTAGCACGCCAGCCCGGCGAGTTCCGCGACGGGCTCGACGCGCTCATCGCCGACATGAATCTGCGCAGCGCCGACGGCAAGCCGCTCGCCCCGGAAGAGACGCCGCTCGGTCGAGCCTTCGGGCGCGGCGAGCGCGTCTCCGGCGAGCACGTCCAGATCGCGCGCGGCGACGAAGAGGGCATCCTCGAAGTGAGCGCGACGCCGCTCGCCGACGAGGTGGGCGAGCGCGCGGGCGTCGTCGCGGTCTTCCGCGACATCACCGAGAACGTGCGGCAGTACCGCGAGCTGATCGAGGCATACGGTCGCCTGCGCGAGCACGACCGGCTGAAGTCGGCCTTCGTCGCCAACGTCTCGCACGAGCTACGGACGCCTTTGAACGTGATCATCGGTCTGTGCCAGTTGCTCGAACGCGACCGTCAGCCCGCGCTCCCGCCGTTGCAGGCCGAGGCGGTCACGCGCATGGAGCGCAACGCGCGCGCGCAGCTCGAACTCGTCAACCACCTGCTTGAATACTCGCGCCTCGAAGCCGGTCGCGCCGCGCTCATGCTGGAGAACGTCGAAGTCGCGTCGTTCATTGAGGAGGTCGTCGCGGAGTACGCGCGGGAGGCGCGGGCGAAGCGCATCACCCTGCGCACTGACATCGCGCCCGAACTCGGCGTGGTGCGCACCGACCGGAACAAACTGGCGCAGGCGTTGTCTAACCTGCTCTCGAACGCCGTGAAGTTCACGACGACGGGCGAGGTGACGGTGAGCGCCGCGCCGCTCGACGACGCGCGCTGGACGCTCGAAGTGCGCGACACAGGCATCGGCATCTCGCGCGAGGCGATTGATTTTATCTTCGACGAGTTCCGGCAGGTTGACGACCGGCTGGCGCGCTCCTACAGCGGCGTCGGCCTGGGGCTCGCAATCACGCGCAAGATCGTCGAGCTGCTCGAAGGCGAGATCGAGGTCGAGAGCCACCCCGAAGCGGGCAGCCGCTTCCTCATCACGATGCCGCGCGCCTCGCGACAACGCACCGGCACGGGCTCGCTCGTCCGCGACGCCGCGACGCCGCCGCCCGCCGCGAACGATGCTGCAGACCCACGCCCCGTGGCGGACTTGCGCGCCTACGCGCGCAGATGATAAAAGGCGTCAATCGTGAATCGTCAATCGTGAATCGTGAAAAGATGAAGACCGAAAGTCGGATCAAGCAGTCCGCGATTGACAATTGATTCACAATTCACGATTGACGATTCACGATTCACGAATCATGTCTTCAACCAGACCCAACGAAACTGACTCCGCGCGAAAGAAAATCTTTATCGCCGTCGGACTGGCTGGCGCGCTCGTCATCGCACTGCTGGTTTACTGGGCGACGCGACCCGCCCCGCCTGTGAAGGAGCCGCGGCTGGATAATGCGATCCGCGCGGGCTCGCCGGAGTTCGCGCAGGCGCGTGAGCGGGTCGTGATCGACTACATCGTGGATAATGACACGCTAGACTCGGTGAGCGCGCTCGGCGGTCGTACGCTCACGCCGCAGCCGACCGTCCGCAATTTCACCGGGCGCACTATCAGCGGGCTGGAACTGAAAGCGACTGCGGTCGATTTGGATGGCAAGCCAGTGCGCGAGCGGACGATGGTCGTCATCCCAAATGTCTTCACGGGTCAGACCGAACTTGAGCCAAACAAGTTCGCGAAGGTCACGATTCCAATCGAAGGAATTAAGAAGGATGACGTAGCCGCCAACATCAAGATCGAGATGACGGGTGTGCGTTTTAAGTAATCGGGGTGGGCTAATTCCGGCTAACGCCAGTCGGGCAGTTCGAGGCGCGTTGGTACATACTCGCCCTCCGCCGCGCCGCCATCAGCCGGGCGCAGCTTAAGTTTGCCGCGCAGGTGCGATGAGAGAAGGGCTCGGAAAGCCATCTCCTGTCCATCGCCCACGAATGCACGCTTGGGGATCGCCGACATCATGCGAACGTCCTTGCCGTACACGAGCACGTAGCACCGCGCGGTCTCGATTGCCTCCGTGTAGAGACCCCAATTCACCTTCGAGTCAATGTCCTTCATCTTCGCGGCGACGCCCTCGTCCGCGAAGGTGAGTGTCACTATATCGCCGAACTTAGGGTCTCCGTGATAGAAGCGGCGCAGCATGACGGTTTGGTTGAGATACCACAGTCCGGCGAAACCCGCGAGCAACAGCACGCCGAGCGTCGCGGCAGTTTCAAGACTGAAGTCGTAAACCATAAGCAGGAGGGACGCGCCAATTGCCAAGAGCACGTAAGACACCGCCGCGCGAATCTTCGATTCCGTGGAGGGGAAGGTGAAGACGCGGCTGGCGTCGAGGTACTCTTCTTCGGTGAGCTTGAAGTGAAGGGTGATTGCTTGCATGACTCCTCACGCCCTATCGCGACACTCCCGCAGGCGTTCGCGCGTTCATCTCTCCACTAGTTGCCACTCGTAAACAACTCTTCGAGCGCGTTGCCGACGGGTTGGACGGAGATGAGGCGCGCGCCCGCGACGGCGCGGACGGCGTGCAGCGCCGCGTCCACGTCGCGCTCCCCGGCGACCTCGACGCGCGCGCCGCCGGGCACGGCGACGATCTGCGCGCCCGCGAGTTGCGAGAGTGCGGGCTGTAGCTGCGCGGCGTCCGCGCCCGCGACGACAAGTTCCATCGCGCGGTGCTCGCCCGCGGCGCGGCGCAACTCTTCGAGGCGACCGACATGGGCGAGCTTGCCGTGGCGCAAGACGGCGGCGCGGTCGCAGAGCACTTCGATGTCGGAGAGGATGTGCGAGCAGAAGAAGACGGTCGTGCCCCGCGCGCGCAAGGAGGCGATGAGATCGCGCACCTCGCGCCGACCCACGGGGTCAAGCCCGGACATCGGCTCGTCGAGGAAGACGATTTCGGGATCGTTGACGAGCGCCTGCGCGAGTCCCACGCGCTGCAACATCCCCTTCGAGAATTTGCGGAGCTGCTTGTCCCAGCTCTTCGCGTCGAGCCGCACGGCTTCGAGCAGGCGCGCGGCGCGCGCGCGGCACTCGACCTTCGTGTAGCCGAACAGCTCCGCGCAGTAGATCAGAAACTCGCGCGCCGTCAGGTAGTCGTAGAAGTAGGGGTGTTCGGGCAGATACCCGATGCGCGCGTGGACGGAGACGTCTCCGATGTCGCGACCGAGGATGCGCGCGCCGCCGCCCGTCGGGTACATGAGGCGCATGAGGAGCTTCATCGTCGTCGATTTCCCGGCGCCGTTCGCGCCGAGGAAGCCGAAGATTTCGCCGCGCGCGACTTCGAGCGACAGAGCGTCGAGCGCGCGCACGCGCCGCTTGCGCAGGAAGCCGACTTCGTAGTCCTTCGTCAGATTCTCGATCTCGATCACCGGCGTCATCGTCATCAACCTTTCTGGCTTACGTCAGTACCGCCCGCGGCATCGACTCTTAGTAGTTGCGCAAGACCTCTGACTTCTCACCCAACTCGGCGTCGCACTTGTCGGAGAGAAGCCGGTACGGCACGTCGGACGGATCGAGCGGCGCGCCGGACGCGTCCTGCTGGAAGCCCGCGGCGTGCAAGGCTGCCGCCACCTCGCGCCAAGTCGCGGCGCAGCGACCGCCGTTACGCTCGCGGTGGGCGGCGAGCACGCGGCGCAGCGCGTCCAGCTCGTCGAGGGATTCGAGCTGGGCGAGCCGGTTGTGCGCGAGCTGGCGCGAGTGTTCGTCGTCGGTCGTGCGCAGCATCGTCTCGTAGATGGCGCGCGCCGTCTCGCGGCTCCCGCCCCTGGCCGACATCTGTGCGGCGAGCACGCTCATCCACGCGGGCGCGCCCTCGACGCGCGAGCCGGCGGCGTAAGCCTCGCCCGCCTCTTCGTAGCGGCCCTGCTGCCAGTAGATGTAGCCGAGGTAGGAGTGGAGCCGCCACGCCCGCGGGTTCGCCGCGATGCCCTTGCTGATGAGGCGCACGGCGGCCTCTTTGTCCACCGCCGGGAGCACGACCGCGCCGTACTCGTAGGCGGCGTTGAACTGCGGGTCGAGCGTCGTGGCGTTGTCGAGCAGCGGCGCGAGAATTTTCAGGTTGAGCGAGCTGAGATCGTCGATCTGAATCGGTCCCTTGTGCGCCGCCGCCTTGCGACCGACGTACTGGAGCGTGCGCAGCCAGTACCAGTCGGCGACGAGCCCGTTGAACGAGAGGCTCATGCGCCGCGCGGCTTCGGGCGTGACGTACAACTCGTCGGAGACTTGCGCCACGGTGTCCTGCGGCGGTTGCCGCGCCTCGATCCAGCGCGCCACGCCTATTGCCGCGCCGAGGCAGGCGACGAGCAAGACGACGAGCAGCGACTCGCTTCCTGTGAAGCGTTTTTGCCGCGCGTGCGTCGCGGGCGCGGCTTCGTTGTGCGGCGGCTCGGTCATTTGAAGTTGCGCCGGTTGAAGATGAGCGTGGCGGCGCAGAGCAGCACGGCGTCGTAGAGCAGGGCGTAGAGGGCGGCGGCGAAGAATGCCGCAGGCGCAGGCGTCGCGCCGTGGCTCGCGTCGGTGATGTAGGCGTAGTGCGAGAGGTTCGGGAGCAGGTAGTAGAGCGCGCCGAAGAGGGTGCGCGCCGCCGTCGTGCCGTTCGAAGAGGCGAGCAGGCGCAGGTCTGCGCTGAAGTGGCCGATGACGAAGACGGCGAAAGTCAGCAGCGCCGAGAGCGCCGGTGAGGAGAACGACGAGAAGAGGAGCGCGACGGCGACGATGATCGTCAGCTCGAAGAAGACGAGCGCGATGGCCGGGAAGACGCGCGCGACGAGCGGGTCGTAGCCGCCGCGCACGTAAACGAGCGCGAGCACGACGCCCGCCGCCATCACCGCAACATTGACGGCGAGCGTGGCGCAC
>JBJMGS010000307.1:0-3887 GCA_045807785.1 Pyrinomonadaceae bacterium
CTTCAGCGGGAGTGGCGCAATGGTAGCGCATTAGCTTCCCAAGCTAAGGGTTGCGGGTTCGAGTCCCGTCTCCCGCTTTTACATTTCAATTCGACGGCTGCGGGCTCAAGCCACGTCTCGCGCTTTGCCATCCTATCCGGGAATTCTTAGCTCAATTCTCGCCGCCCGCTTGGTCTACAGACCGCCTGCTTTAACTCCGTCACGGTCAACAGAGCCGACTAGCATGAAGAACAACTCGAATCATGGCGCGTGGCTTCGTCTGCCGCTCGCGCTCCTGCTCGTAACTTCGTTCGCCGCGAGCGCGGGCGCACAGCGGGGCGCACGGCGCGCCGCGCGTCGTGGCGTCGCCAAGCACGTGGTGAGCGTGCTTGAGCGCGACGTGCGCGCGCACGAGGAGTTTCTCGCGAGCGACGCCATGCAGGGGCGCGGCAGCGGCACGCAGTTCGAGTTGCTGGCGGGCATGTACGTCGGCGCGCAGCTACGCCAGTTCGGCGTCGAGCCCGCGGGCGACGCGGACGCGACGGGGCAGAAGACCTACATCCAGACCGTCGATCTCACGCGACCTGCTTTCGCCAGCGCGCCGACGCTCAGTTTCGGTACTGGCGCGACAGCGCGGAAGTGGACGAACGGTCAGGAGATTTTGATCGCGCGCGTCGTCACGCCGAGAGTCTCTGGCGCGTTGCAGAAGTTGAAAGCCAATGAGAGTCTGAAGCCCGGCGCTTTCGTCCTGCTCACCCCCGAAGAGGGCACCGACCAGCGACAGTTGCAGACGCGCGCCCTCGCGCTCTGGCAGCAGGGCGCGTCGGTCGTGCTCGTCGCCGAGACGCCGCAGTGGCGGCAGCGTTGGGCTGCGATGTCTCAGCGTCTGCCGCAACTGCCCGCCGCGGCTGATGCGGGGCAGGGCGGCGGACTCGTCGTCTTAAGCGCAGACGCCTACAAAACTCTGCAAGAGGCGAGCGACGGCACGCCGCTCACGCTCGAAGGCGCGCTCGGCGAGCCGCGTCGCGGGCAGACCTACAACGCCGTCGGCGTCCTGCGCGGGAGCGACCCGAAACTAGCGAGCGAAGTCATCTTGCTGACGGCGCACATGGATCATCTCGGCGTCGCGGGCGTGGAAGGGAACCAGTGTCGCGCGGCGGGCGCGGACACCGTCTGTAACGGCGCGGACGACGACGCTTCGGGGGTCGTCGCTGTGCTCGAACTCGCGCGCGTGCTCGGCGCGGGGGTGCGACCCAAGCGCACGGTTTACTTCGTCACGTTCGGCAGCGAGGAGCGCGGCGGTTCCGGCGCGCAGTACTTTCTCGCGCACCCGCCCGTGCCGCTCGCCCAGATGACCGCGAATTTAGAGTTTGAGATGATCGGGCGACCCGATCCAAAGGTGGAGCAGGGGACGCTCTGGCTGACGGGCTTCGACCGCTCGAACCTGGGCGCGGAACTCGCGAAGCAGGGCGCGCGCCTCGTCGCCGACCCGCACCCCGAACAGAACTTCTTCCAGCGCTCAGACAACTACGCGCTCGCGCGCCGCGGCGTCGTCGCGCACACGGTCTCAAGCTTCGGGCTGCACCCCGAATACCACCAGCCCACGGACGACCTCGCGCACCTCGACATCCCCCACATGACGCGCGCCATCAACTCGATGGTTCAGCCCGTCATCTGGCTCGTCAACTCCGCCTTCAAACCCGCGTGGGTCGAAGGCAAGAAACCGTAACTGTGGTGCGTTGTTCGTGAGGCAAAGGAAATCTGTGAAGCTCTGACTTCTAACCTCGTCCGTTACGTCCTTCGATGTATCGGTCAACGGTTTCAGCCAGCTTATCCACACGTTCAGTTAGTCTATCGAGACTCACAGAAAGTCGTTCAATCACCTCGTCGGTACGAATCTGGGCATCGACTAAGGCAGAGATGCGTTGATCTACGTCTGACTGCGACTCGCGCATTTCATCCAGCCGCTCGTCGTGTCTGCGTAAGAGATTAACCACCGTCTGAAAACTTGTTGCCAGCTCGGCGTGCCTCTCCTCGTTTCGTCGCGTCATCTCAACCAGCATCTTGAAATACTGTTCGAGGTCTGAGACGCGCTCTTCCGGCCTGTCCGCGCTCATCTGTGACCACCTTTCTTCTTAAAAGCCTTCAAGAGCATCCAGATATTATTACCTCCAGCTCAAGAAGTGAACTGATTTTACGGCAAGCGAAAGCGGCTTCGTTCATGTCGAACGAAGCCGCTTTCGTAAAGGCGAGTGATCGGGCTTGATTACATGCCCATGCCGCCGCCCATGCCACCCATGCCGCCGGGCATCGCCGGGCTGCCCTTGTCGTCTTCGGGCAACTCGGAGATGAGCGCCTCGGTCGTGAGCATCAAGCCCGCAATCGAAGCCGCATTCTGCAAGGCCGTGCGCGTGACCTTTGCCGGGTCGATGACGCCCTCTTCGACCATGTCGCCGAAGGTCTCGGTCGCCGCGTTGTAGCCGTAAGACTCCTTCTTGTGCTCGCGCACCTTCTCGACGATGACCGCGCCTTCCTTGCCCGCGTTCTGCACGATCTGGCGCAGGGGCTCTTCCAGAGCGCGACGGACAATCGTCACGCCGATCTGCTCGTCCGCGTCGCCCTCATCGGCCTTGTTCGCCTTGAACGTGTCGAGCGCCTTCGCCGCACGCACGAGCGCCACACCGCCGCCGGGGACGATGCCTTCCTCGACCGCCGCGCGCGTCGCGTGCATCGCGTCCTCGACGCGCGCCTTCTTCTCCTTCAACTCTGTCTCGGTCGCCGCGCCGACCTTGATGATGGCGACGCCGCCGACGAGTTTCGCCAGACGCTCCTGCAACTTCTCGCGGTCGTAGTCGGAGGTCGTGTCCTCCATCTGCGCGCGCAAGGTCTTGACGCGACCCTGCACGTCGGTGTCCTTGCCGCCGCCGTCAACGATCGTCGTGTTGTCCTTGTCGATGGTGATCTTCTTGGCGCGACCGAGGTCTGAGACCTGCACGCCTTCGAGCTTGATGCCGAGGTCTTCCGAGATGACCTTGCCGCCCGTCAGGATCGCGATGTCTTCGAGCATCGCCTTGCGCCGGTCGCCGAAGCCGGGGGCTTTCACCGCCGCGACGTTCAAGGTGCCGCGCAGCTTGTTGACGACGAGCGTGGCGAGCGCCTCGCCCTCGACGTCTTCTGCGATGATCAGGAGCGGCTTGCTCATCTTCGCGATCTGCTCAAGCAGCGGGAGCAGATCTTTCATCGAGCTGATCTTCTTCTCGTGGATCAGGATGAGCGGGTTGTCGAGCGCCGCCTCCATGCGCTCCGGGTCGGTGACGAAGTAGGGCGAGAGATAGCCACGGTCGAACTGCATGCCGTCAACCACGTCCAGCTCGGTCTCCATCGTGCGCGACTCTTCAACCGTGATCACGCCGTCGCGACCGACCGTCTCCATCGCCTTCGCGATCATCTCGCCGATGGTGCGGTCACCGTTCGCCGAGATGGTGCCAACCTGCGCGATCGCGTCGCCCTTCACGGGCTTCGCCATGCGCTTGATCTCCGCCGTCACCTTCTCGACCGCCTTCTCGATGCCGCGCTTCAAGGCCATCGGGTTCGCGCCCGCCGCGACGGTTTTGACGCCCTCGCGGAAGATCGCCTGCGCGAGCACGGTCGCCGTCGTCGTGCCGTCGCCCGCGATGTCCGAGGTCTTCGACGCGACTTCGCGCACCATCTGCGCGCCCATGTTCTCTAACGAATCCTTCAGCTCGATCTCTTTCGCCACGGTCACGCCGTCTTTCGTGATCGTCGGGCTGCCGAATTTCTTATCAATGACGACATTGCGTCCCTTGGGCCCAAGCGTGATCTTGACAGCGTCTGCGAGTTGATTGACGCCGCGCAGGATGGCCGCGCGCGACTCCTCGCCATGAATA
>JBJMGS010000308.1:0-8764 GCA_045807785.1 Pyrinomonadaceae bacterium
TGCCGTTGATGCCACGACTGGCAAGGAACTGTGGCGCACCAAGCTAGGCGACATCAAGAATGGCGAGACGATCACGATGGCGCCGCTCGTCGTCAAAGACAAAGTGCTCGTCGGCAACTCGGGCGGCGAGTTGGGCGTGCGCGGCTGGCTCACCGCGCTCGATGCCAACACGGGCAAGATCGCCTGGCGCGCTTACCACACGGGACCCGACAAGGACTGCCTCATCGGCCCGAACTTCCACCCCTACTACCAGAAGGATCAGGGGGCGAACCTCGGCGTCTCGACCTGGTCGGAGTCGAGCGAGACGGCGGGCAAGTGGCAGATCGGCGGCGGGACGATGTGGGGCTGGATTTCCTACGACCCCGATCTCGATCTCATCTTCTACGGCACGGGCAATCCTGGGCCGTGGAACCCGGAGCTGCGCCCCGGCGACAACAAGTGGACGTGCGGCATCTTCGCGCGCAAGCCCGACACGGGCGAGGCGGTCTGGTACTACCAAATCTCGCCGCACGATCTGCACGACTATGACGCCATCAACGAGCAGATTCTGCTCGACGCGAACATCGACGGTCAGCCGCGCAAACTGCTGCTGCGCCCCGAGCGCGACGGCTACATGTACCTGATGGATCGCACGACGGGCGAGGTCTTGAAGGCCGACGCTTACGGCTACATCACCTCGTCCAAGGGCGTGGACATTAAGACCGGCAAGATCATCGAGAACCCGGACAAGGAGCCGAAGACGGGTCAGACGACGCGCGAGATTTGCCCTTCGGCGCCGGGCATGAAGGACTGGCAGCCGTCCGCCTTCTCGCCGCGCACGGGACTCTTGTACGTCCCGCACCAGAACCTCTGCATGGACGTCGAAGGCTTGCAGGCGAACTACATCGCGGGCACGCCCTACGTCGGCATGAACGTCAAGATGTACGCGGGGCCGGGCGGCAAGCGCGGCGTCTTCAGCGCGTGGGACCCCGTGCAGGGTAAGGAAATCTGGAAGATCGACGAAGACCTCCCCGTGTGGAGCGGCGCGCTCGCCACCGCCGGCGATGTCGTCTTCTACGGCACGATGGACGGCTGGTTCAAGGCGGTCAACGCGCGCGACGGCAGCGTGCTCTGGCAGTTCAAGTGCGGGTCCGGGATCATCGGTCAGCCGATCACGTATCGGGGCCCGGACGGCAAGCAGTACGTCGCGATCCTGTCGGGCGTGGGCGGCTGGGCGGGCGCGGTCGTCGCGGGCGATCTCGATCCGCGCGACGGCACCGCCGCGCTCGGCTTCGCCAACGCGATGGCCGACCTCAAGGATAAATCGACGAAGGGGGGGATGCTCTATGTCTTCGCCCTCCCGTAAACATCTACCGAGCCACAGAGCACACAGAGGGCACAGAGAGAAGAATGGAATCTCTTCCCGATCTCTGTGTGCTCTGTGCCCTCTGTGGCTCAGCCTGATCTGCGCCGTGATGGTCTGCGCGTCGTGCGGCAAGGCGACGCAGACGCGAGGCGCGGAGCGGCGCGTCGAGTGGACGCCGCCGCAGCAGACGCAGCCGACCGCGCCGCCTTCGACCGCGTGGCGCACGGAGCACGTCCTGAAGGTCTGCGCCGACCCGAACAATCTGCCGTTCTCGAACGAGCGCGGCGAGGGCTTCGAGAACAAGATCGCCGAACTCGTCGCGCGGGATTTGGGCGCGCGCGTCGAGTACACCTGGTGGGCGCAGCGGCGCGGCTTCTTCCGCAACACGCTGAAGTCGGGCGCGTGCGACCTCGTCGTCGGACTCCCCTCCGGCTCCGAGATGGCGCTGACGACCACGCCCTATTACCGCTCGACCTACGTCTTCGTCTCGCGCGAGGGGCGGCGGCTCGGCGTCAAGTCGTTCGACGATCCGCAACTCCGGCAGCTCAAGATCGGCGTCCAGATGATCGGCGACGACTTCGCGAACACGCCGCCCGCGCACGCGCTCGCCGCGCGCGGCATCGTCGAGAACGTCGCGGGCTACACGGTGTACGGCGACTACACGCAGCAGAACCCGCCCGCGCGCATCGTGGACGAAGTGGCGCAGGGGAAGATCGACCTGGCGGTCGTCTGGGGGCCGCTCGCGGGCTACTTCGCCCGGCGCGAGCGGGTCGCGCTCTCGGTGGTGCCCGTCTCGCCGCAGTTCGACCGACCGTTCCTCCCGTTCGTCTATGACATCTCGATGGGCGTGCGCCGCGGCGACTCTGACCTACATGACGCCCTTGAACAGATCATGGGGCGTCGCCGCGCCGAGATCGGAAAAATTCTCGACGACTACGGCGTGCCGAAGATTGAAGGATGAGGGATGAAATTAGGGCGGGGTCGTGGCAAGGAAGGTGAGTGATGAAAAGAGGGCGACGCTTCAAATCTGAAATTTCAAATCTCAGCTTTAGGCTGTCGAGCCGGGTTTCAACCTTGAGACTCCGGATCAAAACTTTTCATCCTTCATCCTTCATCCTTCATCCTTTCCTCCCGTGTCTCGTCTGCGCGGCGCTTGTCTTCGCGGCGTGCGAGCGTGAGAAGCGTGAGACGCGGCAGGCCCCGCCGGGCGCGCGCACGGAGGCGATCGCGCTGAGCGATATTCATCCGGGGCAGGCGGTTACCGTGCCCGCGACCGAGAACCCGGCGGAGACGCACGCCTACGACGTCTCGCAGGGCAAGGAGATGTTCAGCTACTACAACTGTTCGGGCTGCCATGCCAACGGCGGCGGCGGCATGGGGCCGCCCCTCATCGACGACAAGTGGATTTACGGGAGCGATCCGTCGAACGTCTTCTCGACCATCGTCGAAGGCAGGCCGAACGGGATGCCCTCGTTCCGCGGCAAGATCAACGACGCGCAGGTCTGGCAGCTCGTCGGCTACGTGCGCTCGCTCAGCGGACAGTTGCCGAAGGACGTCTCCTCGACGCGCTCCGATCACATGAACGCGAAGAAGTCCGAGCAGACGACCCAGAAAGAGCAGCCGAAGAAGACGACTTTACCCGAAACGAAATGACGACGCGCGGCACGACTGTCGAGAAGGCGAAGGGGGCGGGCGCGAAACTGACGCGCGCCGCACTCGTCGTGGCGTGCGCGCTCGCGACGACCGCCTTCGACTATAACCAGACGCCGCTCGATCCGGCGGGTCCGCACGCGGGCGGCATCAGCCGTCTGTGGTGGGTCTTCTTCTACGTGCTCGTGGTGGTCTTCGTCCTCGTCATGATCGCCGTCGCCGTCGCCGTCTCGCGCGGGCGCGCGCAGCGGCGCTCGCTCGCGGGCGGCGTCGAGATTCCGCCGCCCGCCACCCGACCTGAAGGCGGGCAGGAGCGGCGCATGACGAGCGCCGTCGCGGCGGCGACCGCCGTCACGGTCGTCATCCTCTTCGTGCTGCTCGTCGCAAGCTTCCTCACCGGGCGCTCGATCACGATGACGCGCACCGATCAGAGCGCGCTGACGATTGAAGTGACGGGTCATCAATGGTGGTGGGAGGTACGCTACGACGATCCGACCCCGGCGAACATCTTCACGACGGCGAACGAGATTCACATCCCGGTCGGCGTGCCCGTCATCCTCCGCCTCAAATCGACGGACGTGATCCACAGTTTCTGGGTGCCGAATCTGGCGGGCAAGAAGGACTTGATTCCGGGCAAGAGTTCGAGCGTCTGGCTGAAGGCGGATCGCGCGGGCGTCTATCGCGGGCAGTGCGCAGAGTACTGCGGGGCGCAGCACGCGCACATGGCTTTGAACGTCGTCGCCGATCCGCCCGAACAGTTCTGGGCATGGATCGCGGCGCAGCGCCAGCCCGCCGCACAGCCCATGACGGACGCGCAGAAGCGCGGCCAGCAAGTTTTCCTGTCGTCGCCCTGCATCATGTGCCACACGGTTCAGGGGACGCAGGCGGGCGGGGCGGTCGGGCCGAACCTGACGCACCTCGCGAGCCGCGGCTCGATTGCGGCCAACACCTTGCCGAACTCGCGCGGGCACCTCGCGGGGTGGGTGATGGACGCGCAGTCAACGAAGCCCGGCAGCCTGATGCCGCCGATGAGTCTCACGTCGGAAGACTTGCAGGCGCTGCTCGACTATTTGCAGAGCTTGAAGTGAGCGGAGGGAGAGGCGTGGCGCGAAGCGACGAAGAGAAAGCCCGGCGCGAAGACGAAGAGGCGTGGCGCGAGACTGATGATGCCGTGCCCCTGCCAGTCGAGGGCGAGCGCCTGCGCGAGCTGGAGCTGACGTGGAAGTCGCCGCGCGGGCTGCGGAGCTTCCTGACCAACACCGATCACAAGGTGATCGCCATCCGCTACGTCGTCACGGCGTTCGTCTTCTTCCTGCTCGCGGGGCTCGAAGCCGTCGTTATGCGCGTGCAACTGGCGCGTCCCGAATATGGGCACATCTCGCCCGACACCTACAACCAGTTTTTCACGATGCATGGCACGACGATGATGTTCCTCTTCGCCGTGCCCATCATGGAGGCGATGGGACTCTACTTCGTGCCGCTGATGATCGGCACGCGCAACGTCGCCTTCCCCCGCGCCAACGCCTTCGGCTACTACAGCTACCTGATCGGCGGACTGCTCCTCTACATCGCCTTCTTCCTCCACGTCGGGCCTGACGCCGGGTGGTTCGCCTACGTGCCCCTCTCGGGTCCTGAATACTCGCCGGGCAAGCGCGTGGACATCTGGGCGCAGATGATCACGTTCACGGAGATCGCGGCGCTCGTCGGCGCGGTAGAGATCGTCGTGACGGTCTTCAAGCAGCGCGCGCCGGGGATGAGTCTGAACCGCCTGCCGCTCTTCGTCTGGGCGCAGCTCGTCACCGCCTTCATGATCATCTTCTCGATGCCCGCCGTGATGATGGCGAGCGGGATGCTCGCGATGGACAGGCTGGTGGACACGCACTTCTTCAACGTGGCGGAGGGCGGCGACGCCCTGCTCTACCAGCACATGTTCTGGTTCTTCGGGCACCCAGAGGTCTATATCATCTTCATCCCGGCGCTCGGCTTCGTCTCTTGCATCGTCGCGACCTTCTCGCGCCGCCCCGTCTTCGGCTACCTCGCGATGGTCTTGTCGCTCATCGCCACCGCGTTTATCGGCTTCGGGCTCTGGGTGCACCACATGTTCGCGACGCCGCTGCCGCAGTTGGGGCAGAGTTTCTTCACTGGCGCTTCGATGATGATCGCGATCCCGAGTGGCGTGCAAATTTTCTGCTGGATCGCGACGCTGTGGGGCGGACGCTTGCGTCTGAAGACGCCGCTCGTCTTTGTCCTTGGCTTCTTCGCCATCTTCGTGCTCGGCGGCCTGTCAGGGATCATCCTCGCCTCCGTCCCACTCGATCTACAGGTGCATGATACCTACTTCGTCGTCGCGCACTTCCACTACGTCTTGATCGGCGGCGCGGTCTTCCCGCTCTTCGGCGCGATCTACTACTGGTTCCCAAAGTGGACGGGGCGGATGCTCTCGGAGGGGCTCGGCAAAGTAAATTTCTGGCTGCTCTTCATCGGCTTCAACCTCGTCTTCTTCCCGATGCACCAGCTTGGCCTGAAAGGGATGCCGCGCCGCGTCTATACCTATCTGCCGGAGACGGGCTGGGGCAACCTGAACCTGCTCGCTTCAATCGGCGCGGGCGTGATGGCGCTCGGCGTCCTGGCCTTCCTCGCGAACGTCTGGGCGAGCCGGCGCGCAGGGGCGCTCGCCGGCGACAACCCGTGGGGCGCAGACACGCTCGAATGGGCGACCCAGTCGCCGCCGCCCGATTACAACTTCGCGAACCCGCCCGTCGTCGAGGGACGCAACGCCGTGTGGGATCAGACGCCCGGCGCGCCGGTCGTCGTCGGGCTCTCGACCGAGTGCCGCGAGGTTCTGTGTACGCACATCATGGACGCCGAGCCGGATCACCGTTACGAGTTGCCGGGGCCTTCCATCTTTCCGCTACTCGTCTCGCTCGCGGTGGGCGTGGCGTTCACGGTCGGGATATTTACGCCGTGGGCGTTCCCCGTGAGCGCCGTGCTCTCGGCGGCGGCGCTCTACGGCTGGTTCTGGTCGAATCGCGACTCGAAGAATGAGTCGGCCAAGATCGAGGCGGGCGGCTCGCAGACGGGTAAGGTGCAGCGGCTGCCGCCGGCGCACGCCGCGCGCCGCAGACCGGCGGAGGGCGAGGCATGAGCGCGCGCGAGAACATCAACGTGAAGATGTTGCCGAAGCACCGCTTCGACACGAGCGCGCCGATCTGGTGGGGCAACCTCTGGCTGCTCGCCATCGAGACGACGATGTTTGCCATCGCGTTCGCCGCCTACTTCTACCTGCAACAGAATTTCCAACTGTGGCCCCCGCCGAACACCTCGACCGTCTTCGGCACAGACCCCGTGCCCGATCTGACGGCGGGGACGCTGAATGTCATCCTGCTCGCGTTGAGCTGCGCGCCGATGTACTTGATGGATCGCGCGGCGCGGCGCGGCGGCCAGCGCTCGGTGCAACTGTGGCTCGGCGTCAGCTTGCTGATGGCTCTGGCGATGATCGTGCTGCGCTACTTCGAGTTCGGCGCGATGAAGTTCCAGTGGGACAGCAACGCCTACGGCTCGATCACGTGGGCGATCCTCGTCCTGCACGCGCTGCACCTGTTGACGGTTTTCGGCGAAGCGTTTCTGCTCGCGACGTGGGTCTTCACGCAGCCGCTCGACATGCACCGCCGCGTGGACGCCACCGTCCTCGCCGTCTATTGGTACTGGGTCGCGGGCGTGTGGATACCGTTCTACGTCGTCCTCTATTTCGCGCCGCGCATGATCTGACGCGGCACTGACCTGCGAGGGAGAATTGGCGACCGAGGCGAACAGAGAGTTCAAGAGCGACGCCGGCATCTTCGCGGTGTGGGCGGGGCTGCTCGTCGCGCCCGCGGCGTGGGCGGCGCAGCAGTTGGCGCTCTACACGATGGTGCCGTGGGCGTGCCAGACGGGACACTTCTTCGCGCTGCACCTCGTCACGCTGGCGGCGATGCTCGTGGCGGCGGCGGGCGCGCTCGTCGCGTGGCGCAACTGGACGCGCGCCGGGCGCGAAGAGTCGAGCGACGACCGGGGCGGGGCGCTGGCGCGCACGCGCTTTCTCTCGGTGCTCGGCCTCGTCGAGAGCCTGTTCTTCGTCGTCGTCATCGCGGCGCAGGGGCTCGCGGCGTTCATCCTGCACCCGTGCATGTTTTGAAGAAGGCAAAAGGAGAAAGGGAAAAGGAAAAATTGAAGCAGGAGCAGGAAGACGGGGAGACAAAAGCGTGCGGCGCGGGCGCGAACGTTATACGACCGCGGCGTGCCACAGCCTTGCTCTTCCGCTCTGTTGCCTTTTGCCTTTTCACTTTTGCCTTCGCGCCCTACGCGTCGGCGCACGAGGGGAAGCCGCACACGTGGCACGATCTGGCAAGGTCTTGGGCGTTCGAGCCGGTGGTCTGCGTGAGTCTCGCCGCATCGGCTGTGCTCTACGCGGTCGGCGTGCGAAAGTTGTGGCAAGAGGCGGAGACGGGACGGGGCTTGCGGCGTTGGGAAGCGTGGTGTTACGCGGGCGGCTGGTTCGCGCTCTTCGTCGCGCTCGTCTCGCCGCTGCACCCCTGGGGGCGCGTGCTCTTCTCGGCGCACATGACGCAGCACGAGATACTGATGCTCGTCGCCGCGCCGCTGTTAGTCTTGGGGCGACCCGTGATCGCTTTTCTGTGGGCGCTGCCGATGCAGTGGGCGCGCACGGTCGGCGGTTGGGCGCGGGTCGGGTGGTGGCAGAAAATCTGGCGCGCGCTGACGAACCCGTTCGTCGCGTGGGCGGTTCACGCCGCCGCGCTGTGGGTGTGGCACGTCCCCGCGCTCTTTCAGGCGACCTTGACGAGCGAGTGGGTACACACGGCGCAGCATCTGAGCTTTCTCGTCTCGGCGCTGCTCTTCTGGTGGGCGCTTCTGCACGGGCGGCGGGGCTTGTTGGGCTACGGCGCGGGCGTGCTCTACATGTTCACGACGATGATCCACAGCGGACTGCTCGGCGCGCTGATCACTTTCGCGGGCACGCCGTGGTATCCGGCTTACAACGGGCTCACCGCGTCGTGGGGGTTGACGTCTTTGGAAGATCAACAACTCGGCGGCTTGATCATGTGGATACCGGCGGGACTGGTGTACATCTTCGCGGGGCTCGTGCTCTTCGCCGGGTGGCTACGCGAGTCGGACGCGGGAGTGCTCAGGCGCGAGCGGCGCGCGGCGTCGGCGGCGGTGAGATGATGCGCCGGGAATGATTCGGGGCGAGAGGTGATGGCGCGGGGCAAGGGGTTTCATGGCGAAAGGCGTGTCTAGGTTAACTGATCTCTGGAAGCTCGCGCTGGCGTGCGCGCTCGCGTGCGCCTTCGTTGTGGCGGAGACCTCCTGCGATCAGAAGCAGGTGGAGCGGTCGGCGCAGGCGGCGACGGGCGGTGATCCCACGCGGGGGCGGGCGGCGATCTCGCGCTACGGGTGCTCTGCGTGCCACACGATTCCGGGCATCAAGGGTGCGGACGCGCTCGTCGCGCCGTCGCTCGAACACGTCGCGAGCCGCTCTTACGTCGCGGGCGTTTTGCCGAACACGCCGCCGAACGTCGTGCGCTGGATTCAGAACCCGCCCGGCGTCGATCAACTGACGGCGATGCCGAACCTCGGCGTCACAGACTCGGACGCGCGCGACATCGCGAGCTACCTCTACACGCTGAAGTGACGGCGGCGATGCTTTGAAACGACGGCGACACTCTGACGACAACGGCGGCGACGACGCGAGATGAGAGTTAGCGAACACAA
>JBJMGS010000309.1:0-5085 GCA_045807785.1 Pyrinomonadaceae bacterium
CTCGAAGCTCGTCTTGCCGTTCTCGATGACGGCGACCGAGGTGAGCATCTTCGTCCAGTTGCCCACGGCGTCGAAATCGTAGTCGTACTTCTCTTTGCTCATCACCGACCCGTCCGCGTTGAAGAGCGTCATCTCGACGATGTCGCCGCGCTCGTCGTACTTGTAAACCTCTTTGCCCGTGAGCGCGCCGCCCGCCGCGAGGAAGTAGGCGGTGTCGATCTTCGTGCCCTTCATGTCGTAGGTCGCCGTCTCCAGCACACTGTGCTGACCTTCGACCAGCTTGCCTTCCTTGGGGACGAGCTTGGCGTTCTCGGTGCGGATGCGGCGGACAGGCCCCTGCAAGCCGTCGCGGTCACGGTCATTCTCGGCGCGCGCCGTGGCGAGCACGGAGGCGGGCGCGGCTGACTGCGCGCGGGCGTGCGCGGCGAGGAGCGGGAGCGCGGCTGCGGCGGCGGCGAATGAGAGAAGGAGTCGGGAGGTTTGTCTGCGCATGGGTTTCACTCCGAAAAAGAGATTTGCCTTGCGAGGCTCGCGCCTGCCGACAGCCCTGCCCGACTTGCGCCCTGCGGCGAGGCGTGAGCGGGACGACGTGCGGCGGCGTGCGCGAAAAGGCGCTCGCTGACGAGAGCGACGGTGAGGGCGCTTTTAACGATTCGGTTGTCTGTAGAGGTTGCGGCGACCCGAGGGGCGTGTTGTAGGTCGGGGCGTCGGTGGAACTTACGGTCAGTCCCGGCTGTCAAGTGATCCCTTCGAATGCCGCACTGAGGGCGGCAAAATCAGTATCACACAAACAAACGGGCATTGTCCACACCCTTCTCCTTGAGAATTTTACCGCGCGGTGCGGGCGGAAATGCCGGGGTTTTTGCGTGCGGGAGGCGGGGGCGGGGCGTTCAGCTCGCGAAGATCGAGGCGGTACGCTCGGCGGCGAGCGCCGTGCGCGTGGCGGCGTAAACCTCTTCGACCGTGATCGCGTCGATGTCGCGTCCGTAGATGGTGCGGTGGCGCGCGCCGACGGGCTCGTAGCCGTCGCGCGTCGGGCGACCGACGAGGACGACGACCGGCGTGCCGACCGAGGCGGCGACGTGGACGGGTCCCGTGTCGTTCGAGACGAGCACGCTCAGGCGCGCGAGCGCAGAGGCGAGCTGCGCGATGTCCAGTTTTTCGATGAAGGTCGTTGTGCGTGCGGGGAAGGCGGCCCGAATCTCTCTGGCGACGGCGCGCTCTTCCGGCCCGAGGAAGACGAGCGTGCGTAAGTTATCATTGCGCGCGACGCGCTCGGCGATCTGGGCGAAGCGTTCGAGGCTCCACTGTCGGCTCGGATGCCCCGCGCCGGGGAAGATGCCGACGAGCGGCGCGTCCTTGCCGAGCTTCTCTTTCCTGAACAACTGATCGACGGCGCGCTCCGCCTCCGGGCGCAGGGGCAGGCGCGGCGTCCGCGAGACCTCGCCGACTGCGAGCGGCGCGAGCACGTCGAGGTAACGCTCGACCGCGTGCTTCTCTCGATCTTCGACGGGAGGCGCGGGGCGGAAGTTTGAGAGGAAGTCGAGCGATCTGCCGGGGCGGCGCGAGTAGAGCCTGCGGGGCGCGCCCGAGAGGAATCCGAGCAGGTTCGTCTCCGACAGACTGTGCAGGTCGATGACGAAATCGAACCTGCGCCGCCTGACCTCTCCGACGAGCCGCGCGATCTTGAAGAGTGACGCGGGCACGAACCCGTCGCGCAACTCGACGCGATCCACGACGAGCGTCTCGTTTGCCGAGCCGGTCAGCTCGACGATCTGCCTGCCGGGTTTCCCGACCGCGACCGTGATGCGCGCGCGCGGGAACCTCTGCCGGAGCGCGGCGAGCGCGGGCAGGCTGAGCATCACGTCGCCCATCTGACCGAAGTCGATGACGAGAATGTTGCGCGGGTCGAACGTCATGAAGCGCGTCGGCGAAAAAGCTCTGCTCACCTTCTAATGAACGAATCGGAGGCGGCTCGCGTTTCAACAGATGAATGATACCTAAGCCGCGAAGCTACCGCACGCCCCACTCCCACAGGCCGAAGAGGGTTTTCTTATCGACCGGGTGACCCGCCTGCTTGAGCGTGAGGGCGATCTGCCCTCGGTGGTGCGACTCGTGCGAGACGAGGTAGCCGAGGAAGGCGACGACGTGCGGCTTGAAGCCCTTGACCCTGCCGCCGTCAGCCGCCGCCTTCGCGAGTAGCTCTCGCACGGCGCGTCCAGACGCTTCGAGCGCGCCGCTGAGCGCAGCCTTGTCGGCGGGCGCGCCGCGCTCAATCTTGACGAGATCGCCGATGAGTTCCGGCGCGGCGGACTTGAGCCACATCAGGCGGACGTTGTGCAGGTGCGCGAACTGCTCGCCGACGTCGCGCCCCTTCGAGGCGGAGACGGCGCGCAAAGCTTCGGGCTGGATCGCGTCGAGCAGATAGAGGTTGATGCGGTTGTGCGTGTCCCACGTTTCGAGTAGTTGGTTCGTGTCCATGATGTTTAAGTCCGCGTCTTCAGAGTGGGTGAGCCTCTACTGGCTGCCGGCGAGCGTGTACTCGAAGTCGTAAAAGTGTTTCCCGTCTTCGACGCGGATCGACATCCGACCGGAGAGTCCGGCGAGTTGATCCGTGCCGGAGTCCGGGACGACGGTGATGCTCAGTTGTTGCGCGCCGCGCTCCATCGTGCCCGTGTGCTGGAGGGCGAACGTGCCGCGGCGACCGCCGAGCGTACCACTGATCTGCTCCATCGCGACGTAGCCCGCAGAGCCCTCGACCGTGCCGTGGACGGCGAGCATCACGCCCCGGCTCGTCCCTTCCAGCGCGCCGCTGAACTGTTTGTCGAGCGTCAGCCTGCCGACTGCTGCCGCCGTCTCTTCGTCCGACGCCTGCGGCGTCAGCTTCACCTCGAACGTCCCCGTCGCGTGCTGCGTCATCCTCTGTCTCCTTGCTGTGCCGTGTTGGGAGCTACTGACAATTTCAGGGTGCGGGTCAGGTTGGAAGATGAGCAAAGACAAGACTCAAAGCCTTCACCGCAGAGACGCAGAGGACGCAGAGGGGGCGCAGAGAAAGACAACTTCTTCTCTGCGTGATCTCTGCGCTCTCTGCGTCTCTGCGGTGAATGCCTTTTCAAACTGACCCACTACTAACTCGTCGAGCATCCTAACCGATTCATGACGGGAAGTCAGTCGGGCTTGACGGCTGGCTCGGCGTGCGTGCGCGGCGAGCGCTCGGTGTGGCTGGCGCTCGCCCAGTGACGCGTGCGCATCGGCGTCTGTCACGCGCGCAGGCACGCTTCGCGCGCGTGCAGAGCCCCTGGGAGCCCGGGCATCTTGCCCGCCAAAGCGTGCCGTCAGCACGCTTTAGCAGTTAGCGCCGCGATTCGAGCGTTGAATGGCGGCGCTAACTTCGTTTCGGCTGGCGCGCTCAAGGCGGGCAGGATGCCCGCGCTCCCAGGTTACGCGCTTGCGGCGGCGCGGTTGAGTTCGAGCAGGCGCGCGAGGATGCTAGCGTCGTGGAGTTCGGCGGGGAAGTCGTAGGCGTCGGAGACGGCGGCGTCGAGCTTGCGGTGTGCGAGGTCGAGCCAAGCGGGGCGCTGGTTGTAGAGGTTCGCCAGCGTGCGCTTGAAGAGTTCTTCCTACTGCGCTCACCTTTCAGCGTGCTGGCCTTTAGCAATTAAGACTATCTAACGCTCGAATTCAGCGGGTGCGCACGCACCGCCAATGCAAGTTAGTCTAGCATGAGAGGCTCGCTAACTCGCGCTCCGCTGCAATGAATTGTTAGGTGGCGGCCCCTTCTCCCATGACTTTATACATATGAAACTGTCGATGCCCATCCGGGAAGCCTACCAACTCGGCATACACCACGTAACCGCGCTCCTCATAGAACGACCGCGCCTCAAAGTCGAACGTGTCAAGGCGGGCCTTACCACAGCCTCTCGCCAAAGCCCGCTGCTCCGCCTCGGCCAGCAGCCTTGTGCCAAAGCCACGGCCCCGCATTGACTCTTCAACCCAGAGCGCATCCACCTGGAGCCAGTCCCAGATGGTAGAACCGAGCAGCCCCGCGACGGCGCGTCCCTCCGAGTTGCGAACCACTAAAGAGAGCGAGTGGTAGTTACGAGGCGGCGCGCACTGATTGCCGTAGGTCGTCAGCCCTTTGTGGATGGCCTGCTCATCTGTTGCTGTCAGTTGATCGTCTAAACGCATCGATAATCTCCTGGCTAGGAGTCGCCTAACGCTGGGGATAACCGGCGCGCAGTCAACCTGAAGGATAACAGAGCCGCTGTGTTGCGCGTCAGGTTCATCCCCTTGTTAGATGGCCCGACGGCTCTTCGCTCGCCAGAAGGAATATAACTGCTTCGCGCCATAAATCAACGCGCAGTAGATGAGACTCGCCAGGTATCCCGCCCGTAACCAAACAGCATCGAGGAGGCGACCTCGCTCCGGGTCGAGAGCTGATAAGACCTCACCGGCGATAATCAGCGTCAGCCAAAAGATAAGCGCCCCGACGAGAACGCCGATGAGATTGAACCTGACGACCAAATAAGCAGGCACAACGAAGGCAATGAGCGTGAGGATTATGTCTATGAAGTGAGCCATATTGAAGGCCATCTAACGCCCGGCATCACCCGCCGCGCACCCAACCTCGATAGCGCCGAGTCTTGCGGATGAGAGTCGCGCTATTCGCGGTCGGGTGCATGCCGTTGTTAGATGGCGCGGTCAGAGAATAAATGCCCCATCATCCAAGCCATTTTCCTGATTCCTTGAACCCTTTCTCAGACGAAGCGCGTAGGTGTTAGGCTGGCGTTTCTCACTTTCTGGTATGACAGACCACACTATGCGGAACTCTTTAGCCTTTTCATCTCTTCCGCCTACGACGCGCTCAACTACGTAATAAGCACCCTTGCCACTCTCACGCTTTCTTTCTTTCCCCTCCATCCGGTAAAACCAGCAGCATTCGCTTTCGTATTCGGTCGCCACCCGCCAAGCCCCGCTCTCATCCGGCTCAATGTAGAAGGCGGTGGTCGTCGGATCGCCTTCGATAGAGTAGACGGTGGCGGTGATGCGACCCAAATGCCGCCGCGACCAATGCTCCCAAAGGAA